>DAINPV010000471.1:0-1513 GCA_036743315.1 bacterium | reverse complement strand
TATTCCTCCAGCATTTCGCTGTACCACGTCCCGCCGTCGCGATAGGCGTAGCGCAGATCGAGGTTCTCATTGTCGAGGTAGGCGATATGCGGATCATTACCGGTGTCGACATAGATGGAGCAATCGCCGCCGACGTTGCCGTTCGCGTCGACCACGGCCAACGACCAGCCACCGCCGCCCAGTTCGGCCACTTTCAAATCGCCGTTGGTTTCGTCGTAATAGCACACGGCCGGCCAGCCGGCGACGCCCAGGGCGATATCGGTCATCGCGCCGACGCCGCCCTGATCGACGGTGTCGATGGTGAATTCCGCCGACGCCGCAACCGCCGTACATACAATCAACAAAACGATAGACCAGATTCGCTTCATGCTGCTCGCCTCCCATGGGCAAGGATAACCGTATTTGCGCGGTGCGGTCAAAGGCTCAGGAAAACAACGAGGAGAAACACGCCAGCATCGCCGTCGGATCGTCGAGTTGATCGGCGCATTCAAGCGCATCGATTAAAAAGGCCTTGAGTTCGGCGTTCGGCGGATTTTCCACCATCGCGGCGAAATCGAGTTTCTGCGAGCCGATCAACGCCGGCAGGCCGAGGCTTTCCAACAACATGTTGGCCAGAGCCAGATCGAAGGTGTTGTAGTTTTGTGGATACGGATCCAGGTCGGTGCGCTCGGCCAAAGCGGCGAACAGGTCCCACCCCATTGCGCGCCAGGCAGGCAGCATGTCCATCGCCGCGGGCGCAAAGCCGACGGTCGTCCAGGAGAAGCGTTCGCTCGCGTCGCGTCGGCCGTCGCCGTCGGCGTCCAGATAGGTCAGCACGTCGTCGACCGGATCGTCGGTTTCCGCTTCGATCAGCGACCACACGCACACCCATTCGTACGCGGCCATCGCCAGATTGCGTTGCGCGCGTTCGTAACGCCACCGCTCGCCGTCCAGCGGCATAAGAAAATCGGGACGCTGTTCGTCCTGCATGATCGCCAGCAACACGGAGGTCAGCTCGCCGAGGGTGTCGGCGATATCCATTTCGCGGCCGTTGAGCAGGTTGCCGACGAAATCGGCGTCCAGCAGCAGGCCGAGGTTCAAGTCCATGTTTGTGCCCTGGATGATATCGATCGCCCCCTGCACCAGGTTGAGAGTGCCGGCCAGCCAGGCGACGTCCGACGCATCCCACTGTCCGTGCAGATCGACCAGCGTGAACGACGAGAAGCCGAGCGGATAGGACGGCACATCGAGCAAAACGTTTTGGTCGGCTCGCACGTAGACCATCGCCAGCATCATTTCGTCGACCAGCGGCTCGAAGATTCCTTTAAGGAAGTGGTGCAGCGTGGCGTCGATCGAATCGCCGGGCTCCAGGCCGCCGTCATCGGTTTGCGCCAACCCCATGCCGCCGGCCATGTCGCCGACGAAAAGAATGATTTCATCGAGGAAATGCAGCACTTGCTGCACGTCGGCCAGCACGAGACCCAGGTTCGCCTGCGGGTGCTGCGCATCTTCCACCAACGCGCGCCGGAAAATA
>DAINPV010000470.1:0-1522 GCA_036743315.1 bacterium | reverse complement strand
AGACACCGTCGCCGCCGGCGGCTCGGTGCGCGCCCTTTGCGCGTCGGGCGTCTTCTCGCGCAAGCAGACCGACGATTTGACCGAACTGGTCAAAGTGTTCGGAGCCAAGGGCCTCGTTTCATTGAAGGTGACCGCCGAAGGTCTGACCGGCGGCATCGTGAAGTTTCTCACCGATGAGGAAAAACAGGCGATCCTCACCCGCATGGAGGGAAAAGACGGCGACACAATTTTCGTTGTCGCCGACACCAATCGCGTCGTGTTCGATGCGTTGGGAGCCCTGCGCCTGCGTTTGGGCAAGGACCTGGGATTGATCGACGAAAGCAAACACGCGTTGTTGTGGGTCGTTGATTTTCCGCTGCTGGAGTGGAACGAGGAAGACAAGCGTTTCTACGCGATGCATCACCCGTTCACCAGCCCCAAGGACGAGGATGTCGAACTGCTCGACACCGATCCCGGCCGCGTGCGCGCCAACGCGTACGACATGGTCTGGAACGGCAGCGAGATCGGCGGCGGCTCGATTCGTATCCATCGCGCCGAGTTGCAAGCGAAGATGTTTGCGTCCCTGGGCATCGGCGAAGAGGAAGCGAAGAACAAATTCGGCTTCCTGCTCAGCGCGCTGTCCTACGGCACGCCGCCGCACGGCGGTCTGGCTTTCGGCCTGGACCGCATCATCATGCTGCTCACCGGCGCACCGTCGATCCGCGATGTGATCGCTTTCCCCAAGACGGCCAAGGCGGCTTGTCTGATGAGCGACACGCCCAGTTCCGTTTCGCCCGCGCAGTTGGAGGAATTGCACATTCGGTTAGCAAACGATAAGGAGAAATAATGATGGCATCCGTCATTTACATTGCGGAGGCGGATAAGCATATCGGCGAAACGGTTACCTTTGCCGGTTGGCTGTACAACAAACGCAGCAGCGGCAAATTGCATTTTCTGCAGATCCGCGACGGTTCGGAAACGATTCAGTGCGTGATGTTCAAGGGCGATTTCGACGACGCAACCTTCGCTCTCGCCGATCGGCTGCCGATCGAATCCAGCGTGCGCATCACCGGCGAACTCAAGGAAGACAAACGCAGCCCGCTGGGCGTGGAAATGTCGGTCAAGCAGTTCGAAGTGATCAGCGAGGTCACGCAGGAATACCCGATAACGCTCAAGGAACACGGCACCGATTTTCTGATGAACCACCGCCACCTGTGGCTGCGCAGCAAGCGTCAGCACGCAATCATGCGTGTGCGTCACACGATCATCAAAGCGATCCGCGACTTCTTTGACGGTCACGGCTTCACGTTGATCGACGCGCCGATCTTCACCCCCAATGCCTGCGAGGGTACCAGCACGCTGTTTGCCACCGAGTACTTCGGCGAGATGGCTTACCTGACCCAAAGCGGCCAGCTTTATATGGAACCGGCGTGCCAGGCGTTCGGCAAGGTGTATTGCTTCGGTCCGACCTTCCGCGCGGAGAAATCCAAGACGCGCCGGCACCTCACCGAGTTCTGGATGGTCGAGCCGGAAGTCGCCTTCC
>DAINPV010000469.1:0-1532 GCA_036743315.1 bacterium | reverse complement strand
GACTGGAAGCGGCGGGTTTCAACCGCTGCACACCGATCCAGGCCATGACCCTGCCAATCGCCCTGCAAGGCCGCGATGTCGCGGGCCAGGCGCAAACCGGTACCGGCAAGACCCTCGCCTTCCTGGTCGCCGCCTTCAACAGATTGCTGTCGAAACCTGCCCTCGCCAACCGTGGCCCGGCTGATCCGCGCGCGATGATCCTGGCCCCGACCCGTGAACTGGCGATCCAGATTCACAAGGATGCCGAGAAATTCGGTGCCTCGCTCGGCCTGAAATTCGCCCTGATTTACGGCGGCGTGGATTACGACAAGCAACGCGCCCAATTGCAGGCGGGTTGCGACGTGATTATCGCGACACCCGGTCGCCTGATCGATTACGTACGCCAGGGCGTCGTACATCTGCATGCCTGCGAAGTCTGCATTTTGGATGAGGCCGATCGCATGTTCGATCTGGGCTTCATCAAGGATCTCCGTTTCCTGCTCCGCAAACTGCCGCGTCGCGAAGAACGTCAGACCTTGCTGTTCTCGGCAACACTGTCGCACCGCGTACTCGAGCTCGCCTACGAGCATATGCACGAGCCGGAAAAACTGATCGTCGAAACCGAATTTATCACCGCCGCCAAAGTTCGCCAGAAAATGTATTTCCCGGCCAACGAGGAAAAACTTCCTTTATTGCTTGGCTTGCTGTCGCGCAGCGAAGGCGCGCGCACCATGGTGTTTGTGAATACGAAAGCCTGGGTCGAACGCGTTGCCCGCGCTCTGGAAAAAGCGCATTACCGCGTCGGTGTTCTCTCCGGCGACGTGCCACAGAAAAAACGCCAAAGCCTGCTAACGAAATTCCAGCGCGGCGATCTTGAAATCATCGTCGTCACCGACGTGGCCGCACGTGGTTTGCATATTGATGGCGTCAGCCACGTTTATAACTACGACTTGCCGTTCGATGCCGAAGATTACGTGCATCGTATCGGCCGCACCGCGCGTCTCGGCGCCGAAGGCGATGCGATCAGTTTCGCCTGTGAAATGTATGCACAGGGTTTGCCGGATATCGAAGCGTATATCGAACAGAAAATTCCGACCGAACCTGTTACCGCCGAACTGCTGGTCGCGATTCCCCGCACGCCGCGCGCCCATGTGCCGTCGGTGGAAGGCGAAGAAAACGACAGCATTTCCTCCATCTATAAAGAAGTGCGTGAAGCCGCCGCCAATAGCAAAACCGGTAGCAAGCCTGGCGCACGCAAACCCGGTGGCCCGAACAAGTCCGGCCCGTCACGTTCTTCGTCTGCACGCCCCGGCGACAAGCCGCGTTCGCCATCGTCCAACGACGGCAAACCGCGTACTCATGCACCGAACGATGGCAAGCCGCGTCCGCCGCGCACTCCACGGCCACCTCGCGAAACTTCACAGAACATTGCCGCTTCCGTCGTGACCGCAGAAATTCCGGTCGTTGTCGGTACGCCGGACAATGCCGGCGTTTCGAAAGAATCCTTCCTGCAGCGTCTCGCAAAACGCGTGAAGTTTTGGGGCAAGGCTTAA
>DAINPV010000468.1:0-1540 GCA_036743315.1 bacterium | reverse complement strand
GCGATAGCGGCGTGAAATGCACTTCGCCGGCGTTTACATTATGATCGGCGTTGAAATCGAGAAACTCGCCGTGCCCGCCGTCACCGAAATCGCCGCCCGGATCTCCGCCCACGTCGCCGATATCGCCCACGTCGCCGATGTCGCCGCCCGCACCGCCGCCCGTGTCGCCGCCGAACATCGGTCCGAGCAGGCCGGTCCAGAGGGCGTAGCCCAACCCCAGCGTCAGGCAGGCAAGGTAGATCAAACCAACGCTCATTGTATTTTCCTCATTGTGGCATCAGGTTGGACCGCACATTCATCCGGGAAACAAAATTATTTTATCGGGCCGGAAACGGGTCTGTCAAATGAAGTTCGATTAAAAAAAACGATCCGAACCGCCGGAACGATTCGGATCGTCAGAGTCTGGATAAAAACGAAATTACGGTTGGGCCGGCTTGGCGCCCTGCAATTGCGGCGGCAACTGCATGCCCGGCTGCCCGCCGAATTGCGGCATCGGGATCGTCAACGCTTTGAGCGCTTCTTCGTCGATCTGGATGTTCGCCTGGGCGCGCAGTTTGCCGACGATGTCGTCGTAGGCTTTCTGCTGATTTTCGAAGCTCATTTTGCGCATGAGCTGATCTTTGATTTCGGCGAATTCGCGCTTGGTGCTGTCCTTGCGCTCCTCGACCTTGATGATGTGCCAGCCGAATTTCGACTTCACCGGCGCGGACACTTCGCCCACGGCCAGACCGAACGCGGCTTCGTCGAATTCCGGCACCATCCGGCCGCGGCCGAAGAAGCCCAGGTCGCCGCCGCGCGTTTTCGAGCCGGGATCGTCGCTGTTTTCTTCCGCCAGCTTGGCGAAGTCGGCGCCGCCTTTGATCTTCGCGGCCAAGCCTTCGATCTTCGTTTTCGCCGCGGCAACCGTCGCTTCGTCGGCGTTCTCGTCGACCTTGATCAGGATGTGGCGCGCTTTCACCTGCTCGCCCTGCTGGAATTCATCCGGATGCTCGTCGTAGTATTTCTGCGCGGCCGCCTCGTCGACTTCGCCGCCGGCTTCTTCCATGTGTTTTTGCAGGTAGAAGACGAACAGCAACTGCTTGGTGTAGCCGTCGAGCATCTTTTTCACTTCCGGATCGTTCTGCAGACTTTCCGCTTTGGCGGCTTTGTACACCAGCTCCATGTCGATCAGCTTGTCCAGCAGATCCTTTTTCCCGTCGTCGGTGGTGAAGCGATACAACTGGCGCGGATCACGCACCGCCTGCACCATCTGCAGAACTTGCTGATCGGTGATCGGCTGGTTGTCGACGGAGGCGATTTTGGCGCCTTCCGGGGTCGCGGCCGGTCCGCCGGCATTCATGCCGTCGCAAGCCGCGAAGGATACGATGATCGCCATCATCATGATCGCGTACAGTGCTTTGCGCATAGTAATCTCCTTAGAAAAAATTGAGGGCGACGCAAGCGCCGCCGCCGATGATCGCGTAATTGACTCCCGACACTAATCCCAAGGCGGCGGCGTGTCAAATCGATATTTCCGGCGGATTTAGGACAATAAAATGGG
>DAINPV010000467.1:0-1580 GCA_036743315.1 bacterium | reverse complement strand
GCTCTCCTATGAAAAGGTGCAGCGGCTGATTGATCGCCAAACGATCGAAGTCGCGCCGCTGGCCTTTATGCGCGGGCGCACGCTCAACGATAGTTTCGTCATTCTCGACGAGGCGCAAAATTCGACGCCCGAGCAGATGAAAATGTTCCTCACCCGCCTGGGCTTCAATTCCAAGGCGGTGATCACCGGCGACGACACGCAGATCGACTTGCCCAACGGACAGAAGTCCGGTCTGGTGGTCGTGCAGAAAATTCTGCGCGATATCGACGGGATAGCTTTTGTGCGCTTCGATCAGTATGATGTGGTGCGGCACCGACTCGTGCAGCTCATTGTCCAGGCGTACGACCGGTACGATCAGCAGAAGAAAAACGGAGCGGAAACCACGTGAAGAAGGACTCCGGGAAAAAATCGCTGAGCAACGGCTTTCAGGCGCCCGTGATCCTCAAAGCGATGCGGCGGGTGGTCAATCGCATCGTGCGTCTGGTGGGCAACCAGACCTGGGTGCTGGCCCTGGTGGTCGCCGTCGTCTTGGCGATTTTGATCACGCCGCGCATCGGCACATCCATCGGCAATTGGAAGGTCGGCATGTACGCTAACCACGCCATCAAAGCCGACCGCGATTTCGACCTGGAAGATACGTCCAGCACGCAAGCGCGCCAGCGCGAAGCCGCCGTGGGCATTTATCCGATCTACGACCACGACACCAAGGCGGGCAAGCGCGTCGCCGCGCGGTTGCACAAAAGTTTCGAGGATATGCGCCTGTTCTTCGGCGTGCCGGCCGACGGCAAACCGGACGGCGCGTCCGACGGGCAGGTCGGCAAGGCCAGTCTGATCAGCGCCCAGGCGATCAAAGAGCAGGAAGAGCGTTTCCAAAGCGCCTTGGGCGTCAAGCTCGACGGCAAGATGCTCGGGGTTCTGGAGCAGGAAAATTATTCGCTGAAAGTGGAATCGGCGGTTGCCGATCTGGTCAATTATGTGTTGATCCGCATGGTGGTCAACGACCGGCAGACGATGCTGGATCAGGTGGCGGCGTTGCCCGGGGAAAAAGCGATCACGTTGCGCGAACTCAACACGCGCAAGGAGCGCGTGTACGATAAACTGGACAGCATCCCCGATCTGGCCACGGTGCTCAAACAGGTCGAGACGCGGGCGCGGGAACAGATCGCCAACGGGCAGATCCGAGCCGTGGCGTTGAACATCGCCTCGCAACTGATTCAACCGACCCTCGATTTCAACCGCGCGGCCACCGAAGAGCGCAAGGAAGAGGCGCGCAACAAGGTCGGTCCAAGCATCATTCATTTCCGTAAAAACCAGTTGATCGTCGCCGAAGGCGAGCAGATCACTGCCGAACACATGGTCATCTTGCGGGCGATGCTCGCCGGCGCCGGCACCCTGCATACGCTGATGGCGTTTATCGCCGCAGTCGCCCTGTTGTTTCTGGCGCAGGTGACGCTGGCCCGCTTCGCACGGGTGAACATTCGCAAGTTCAATCCCAGCGTCCGCGATTTTTCCTTCCTGGCGATGTCGCTGGTAATGATCAGTCTGCTCGCCTGGCTGGCCAAAGTTGTGTCTGTGCCGCT
>DAINPV010000466.1:0-1618 GCA_036743315.1 bacterium | reverse complement strand
GTTCCACGAGCCGGTTCTCGACGAGGACGGCACCGTTTACATGGGCTCGGCGGACACGCGTTTTTACGCCATCGACGCCGACGGCCAAAAGAAATGGGAATTTCCCACCGAACAGATCATCGATTCCACCGCGTTGATCGCCGCCGACAGCCATATCTACCTGCCGGCCGGCGACGGCTATCTGTACAAGCTCACGCCCGACGGTCAGGAGGTCTGGCGCGTTTCCGCCGACGCCGGCGAAGCCTTCATCCCCTGGTGGGAGGGCCACATCGCCATGGGACCGGACGGCACGCTCTACGCCGGCAACGACGACCGCCACCTCTACGCCATCGAACAGAGCGGCGTCGTCCAATGGAAGTACGAGACGATCGATCAAATCTGGTCCTGTCCCGCCATCGGACCGAACGGCGAAATCTACTTCGGCGCCAACGATTTCATGGTGCGTTCGGTCGATCCCGCCGGCGCGCGCCGTTGGGTGAATGTCACTCTCGGGCCCATCGGCGGCAGCGTCGCGATTCACGATGGGCTCGGTCTGTTGCTCGCCGGTTCCTTCGACGGCTATCTGCATGCCTACAACCTCGACGACGGCAAGCAAGTCTGGAAATTCGCCGCCCGCGATCATTTCTACGCCAGCCCCTCGATCGCCGACGACGGCACGATTTACGTCGGCTCGACCGACGGCACGCTCTATGCCATCAATCCCGACGGCACGCTCAAGTGGGCCTTCGACACGCTCGATCCGATTCGCTCCTCGGCGGCCATCGACGGCGAGGGCAACGTCTATGTCGGTTGCGGCGACGGCAAACTCTACGCCCTGCGCGACGACGGTGTGAAGCTGTGGTCCTTCGACACCACCGAAGGCGACCGCAACGACCTCAATGGCTCGCCCGCCATCGGGCCCGACGGCTTGTACATCGGCGGCGAAGCGGGCACGCTCTGGTTCGTGCCCTTCGGCTATTGCGAAAATTCCGGCGACGAACGCTGCGACCTTTCGCCCGACGAGGGGATTCCCGACGACGGCGCGTTCCTCTACCATTTCACCAATGGGGGCTCGTCACAGACCGAGATCGAGCGGGCGATCAACCCGACTGAAGTGCTGACCTTCCGCCTCGTCGTGCGCAGCGGCGGCGACACCGTGCGCGCGCGCATCGACCGCGACGAACTGAAAGTGACGCTCACGCCGTCCTTCGCGCACCGCATTGAGGTCAGTGCCGACGGCAACTTCTTCAGCATCATTCCGGAAAACCCGTTGCCGATGAACGCCGAGTACCAGGTCGCCATCGGCGGCGAATACCTTATCGGCGGCTGGCGCCTGGGTAATCGTCTGGTGGGCGGCGATAAAGGCGGCGATTTCAGCGGTTCGTTCTCGTTCACCACCGCCGCGCCGACCGGCAATGAATTGCCGCTGAGCATCACCGATACGGCCGCCTCCGTGCTCTTGCTGCGCCGGCTGGCCGTCCCACAACCGCCGATGATGACCACCTTCAATCAAATCGGTTTCGACAGCTACAACTTTCTGCTCACTCCCGTGTCGCTCGACCCGGCCAACGGTCGTTTCGTCCTGCTTGCCGTTGAAGGAACCACCGGACTCGACCCGGTGGTCAATCCCGACACCAAG
>DAINPV010000465.1:0-1634 GCA_036743315.1 bacterium | reverse complement strand
TCCAAACCGTTGCGCGCGGGCATCGTGGGCGTGGGCCACATGGGCCGCTACCACGTCGGCGCGTACAGCGAACTGCTCAACGTGCAGATCGTCGGCGTGTCCGACGTCAACGTCGAGCGCGCCAAACAGGTGACCGAACCGTTCGACCTCCCGTATTTCAGCGATCATCGTGACCTGTTCGGCAAGGTCGACATGGTCAGCGTCGCCGTGCCCACGGCCTTGCATTTTCCGGTGGCCAAGGAATTTTTGGAAAACGGCATTCATGTACTGCTGGAAAAGCCGATCGCCCCGACCATGGCCGAGGCCGAGGAACTATTCGCCATCGCGGCCAAGAACAACCTCGTGTTGCACATCGGCCACGTCGAGCGCTTCAACGGCGCCGTCCAGGAAATGAAAAAGATCGTCGACAATCCCTACATTGTCGAAAGCAAGCGCATCGGACCGTGGACCGGCCGCATCACCGACGCGGGCGTCGTGCTCGACATTCTCATCCACGACATCGACATCGTACTGAACATGATCGATCGGCCGATTGCCAAGCTCGACGTGCAGGGCCGTAAAATCATGTCCGACTACGAGGATCTGGTCACCGTGCAGATCACCTTCGACAACGGCACGCTGGCCACTTTCCTGGCCAGCCGCGTCAGCGAGGAGAAAATCCGCACCCTGACGGTCCACCAGAAGGGCGCGTACATCAATTTGGATTATTCCTACCAGGAAATTCATATTCATCGCAGTTCGCAAAGCAGTTATACGCTGACGGTCGCCGACGGAGCCCTCAAGTATCGGCAGGAATCCATCGTCGAGCGCTTGTTCGTGCACAAGGGCAATCCGCTGAAGTTCGAGCTTCAGCATTTTCTCAACTGCGTGCAGGGCAACGGCAACCGGATGATCAGCGTGGAAAACGAACTGCGTTCGCTCAAGGTTTCGCTGGAAGTGCTCGAACGCCTCAAGGCGGTCGAGTGATGAGCACAGCCCCGCTGGGCTTGGTCGCCGGGGCGGGCCGTCTGCCGTTGTTGGCGGCTCGATCCCTGCACCGGGCGGGGCGCGAGGTCGTGACGGCGCAACTGGCCGAAACCGAGCAGGATGCGCTCGGGCCGGTCAGCGACGCCTGTGCCTCGTTCAGCCTGGGGCAGGTCGGCACGATCATCGCGTATATGAAGGATCACGGCGTGCGCGAGCTGCTCTACCTGGGCAAGGTGGAGAAGGGCCTCAACTTCGCGAACATCAAGTTCGACGAGGTGGCCCTGTCCATGGTGATGCGCCTGCCGGATCGCAAGGACCATTCGCTGTTCGGCGTGCTGGCCGACGAGATGGTGGCGCACGGCTTTACCATCGTCGCCCAGACCGCCGCCTTGCCCGAGCTGGTCACCCCCACCGGGCACCTGGGCGGTCCCGAGCCCGACGCGGCGCAGCGGCAGGACATCGAACGCGGGATGGCTGTCGCCCGCGCCGTCGCCGCGCAGCACGTCGGCCAGACCGTGGTCGTCAAACAGGGCGCGGTGGCGGCGGTCGAGGCCTTCGAACACACCGACGCGACCATCCGCCGCGCGGGCAAGCTCGCCGGCAAAAACACGGTGGTCGCGAAAGTGGCCTGGCCCGACCAGGATCCGCGCTTCGACGTTCCGGCCTGG
>DAINPV010000464.1:0-1652 GCA_036743315.1 bacterium | reverse complement strand
TCTCGGTGGACTTTTTTTTGCATCGGCGGCGATGATGCGCAGACGCGGACCCAGGGAAATATGGACGTCGGGCGCGCTGTACATTTCACCATCGAGGGTATAGCCGATCGGCACATTGCCGCGAATGGTCACCTCCCGCGCCAGACCGTCGAAATGGTGCTCGCCCTCCATCGGTTTGCCGGTGAAGAAACGATATATCTGCGCCAGGATGTCGGTGGGCGTCAGGCCGGTGAGCACGGCGTGAAAATGATCGGGGCTTTCCTGCGCGCGATACAGCGGCTTGAAGCCCAGGCCGATGTACTCAATCGTCCCCAGCAGGGTCATGCCCAACGACGGAAAGGCGAGCGGCCGACCGTCGACGACGATCTCGGCTTCGATGCGCCGCGCCAGGCGGTGGAACATCTCGTTGCGCGTAGCCACAGCGCCGATGGCCTTGTAGGTGATTTCCGCCGCGCGGCGCGCCCCTGATGCGACGTGCGAGTTGTAATACTCCTCCAGAAAATTCACCGCATAACCGTTGCCGTAAAAAAAACCGTAACGCTCGTTGACGCGCAGCACGCGCCGCTCCTGCAACGGCCAGGGTTCGCCCGCACGCCAGGTGCGCACCAGTTGGACGAGGTTCTCCACCGTGTTCGCCTGCAAGCCCAGGCTGTAGCGGATGGTGTTCATGCTGCCGCCCTTGAGCAGGGCGAGCGGCGGCAGTTCGCGGCCGGCGCGTCGGTACAGATCGATCAGGCAGGTCAGCACGAGATGATTGGTGCCGTCGCCGCCGCAAATGCCGATCAGGTCGACGTCGCGGCGCACCAGTTCGGCGCAGGACGCGGCCATTTCATCTAGTTTTTCGGTGACGATCACCTCGCCCGCATCGCCCAGAATTTCGGATAATTTTGCGGCGCGGCCGGGGTGCTTGCTGTTGCGCCGGGCGTGCGGATTGAAGATGACAACAATACCGCCCATGACTCACCTACATTCGTTGAGGGAAATTGTTATCTTGGAAATATTTTAAAAGGCGAACCGGCGCCGGTCAAGATTGGCGCTGCTGCTTCAGCAGGCACAGCCGCGGTCATCGTTATCGTCATCACCGTCGCCGGTAAGGATCGAATCGTCGTCGCCGCCGTGATCGTCATCGGACGCCCCGTCATCGTCGACATCATCGTCAACAGCGTCGTCGTCCAGGGAGTCGTCATCGTTAGTATCGTCGTCGACGATGTCATGCGGTTCGAGATAGCCGTGGTAGCGGCCCATCCAGTAAGCCAGCAGGTAATCGACGCCGGGAAACACGCTCTGATCGAGGTAGCCGATGCAATAACGGTGGTACGGCGTGCGTTGCCACAGGAAATCGACACGACAGCGATCGGCGATTTCATGCGGCTCCGCGGTCTGCAATTCGAAGTCCAGCAAATCGCTCAGGCCGAGCAGTTCGGCCAATTCCACCAGCGTTGCGGAAAGGGGATCGACCGGCAGCAGCGGACAATCGACGTGACTTTCGCGGTTGGGCGGCTCCTGAAACGCGGTGAGCGACTCGACCGCGTCGGTCATGATTTCGTACGCCTCCGCGCAAGGCAGCCCGCGCTCGCAGCCGGACAGATAAACGAAGACGTAATATACGTTGTGCGTCCACTCCGACCAACGCCGGATGCGTTTGTTGAAAA
>DAINPV010000463.1:0-1659 GCA_036743315.1 bacterium | reverse complement strand
CGCGTTTTCGCATCACCCTGATGGGTATCTGAAGCGATTGCGGAGTAGGAAAATGTGGCGTCACGGAATATCGCTGTTGGTGTTGGCGAGCGTGTTGTTCGCGTCGTGCGCTCTGGCTTGGGCGGCGGACGATCAGGAGGATGACGACGACGAGCAACCCACCGCCGAGGAACTGCAAAAGCAGATCGCCGAGTTGGAAAAGCGGCTGGCCGAGGTCGAGAAAAAGGCGTCGGGCAAAAACGACGTGCTGCCGTTGCTGCCCTGGGACGCCGATCGCGACGCGATCACCTTCAGCAACGGCTGGTCGGTGTCGTTTCACGGCGAGTTCCGGTCGCGCGCGCTGGTCGAGGCCAACACGATCAACGCCTACACGAACTTCGCCGGCGAGCGCGTCTACGCCTATCATCCTAAGTCGACGCTCAGCAACGACTACGGCTGGTGGGATCAGCGCTTCCAGTTCCGCACGATTTTCAATTTCGGCCACTACGCCGATTTGATCATCCGCATGCAACTGGGCGACATCGTCTGGGGCAGCCAGGCCCCGGTGATGGGCGGGCGCGGCGATCAAAAGTTCGACATGGAGGCGCTGTATTTCCGCGAGTTGTACACGCGCATGGACATCTACCCGATCCCGTTGTACCTCGTCTTCGGCCGTATGCCCGTCGAACTGGGCAACCGCTTGATCATGGGCAACGAGCATGACGGCGCGTATACCTACTACAAGCATCGCTATTTCGAAATCGCCGCCGGCGCTGTGCGCCAGTACGAGGGCGAAAACTACGAAATGAAAATGAAGTGGAACGACGACGAAGACACCTTCTTCGTCTGGGCCAACGCGACGCCCACGCCCAAGCAGAAGCTTTCGCTGTTCGGTTGGGTCAACGACTTCAAGGTCACGCAGTATCCGAACCGGCCCGATCCGCGCAGCCCGATGTGGCTGCTGCCCGCCTTCAGCCAGGAGGAATACACGGGGCAGGAAAGTCAGATGTGGAACGTCGGCGCCAATTACGTCGGCGACTTCGGCCCGGTGACGATCAACGCCGAGTACGACCAACAGTTCGGCACGCTGTTCGCCAATGAAGACGTCGAGGGCGCCGAAGACCTGCACTGGCGCGGTCGCGCGGCGTTGTTGAAAACCGACTACCGCCTCACCAACGTCGATACCGTCGCCCTGACCATGGGCTACGGCAGCGGCGACGATCCGGACACCGTCAATTACGAAGGCTTCTTCGCGCCGGACAACGATTTCGGCATCAAAGAAGAAACGATGGACGAGTATATCAAACGCGGCTACTTCTCGGTGTACGAAAATCTGTCCCCCGGCGCGGGCGTGCCCGGCGGCCTGTTCGACGGCTACGGCAGTGGCGGCGTGGAAAACACGATGTTCGCCAACCTCGGCCTCGACCTGAATTTCCAGGCCAACCATCACTATTACGTCAGCTACGGTTACATTCGCGCCACCGAGCCCAATCCCGTCACCGACGACGCGGAAATCGGCTGGGAAATGGACGCGCGCGTCGACTATATTTTTTCGCCCAACGTTTTGTTCGCCATCTACGGCGGTCACCTGTTCATGACGGGCGATTACTTCCGCCAGGATGCGCACGACGCCGCACAGGTTTATTTCGAATGGAAGTTGCAGTGGTGAGATGTTGGATG
>DAINPV010000462.1:0-1665 GCA_036743315.1 bacterium | reverse complement strand
GATCTCGCGCGTGCCGCGTCCCGCCACGATCTGCCCGGTGAACAAATGCTCCCATTCGCCGGCCGGAAAACGCACCTGCACTGTCGTCGCTCCCTCGGTCACGACCGGCGCAAAGAGCAAATCCTCGCCGATCATCCATTGATCGTGTGCGCGCAGAGCTTCGGACCACAATGGTTCGATCAGCGCGGTGTGACGGATGATCGGCAGGCCGGTCTCCCGCGCTTGCTCCGCCAGCTCGCGGAAATACGGCGCCAACGACTGGTGAATCAAGGTGAAGCGGGTGAAATGCGTCAGGGTTTGCGCATCGCTGTCGAAGCGGTGATTTTCCGCCTTTTGCAAGCCGTCGTGGGTGCGCATGATCGGCGTGAACGCCCCCAATTCGGTCCAGCGCATAAAGAGTTCCTTGGTGCTGGGACCGCCGGAAAAGCCGGCGATGTCGTGCGTGAAGTACGGAATGCCCGCCAGTCCGAGCGTCAGACCGGCCTTGATAACGGTGGGCAGACCGTCCATTTCGTCCCAAGTCGCTTCTTGGTCGCCCGCCCAGACGACTTGCGCGACCTTCTGCTCGCCGGTGAAGCCGCTGCGGGTAAGCAGGAAAAAATCACCGTCGGGATAAGCCTCGGCCAATACCTCGCGGTTCAGACGATGCCAATGCGTCGGATACAGGTTGTGCATCGCCGCCGCCTCGCCGTCGGCCAGTTGCGCGTTGAAGGGCAGCCATTCGCCGAAATCGGCCATCCAGCCGGACATGCCCAGGTCGATCGCTGCGCGGGCGTAATTCTGGAACCAATCCGCCGCCGCGGGATTGGTCACATCCAGCAACGAACCGGTGAACACGCTGATGATGAAGACATACGGGCGTCCGTCGCCTCCTTTGATCAGATAGCCGTTTTGCGCGCCGGGTTCGAACAACTCGTAGTCGGGACAAACGAAGGGATTGAAGTAACCCAGGAAGCGAATGCCCTGCGTGCGCAGATCGGCGATGGTTGCGGCGAGGTCGGGATACAATTCCTCGTCATGGATCCACCGGTACTTCACCCCGTAATTGCCCAAGCCGAAGTGACGGATGCCCACCCAATCCTGCACCCAGACCGCGGTAACCGGAATGCCGGCGGACAGCGCGACATCCAGCCGCGTCAGCACGGACTCGGAGCCGCCCTGCGCGGCGAGGATCACGCCGTCGAAGGCCCAATCGGGCGGTGTCGATGCGGCGCGGCCGACCTCGCGCGTCAACTGGCGGACGACCGCGGCCGGTCGCGGGCCGGGCAACAGGCGAAACGACACGTCGCGGCCGTTCCAGACTTCGACGCTCCACCGGTCCGACGCGGTGCGGCCCAGATCGAACAGCGAGTATTCGCTGTTGTCCAGTAAAAATCCCTTGCCCTGCGCGGGGTCCAGGAAATACGGCATCGGGAAATAGGTGTCGGTCAGATCGCCGGTGGTGGGCAGCGCCGGGTGCGGACTGCGCCCGACCCCCTGTTCGGAGGTCCAGACCGGCACGCGTCGGCCGACCAGGTCGATGAAGTTGTATTGCTCGCCGAAGCCCCAGAAGCGGTCGCCGTCGTTCTTGACGAAGAACAAGCGCAGGCTGTCGTAGCCGTTGGCGTCGCCGATCTGAAGGGCGACGGTCAGGTCGTCGCGCTCGTTGACGGCGATCCTCACGAC
>DAINPV010000461.1:0-1669 GCA_036743315.1 bacterium | reverse complement strand
TCAATTACGATAAAGGCGGCGCCTTCCGCGCCAATTACCAGATCATCCATTCGGAGTCCGAGACCGGCAACGTCGCCGGTCAGATCACAGGCGTTGGCCCGGTGTTCCGCGGCCCGGCCGTGACGCTGCCGCTGATCACCAGCCAGCGCCGCGACGAGTTCAATTACCCGGCTTTGGGCACGGCGGATTCGATCCTGACCATGCACAATTTCACCGCCGAATATGACCTCAACGAAAATCTGATGTTGAAGTCGATCACCGGCTACCGGAAGTGGCAGGACACCTCTCAAGGCGCGGTCTTCGGCGAAGAGATGACCTATATCACGCCGAACGCCACCTTCACCGGTCTCACCACCGCGACGGGCGTGCCCTTTATCGGCGCCAACGAACGCAGCCACGAGCAATTCACGCAGGAAGTGCAGCTGAACGGCCAATATGGCGACAAGGTCGCCGGCGGCGATCGGTTGAACTTCGCGCTCGGCGGTTACTGGTTCTCCGACAACGGCTCGGAACGCCAGACCTCCACGCTGATCTTCCCGACCTTCATTCCGGGCTTCGGACCGGTGGCGTTCGGAGCGAGCAATCCGTTCTCCTACAACACGACCAGCGAAAGCTGGGCCGTGTTCGGCCAGGCCAGCTTCACGCCGAACATCCTGAACGACAAGCTGCGCTTCACGGGCGGATTGCGGTACTCGGCGGACAAGAAGGCGACCACGCTCTTCAATTCGAACACCGTATTCGTGCCGGCCCGGGCCGAAGCGAACGCGGATTTCGACGCGGTGACCTATCTGGCCAAGGCGCAGTATTTCCTTACCGACGATCTGAACGCCTATGTGTCCTATTCCAAAGGCTACAAGGCCGGCGGCTTCAACACACGCGGATCGCTCGAGAAGTTCGATCCGGAAATCCTCTATTCCTATGAAGCGGGTCTGAAGGCGAACTGGTTCGACCGCCGCCTGCAGACCAATATCGCCGCCTTCTTCAACGAGTTGCAGGATCAGCAGGTCGCGCAATTCATCGCGGGGCCGACGGGCGCCATCTCGATCGTGAGCAATGCCGGCAAATCCGAATATACGGGCCTTGAATTCGAAATCGTCGCCAAGCCGATGCAGGGCATCACGCTCGACTGGAACATGGGCTTCGTGAACCCGGAATACAAAGAGTACATCACCAACGATCCGGGCACCTTGTTGCCGTTCGACGCCGCCAAAGTGGCCCGCTTCGGCTATGTCTCGCAAACCACCGGCGCGGCCGGCGTGCAATACGATTCCCAGCCGATCGCCGCTTTCCGCGACGGCAAGATCCAGGCGCGTGTGGAAGCCGTCTGGCAATCCAAGCAGGATTTCCACCCTGCGATCTTCTATCCATCCGGCGCGGCGGATAACCCCAACGTCAACGCCACCACCTCGGATGCGCGCACAATCATCAACGCCCGCATTTCGCTGCAGGACGTGACGTTCGGCGCCGGCACGGTCGACTTCTCACTCTGGGGCAAGAATCTGGGCGACGAGGAATATGTCGTCCAGGGCGTGGATTTCGGCGCGCTTGACTTCGCCACCCAATCCTTCGGCGCCCCGCTCACCGCGGGCTTCGAAGTGGCGTTCCGCTACTAAGCAAAACTCTTCCCCTCCTCATACGAGCCGGCCCCAAAAAGGCCGGCTCTTTTTTT
>DAINPV010000460.1:0-1724 GCA_036743315.1 bacterium | reverse complement strand
CCGCATAGAGTTCGCCGCGGGGCTTGCGTGGATGTTGGATGCCGATTTTCCATGGTACGCCGTTTTTACTGCCGATGATGGTCATATCGCCGCCGGCGTTGACGATGGCGTTTTGTACCCCTTGTTTCCGTAAAGCGGCCATGGCCGATTGCGCCGACCAGCCTTTGGCGATGCCGCCCAGGTTCACCTGCATGCCTGGTTCTTGTAGGAAAGCGGTCCGGTCGGCCGCCGATAAAATCAGCTTGCGGTAGTCGATCGTTTGCAGGGCGGCGGCCAGTTGGTCGGCGGTCGGCAGCGGTGCATGCGGATCCTGCAAGTTATACAACCGCCCTACTCCGGCATAGGTTACATCGAAGGCGCCGCGCGAGTGCTCCGACACCTCGTGCGCCAGGGCGACGATTTCATAAATCGGCGGCGACAGTTTGACCGCCGTCCGTCCGGCCTGGCGATTGAGTTGCCGGATCTCGGAGCTTTCCCATTGCGGATGCGCCAGGCGTTGTAACTCCTCGATCGCCGCGAAAGCGCCTTCAATTGCCGGTTTCGCCGCTTGCGCCGGCAGGCCGTAGGTCTGCACCGAAACGATCGTTCCCATCAATTCGCGCTGTATTTCCACTGTGCCGGCTGTCGGCGGTTGGGCATGATCGGCAACGCAGGCCGCGGCCAGGAAAAGCAAGCCGAGCACCGACCGGAATGCAAGTCGTTGACGAGAAATTAACCGTATCATCGATCGCGTTTTTCCTTTGTGCTAATTGCCAAGCGTTTGGCTTAACATGTATACTACACGCAACCATCAGGGGGAGGAAACTATGTTCCGGACAATCGCCGTTTTTTTATTTGCTTTGACGATTGCCTTGGTCGGTGGGATGGCTTGCGGCAGCGACGATGATGGAACGCTCAATGAATCCAACGCCGGTCCAAGTCCGACAGACGACGATGACGACGATGACATGGGGCCCGTGGTCGACGATGATGATGACGACGACGATACGACGGATGACGACACCGGCGACGACGACACATACGAAGGAGATATCACGAGCCTTTGGCTCGTGCCGGAGTTCGTTGCCGAGCCGCGGGGGACGGAAATTCAGTACGCGGCCAACGGCTATGGCGTCGACGGACAAGAAGTCTATAACGTGCCCGTCGACTGGAGCATCGGCGATTCCGAGATTGCCGAAATCGACGAAAACGGTTTGGTGACGACATTGACCAACGGTTCCACGCTGGTCACCGCCACGTTGAAGGAAAACGATCAGATCGCCATCAGCGGCATGCTCTATGTCAGCGGCGACGTGTTTGTGCTGGATCGGAACAACGGCTATGTGGGCGTCATCGACATCTACGACGACTCGGTCGAGGATAATTACTTCATCCAGGATCTGCAAGTAACGCCGACCTCGATGGCCATCTACAATTTCCATTTTCTGGGCATCGGCTACGACTCCGGAGCGGCGGGCGGCATCCAAAACGCCGACCTGGACCCGGATAACCACGTTTTGTTGAGCCAAATAGCGCTGCCGCCGAATCAAATGCCGCAGAGCTTGACGACCGTCGATTGGATGCGCGTCTACCTCACACTGCCGGATACCGATTCGCTGGCCGTGATCTTTCAGAAGGGAGCGGGCTTCGGCGTCACCGGCTACATTTATTGTCGCGATGACGATCGGCCCACGGACGCGGCGTTTTTCGATCCCTTCCTGGTCGCCGCCATCAGCCGCAGCGAA
>DAINPV010000459.1:0-1802 GCA_036743315.1 bacterium | reverse complement strand
CGCTTTGGGCGCGTGCGTGTAGCGGGCGATGTTGGCCGACATCGTCGGAAAGCCCGTGCCGACCAAGACGAGGTTGCGGTCCTTGATTTCGCGCGCGCCGCAACAGGCCATCAATTCGGGTTTGCAGTAATCGGCGGCATGTTCGCTCATTGCCTTCTCCTGCTCGGGTTAGTACGCATAACTGACCGGATAGCCGTAATCGAATTTCGCCTGCAGCTTGCGGAACGCGCCATAGCCCATTTTCTCGATGTAATGCTCGATGTATTTCGCACGGCCCGTCACGCCGTACACCCACTCGTCGAGGAACGCCTGAAATCCTTCGACCGTGCCCGACGCGTTTTTGTACAAATTGCCGAAGTTGAAATCGAAATCGTAAAACCCCGGCGTGTACCCCGGATGCGCGCCGTACGGTTCCTCGACGACGGCGACAACCTTAAAGTCGGGAACGATCGTGCGCGAGGGATCCTTGCCGATCACCTCGCGACTGACGATCCGCTCGCAGGTGACGATCACCTTTTTCGCGGCGTTGGCGCCGACCTGACAATCGCCGCCGATACCCCAGATCTGCGCGTTGCCGTCCTCGTCGGCCTGCTGCACATGCACGATCGCGAGGTCCGGGTTGAGCGCGGGCACAAGCACCGTCTTTGCACCGTCGAAGGGCGACTCGATTATTTTGTATTTATTGTCGCCCATGAACGACTTCACGTTGAGCAGGTCGGACCCGGCCATGTCCTTCACCGGAATAAAGGGCATGCCCATCGAGCCGGCCATCAGCATCATCGGCAGCGAGAGGTTCGTGTATTCCTCGACCTCGATTTTGTGCGGAATGCCCTGCTCCAGACTGCGTCGATAGCAGCGGCCCAGGCCGTAAAAGCCCAGCGAGAGGAACGTGGCGATGAACCGCTTGACCACGCCCGCGCCGATCATCATGTCGAAATCGTCGGCCGCGTTGCTGCGCGTGACGGTCAGGTCCTTTTTTCGTTGGCGGATGATTTCGTGGATCGCCGCGAATGGCGTGCGGCAGATATAGCCGCCGATGAACAGAAAATCGCCGTCATTGACGTGTTTGGCGATCGCCTGCTTCATGCTCATAACTTTGGACATTTCGCTCCTCCGACTCAGGCGTCGTATTCCATGCGGTCGATGATTTCATTTTGCGCCGTTTCGCTCATGCCGGTGAACAGGGCCGAATAGCCGCTGACGCGCACGACCAGATCGCGGTAATCCTCCGGGTGTTGCTGAGCGTCGCGCAACGTCGCGGTGTCGATCATGTTGAATTGCACCTGGACGCCGCCCTTGGCAAAGTACGCGGCGATCAGCGCTTGCAGCGATTCGGGCTTCACGTTGCGCTGGTTGAAGCGCATGTTCAGGTTCACGCCGTTGTGAATGCGCGCCAGCGGCAGTTTCACCACCGAGTTGAAGACGGCCGTGGGCCCATGCACCGCGCGTCCGTTGGCCGGCGTGATGCCGTTGCCCAGAATCTCGCCCGCGTGGCGGCCGTCGGGCGTCGCGCCGGCGAAGGCGCCCATCGCGACGTGAAAGCCGACCGAGAAAACGCCCGGCCAGAATTTTCCACCGCGATAGTTGGCGTGCTGCAGCACCTCGTCGCAGAAATGGTCGATCACCTGCGCGCCCATCGCGTCGATGGCGTCGTCGTCGTTGCCGAACTTGGGCACCTTGTTGAGCAGGTAGGCGCGCTTTTCCTCGGCGTCGTACCAATCGTCGGCGAGATAGGCGACCAGTTCGTCCATCAAGCAAGCGGTGTTCGAAGACCGCACGATCGCGATGGACGAACTGGTCGC
>DAINPV010000458.1:0-1820 GCA_036743315.1 bacterium | reverse complement strand
TGATCCGGGTAGCGCTCGATGAGCATGTGCGAAACGATCAGCTCGAGCACGGCGTCGCCGAGAAACTCCAGGCGCTCGTAATGATCTTCCAATCCCTTCTCGTTGGCGTAGCTCGAGTGGGTCAACGCTTGGGCGAGCAACGCCGGGTTGTTGAAATGATGGCCGAGCGCCACGAACAATACTTCCATTCGGTTCTGATCCAAGACGCCTTCCTTCATCGTTTGCCAACGCATCGGTAACAAAGAGATAATTCGCTGTCAACGTGCATTTGCCTTCCGCGGCCATTTGCGGTAACTATTGCTACCCTAATCGAGGAGAATCCGATGAGCCGATTTCATCCGTTCCTATACATCATCCCGCTGCTGACGGCGTTATTTTTTTTCGCGTGCGCCGATCAGGACAACGAAATTTCGCTCGAACCCGAGTTGTTCGCCGAGACGTTCGCCTTCACGCCCAACCCGGCCTTCGACGGCGAAACCGTCGTCGGATACGTGGCCTGGGAAGATCCCAACGGCGACTTCGCCAAGCCCAAACTGTCGCTGGTTCTTGAAGACGAATACGGCGACTACCGTTCGCTTCCCTACGCTAACCTGACCGTCCAGGGTCACACGAAGGGCGTGCTGACCTTCGAGATCACCGTCACCCGGGACGACGAAGGCGAAATTACCCTGTTCGCCTTCGACGAAGCCGGCAACCAAAGCGACGAGATCACCACGCTGCTGTACGTCAGCCCGCTGCCGGGCCAGGAATGATCACCGCGGCTCGCCGCGCAACGCCCCCTCGGTTATGCCGACAATCCGCACGGCCGTTTCTTCGCCGATCGGCAAGGCTTGCTCGATGATCACCGGCAGGTAGTTGCGGCCGGCGCCGTGCGCGCGCCCTTGTTCATCGATCCGCTCGATCAACACCACCTCTTCGCTTCCCATTTGATTTTTCAAATGCTCGTGCCGGATTTCATTGCCGATATCCCGCACACGTTCCGCCCAATCCAACACCGTGGCGCGTGGGACTTTATCCGGCATGCGCGAGGCTTCAGTGCCCGGACGATCCGAATACGGGAACACATGCAGGTGCGGGAATTGCAGCCGGCGCAGCGTCGCCATCGTTTCGGCAAAGGTGTCCGCGTTTTCGCCCGGAAAACCGACAAGCACATCGGCGCCGATGGTGATGCCCGGCACGCGGGCGCGGCAGGCAGCGACGATGGCCTCATACCGCCCCAGATCGTACGGGCGGCGCATGGCGCGTAAAATGCGGTCGCTGCCGCTTTGCAGCGGGATGTGCAGATGCGGACAAAAGCGCTCATCGGCAGCCATCAGCGCGAGCAGATCGTCGGTCACTTCCAGCGGCTCCAATGAGGAAAGACGCAGGCGCGGCAGTGCGGTTTCATGCAACAACCGCCGGCACAGCTCGGCTAGGTCGAGCGCGGGCATCAGGTCCTGCCCATATGCGCCCAGGTGGATGCCGGTGAGCACGATTTCCTTTTGTCCTTGCGCGAGCAATTCGCGCGCCGCGGCAAGCACGTCGTCGGGCGGCACGCTGCGGCTGGGACCGCGCACGAGCGGAATGATGCAGTAGGCGCAATGCGCGGGGCAGCCCTCCTGCACCTTGAGAAACGAGCGCACGTGATCGGAAATCAGCACCGCGCCGCCAGCCTCGACCGCGCAGGATAGCGCCACGTCGGCCACCTGCCACTGCGGGCGCGCGGCGTTCAGGTTTTCAATCAAGGAAAGCAGGTGCGGTTTCTCCGCATTGCCGGTCACCAGATCGGCCTGGGCGTAGGCATCGGCTTTCCCGCCGCCGGAAACCGGACTGCATCCGGT
>DAINPV010000457.1:0-1872 GCA_036743315.1 bacterium | reverse complement strand
GAAGATTGAAAAAGCACTCAACGAACAGATGATCTTCGAGGCCTACTCCGGCTACATCTACCTGGCCATGGCGGCCTGGGCGGAAACGCAGAACATGGGCGGCTTCGCCTCTTGGCTGCGCGTGCAGTTCCTCGAAGAGACGATGATCCACGCCAAGAAATTCCACGACTTCATCATCGACCGCGGCGGCGTGGCCGTGTTCGACGCGGTGCCCAAACCGCCGGCCGAATACGCGAGCATGCTCGAGGTGTTCGCAGCGGCCTACAAACATGAAACCGTGGTCACCGATCGCATCTACAAGCTGGTCGAACTCGCCGAGAAGGAAGGCGACCGCGCCACCTTCCAGTTCCTGCAGTGGTTCATCGAGGAACAGGTGGAAGAGGAAAAACAGACCGACGATATCGTCCAGCAGTTGAAAATGATCGACAAGAGCGTCAACGGTTTGTTCATGCTCAATCATGCGTTGAAAGGGCGGACGTTCAACCCCGCCGGCTGATAAATGGCGACCGTGTCCGCCGATCCCGCCCAAGGGGATCGGCGGTTCTTTTCCTTTGCCTTGACCGTCAGAAAGGGGGCTTGTCTTGGACGCGGTATTCCTTTCGCGCATCCAGTTCGCCCTGACCGCCGGTTTCCATTACATTTACCCGCAACTCTCGATCGGTCTGGGCTGGTTGATCTTCTGGATCATGACCAAGCATCTGCGCACCGGCCGGCCTTTGTATCGCGCGATGGCGCGCTTTTGGATCCACATCTTCGCCTTGACCTTCGCCGTCGGCGTGGCCACCGGCATCGTCATGGAGTTCGAGTTCGGCACCAACTGGGCCAACTACTCGCGCTTCGTCGGCGATATCTTCGGTGCGCCGCTTGCCGCCGAAGGGCTGATGGCCTTTTTCCTCGAGTCGACCTTCCTGGGCGTGCTGCTGTTCGGTTGGAAGCGCGTGTCGGTCAAGGTGCATTGGTTCTCGTCGCTGATGGTCGCGATCGGCACGACGATGTCCGCCTTCTGGATCATCGTCGCCAACTCCTGGCAGCAGACGCCCACCGGCTACCGGATCGTCGAAGGCCGCGCCGAGTTGGTCGATTTCGCCGCCGCGGTCTTCAATCCCTCGATGTTGCCGCGCTTCGAGCATACGATCGTCGGGACGTTGATCGCCGGTTCCTTCTTCATGATGGGTCTGTCGGCGTATTTCCTGATTAAAAAACGGCATCTGGATTTCGCCAAGGAATCGTTTCGCATCGCCATGACCGTCGCGCTGATCGCCGCGATCGCCCAGTGGGGAACCGGGCACCATCACGCGGTGCAGGTGGCCAAGACGCAACCGACCAAGCTCGCCGCCATGGAGGGCCTGTGGGAAACGCAGACCAACGCGCCGCTGCTGGTCATCGGCTGGCCGGACGCGGAGGCGGAAAGGAATCTTTTCGAGATCAAGCTGCCCGGCCTACTGAGCTTCGGCGTTTACGGCGACTGGAACGCGGAAATGAAGGGCCTTAAGGAATGGCCGCGCGAGGAACGTCCGCCGATTTTCCTCACCTTCTTCCCGTTCCATTTCATGGTCGGCTTGGGTGCGTATTTCCTGCTGTTCAGCGCGCTGGCGATGTTCCTGCGCTGGCGCGGCAAACTGTGGGACGCGAAGTGGTTTCACTACGCCGCGCTGTTCTCGATTCCTCTGCCGATCGTCTCCAACTTGCTGGGCTGGATCACCGCCGAGGTCGGCCGCCAACCGTGGATCGTCTACGGCCTGCTGCGCACGCGAGACGGTTATTCGCCCGCCGTGCCCGCCGCGCACATTCTGACCTCGATCATCTTCTTTACGTTGATCTATACGCTGCTGTTCGGCCTCTGGGTGTTCATGCTGCGCCGCACGCTCGTCA
>DAINPV010000456.1:0-1896 GCA_036743315.1 bacterium | reverse complement strand
AGGCGCTGATGATCAACGTCGGCGCGGGGCGATCGCTCAGCGACCGCCCCGCGCCGACGTTGATCATCAGCGCCTTGCCGTTGGACCGAATCAGATAACACACCGTGGCGTCGTCGATGCGCCACAGGTTCTCGCTCAGGTGGCTCCACACGACCGGGGGCATGCTGCGGATCTTCACCTTGCGCTTGCCGCCCGCAAGCGACGAATCGCTGATCAGCAGCGACAAAACGAGCGCCAGCGCCACCGCGCACAAGCGGCCGCCCAGACGCAAACGGTCATGGTTACCAATGGCAAACATAGTGAAAAAGTGTAGCAAGATAGGGAGCATCGAAGCAATAGGGATTCACCGCCGGTTATAATACCGATCCTTTTGATGTTTCCGGGGAAAAGGGATTCATCTCATCCTCGGCGGCACGGATACGTGCGGAAAAAGTCATTCGGAGGAACGCCATAGGCGTGACGAAGAATCTGCGTTGAACGAGAGATTCTTCGCTGCGCTCAGAATGACGTGGGCGTGTGCCGCAGTTTTCGCCGTCAGGGGAAAGCTGTGCTTGTAGACATTAGGATAAACTCTCGTTTTCTTACTGCACTCCGGCCCACGCCGCGCCGTCGATCAGCAGAATCCCGGTCGCGGGAGCGGCGCCGCAATAGGGCACGCCGTCGACGACCAGCACATGGAAATTAACCAACACGTCTTCCGGGCAGGCGAGGTCGGACGGTGCATAACGGCAGCGGAACAGCGCGGCGTCGCCGGGCAGCAGCGACACGCTGCAATCGCTCGCGTCGAACCAATCCAGCGGTTCGGCGCCGCCGCCGGCATAACGCAGATAGTAGTATTCGTCGTCGCCCGCAGCATTGGCCAGAAGCATGTCGCCGTCGGCGTCGGTGAAAATGTACGGATAAGCGTCCTCGAGCAGCGTCGACCATTGCGCGCCGTCCCAGAAAAGAGTCGCGTCCTGCGTGACGGCGAAAAAACCGTCGCCCTGCGGCCCGGCGGCGCGGATCTCTCCTGCCGTCAGAGTCGCAACGGTCGTAAGCTCGACGCCGTCGTAGCGGTAAATCGTTTGCGCATCGTAGGCGTAGGCATCGCCCTGGAAACCGGCGAACACGCCGCGCGGCGCAATGTCCTGGTTGATCCACTCCAGCTCGTCCGTCTCCGGATCGTATTTCACCAGCTTGTCGGTGTTCGGTTCGTTGTAGTGGTCGTACAGATAGCCGATGAACGCATCCCCGGCGTAAAAGGCGATGTCCGCAAGGTGCGCATCTTCCCCGCAGCCGCGGAACACTTCTTTCCACCCGTTGCCGAGCCGCCAGACGACGCAATCGTCTTGCTCCACCCATGTGTAAACCGCGTCGCCGTAGCCGGCAATGCCTCCCCTGTCGAACTTGAACCCGGGAGGAATGAACAGATCCTCCCACACGCCGTCGGTGATGCGATAGATGACCCCTTCCAACGGGTCGGGGATCTGCCATCCGTCGAAAGCGACCTGGGGCGAGCCGTCGTCGTCATCGTCATCGTCGTCGTCGATGTCGTTGTCGTCGTCGTCATCCGTGTCGTCGCAGGCAAACGCTAATATCGCCAGCGCCACAAACACCAACAATGTCGGGAAAATGCGTCTCATGGCCGGTTGTCCTCCATAACAAAACCTTTATCCACTCCGAGGGAATGGTAAAAATTTTTAACAATTTATGCAATAATCAAATTGGCTGCGGTTCGTCGGCCGGGGCTTTCTTTTTGCCCAGGTATTCCCACGGGAACCACCAGAGGGCCAGCAGCGCGAATCCCGCCAGCACCAGGCCCGAGGTCAGCGGATCGCGCGCCATGGCGGGCGACAACAATCCCGGCCACGGCAGCCCGCCAACCGGCAAGCCCATCATCGGCCCGCAGACGATGTT
>DAINPV010000455.1:0-1910 GCA_036743315.1 bacterium | reverse complement strand
AAATCTGGCCGAACATGCCGCCTTCGCGTTCCCACCGTTTGCGCGCGCCGACCAGTTCCTGCGGAGTCAGCACCATCTTTTTCGCCAGCAACACGCCCAGCGACAACTCGGGGATGTAATTGCTGACCACGTTGACCACGACGCCCTTCTCGAAGTGCACTTCGATCTTGGTGGGCGTATTGTGTAGGATCATCTGACCGGTCAACTGGCGACGACCCAGATGATAAAACAAGCGCGCCACCGGCACGCGGGCCAAATTGCCGATCTGGCTGGTGGCCGGCGTTTTGCTTTCTTCCTCTTCGTCCTCGTGCGGCGGCATGGCGGTCTTGAGGCGCATCGGCTCTTCGCGCGGCGGCGGAGGCGCGGCGACCGGCGTCGACGGATCGACCTGGCGGCCGATCCAGGAGTTGATCATGTTGTACAGGTCCATCTGATCGACCGGCTGCTTGAGCCAACCCTGGGGTCCGTTGGGCATCGGGCGGTCGGAGTAATGCTCGATCTGCTTGGACGTGGCCATGACCAACACCGGCGTCAGTTTGTGCAGCGCGTCGCGCATCGTTTTGATCAAATCGAGCGCGTCGCCGTCGGGCAGCGCAAACGAGGCGACGACCAAGCAAGGATCGAAGGTCTTGATGGCGCCCAATCCCTCATTTTTGGACGAAGTGAATTCGACGGTATGACCGAAATCTTCGAGAAATTTGGCGATTTTTGCCGCAAGCGCCAGGTTGGGATCGATCAGCAGGATTGTTCGGCTCAAATCGGGGAACCTCCATTACACAAGCGGCCGGAACCGCATCCGGCAACTTGCCTTCGGTCACATCCTCCCCAACCGCGCCTTACAGCCGCCGTAACGGCGGTGCGCCATTACAGAACATTTCTTCCTGTCCGTCAAGATTGAATTGGAAAATCATTACAAACGTATTATACCAATTCTGGAAATTATATTGGTGAGCGCCTATAATTAATGTTTATGCGTTTTCAACGGCAAGGATCGAAGCACGATGCATGTCAAAGCTTATGCGAAAGTGAACTTGTTTTTGCAGGTCGTCGGCCGGCGCGTCGACGGCTATCACCTGTTGCAGATGATCATGGCGCCGATTTCGTTGGCCGATGATTTGCGCTTCCGGCCCCTCGAACGCGGCGTCGAATTGCTGTGCGACGACTCCACCCTGCCCACCGGCGCCGACAACCTTGTCGTGCGCGCGGCGTTGGCCGTGCTCAAGGCCGGCGGCTGCGACAAGGGCGTGGAGATCACCCTGGACAAAAACATCCCCTCGGCGGCCGGACTGGGCGGCGGCTCCTCGGATGCGGCGGCCGCGTTGCGCGCGGTGCGCGACCTCTACGAATTGCCCCTGACCGACGAGCGCCTGCACGAATTGGCCGTTAATTTGGGCGCCGACGTGCCCTTTTTTCTCCGCCGCCACGCCTGCCTGGTGGGAGGCGTCGGTGAGCAACTGAACCGCTATTCAGTTCCCGAAAACCTGCCGCTGGCCTTGATTAAACCGCCACAGGGACTATCGACGCCCAAGGTCTATCAAGCGCTCGGATGGCCCTTGACACAGAGCGTAAAGGCAACTACCCTACCGGCTGCTTTAAGCGATGGGGAAAGTGTGGCCAAATGGCTGTTCAACGATCTTGAGACGCCGGCCATTTCCTTATTGCCGGAAGTAGCGCGTTGCAAGCAGACACTACAGGATTCGGGGTCTCGCGGGGTTCTGATGTCGGGTAGTGGTCCAACGGTCTTTGGCATTTTCGACGATTCGGCGCAGGCCCAAGCGGCTTGCTTACGGGCCGAGCGCGAAGGCTACTGGGCCTTTGCGGGCGCCTTGCGGCAATCCGTATCCTAAGTCGAATCGGGAACCGAGTTGGCGACTCGGAACAAATGGCGCATCCGGTGAGTTTTTCAGATA
>DAINPV010000454.1:0-1920 GCA_036743315.1 bacterium | reverse complement strand
ACGACGACACGACCGACGACGACACGACCGACGACGACACCGGCGACGACGATACGACCGATGACGACACCGCCGATGACGATACGACCGATGACGACACCACCGATGACGACGATGATGACGACGACGATGATGACGACGACATCATCGACGACGACGACGATGACGACGACGATAACGATTCGGGCGGCTGCGGCTGCTAAACGGTTACGAAACCAACCCCGGAGGAGCGATCTTGGATCGCTCCTCTTTTTTTAATCTCTCGTGGGGAAGGAGATGTGGCAAGATCCTCTTGCCAAGCGTGAACCCCGCGCGTAAAAATGATGGTGGGAATTGTTTGGACATCCTTGAGTTTTACAACGGGGGGGATTTCCGTGAATAAGCAACAATTATTTGATCGGGAAGACTTTTCCAAGTATGTGCTGGACAGCCTGCATGACGGGCTGTATTTCACCAACACGTCCCGGCAGATCACCTATTGGAACAAGGCGGCCGAGGAATTGACCGGCTATCCGGCGAAAGAAGTGCTGGGTCACCGCTGCTCCGACAACATCCTGATGCACGTCGACGAACAAGGGAATAGTTTGTGTCAAGGCGGCTGCCCGCTGGCCCTGACGATCGAAAGCGGCCAAGGTCGCCAGGCCGAGGTCTTCTTACATCATAAACGCGGCCACCGGGTGCCGGTCTCGGTGCGCACCGCTCCGTTGCGCAATACGAAGGGCGAGGTCATTGGCGCGGCGGAAATCTTTGCGGAGAACGCGGCGCCCCAATCGCTTCAGGAGGAAAATGCGGTGCTGCGCCGGCAGGCGATGATCGATCCGCTGACCGAAATCGGCAACCGGCGTTACGCGGAAAACCGCCTCAATTCGATCATCAACGAAGCGGGCC
Source organism: bacterium (assembly GCA_036743315.1). GTDB lineage: Bacteria > Lernaellota > Lernaellaia > Lernaellales > Lernaellaceae > CALBTQ01. The sequence goes on along the minus strand of DAINPV010000454.1, from coordinate 1,032 downwards.
GTTACGCATGGCCTTTCGGCCTGTTGCTGATCGACGTCGATTTTTTCAAGGACGTCAACGACAAGTACGGACACGATGTCGGCGACGAGGTTCTGCGCATGGTGGCCAAAACGATCGAGATGGGCATTCGCAGTTTCGACGTGGTGGCTCGCTGGGGCGGCGAGGAGTTTATCGCGATTATCAAACAGGTCGATAAGGAAGGGCTGCGAACCGTTGCCGAAAAGCTGCGCATGCTGGTGGAGCACTCGGCGATGAATCAAGACCGAGATAAAATCGCGGTGACTGTTTCCATCGGCGGAGCGGCGGCCAGGAAAAAAGACGAAGTGTTCAAGCTGATCAAGCGTGCGGACATCGAGCTGTACCGCGCCAAATCCGGCGGCCGCAATCGTGTCTGTATCAACTGATCGCGCTCAGCGGTCCAGCGGCTGCACCTCTTGCTCGAAGTAGCGATGAAACGCCGGCGGCAGGTCGCGGTAATCCACCCCGGAGATGTCGGCGGCAAGGTCGCGGGAATTGTACGTGTTCCAAAACAACACGATCTTATCGCGCAACCGGTCGCGCCGCGCATCGTCGGCCAGCGCCGCCAACGCTTTGCCGGTGTAGGTGCACTCCAGCGTCAGGCCTTCCATCTGGTGCAACGTATCAACCGCCTCGCGTCCGGCGGGCGTGTATAGTCCGTATGTGCCGCCGAAAAAATCGTCGCGCAGGCGCAGGCGATCGTTTTCCCACGGCAGGAGCGGGAAAAGCGGATCGTGTTGATGCAGCACAGCGTTGGTGGTGCGGTACAGATGCTGAACCCATCGGCGATGGGCCCGCTTTTTGTCGACCACGCGCACGGCGACGACCTTCGTTTTCAGCCGCGCCGCCCGCAGGCCCAGCGCCAGCCCCGCCGCCGTGCCGGACGTGCCCAGTGCGCAGTAGATGAAATCGGGCTCGGGCAGCAGGCCGTCTTTGATTTGTTGTTTCAATTCGAAGGCCGCATTGACGAAACCGGTCGTCCCGAACGGCGAGGAGCCCCCCACCGGCACGACG
>DAINPV010000453.1:0-1943 GCA_036743315.1 bacterium | reverse complement strand
CACGGCGACCGAGAAGGACCCGCCTTCATCATATGTGTGGGTCGGGTTCTCGACCGTGGAGGTGGCGCCGTCGCCGAACTCCCACAGGTACTCGGTCACGATGCCTTGGGTTTCCAGGTCGAAGGTTACTTCCAACGGCACTTCACCGGTCGTGATGTCGGCGGTGAAATCGGCAACCGGCGCGCCGATGCCGATCAACTGCAGGTTGTCGATGCCCCAATAATAATCGTACTGACCGGTGTAGGTGAACCTGAGGCGGACATCGGCCTGCTCGTCGGCCCATGCGGAAATGTCGAGGTCTTCGACACCGCTGCGATCGCCGCCGGTCCAGTGCACGACTTCGTTCCAGGTCGTGCCGCCGTCGTTGGAGATGTGGACGAAGGCGTTGTCGTCGGCGCCGCTGTAATAGTTGTAATAGTGCGAGAAGACCAGGCGGATGTCGTAGTAGCCTTCGCAATCGATCGGCTCGGTGATCAGCGCGTCGTTCCAGACCACGGAAGAACCGGTATAATCGGAGTCGGCGATGGCGAACACGCCGTTCCAATTGGAGTTGGAGCGAGCGCCCGGATTTTCGCTGTTCCAGGTGTAGCCGGCGGTGCCGCCGTCGATGATTTCCCAGGTGTCGGGAATGCCGGATTCATTGTCGTCGAAATCCTCTTCCCAGATGACCATCGGACCGACGGTCCAGTCGCTGAGCTCGATCGTGTTGTCATCCTGGTGACCGAAGACGTCGGTCGCGCGCACCACGTAGTAGTAGCGGACGAAGTTGGGTAGACCGGTATCGACGTACTCGGTGCCGTTGATTACCGCAGTCGGCGCGTTGAAGGATTGACCGCCGCTGGTTTCGGCGCGGTAGATCTGATAGGTGATCGGCGGCGTCAGATCGGTCGCGGCGGTCCAGCCGAGGGTGACTTTGGTGTCGCCGCCCAGGATGGTCGCGAGGCCGGCGAAATCCGGCGGCGCGGTATCGGCGGAAGCGGTGTCGGTTTTTTCTTCCGGATTGCCGGTGCCGTTATCCGCGTCGTAGTAATACAGGGTGATGGTGTCGCCGTCGCTGATGGACAACTGGCCGTTGCCCTCGACCGGCGCGTTGGCGGTCAACAAAATGCTGCCGAAGAACGCGCCCATGTCTTCGAACTCGGTGCAGGCGACGGTTTCACCGGCCGGCTCGGTGTCGCTGTAGATCAAGAGGTTCTGAGCGCCGTTGCCGGCCAGGTCGGCATCGGAGAGGGACAGGTTGGCGGTGTTGCCGTCGCGATAGGCGGTTTTATCCAGCCCGATGATGCCGTCGGCGGTCGCACCGACCAGCAGGTCGTCTTCGTACGGACGGTACTGATGGCGGGTGATGACCAGGTGGACGTTCTCGACGTTGGTCAACGCCTCGTCGAATTCGACCAGGGCTACGCCGTCGGAGCCAGTGTAGGCTTTGCCGATGATCACGCCGTTTTGCGTCAGGGATACCAAGGCGCCTGCCACGCCCGCGTCGACTTCGAAGGAGATCGAGCCGGCGGGAATGATCGGCAGGTGCGACACGGAGAATTCCAGCGGATCGCCGGCGTACATTTGCATCGTCGGATCGCCGAACCAGTGGAATTCCTCAATGGCGATCATCCGGTACGGATCGCTGGCGTAATGGTGGTTCATGTACAGCTTGCCGTATTCGAGCACGATGCCCATGCGCCATTCGGGGTCGTTTTCGCCGTCGAGCGGCCATTCGGGTTCGAAGGTCGGCCAGTGGCTGTCCATCCAACCCCAGAACATGCGGTCGTTGCGGCCGGAGTAGGACACGCGGGTCGAACCGAGCAGACCGACCGCGCCGCCGTTGGTGTGGCGTTCCCACGCTTCGGTGAAGCAGATCGACTTGTTGCCGCCGTCTTTCTTGGTTTCATCGTCGAACTCGCCGGTCGAGCAGTTGATCGACCAGACCGAGGGCAGTTTGTCGC
>DAINPV010000452.1:0-1948 GCA_036743315.1 bacterium | reverse complement strand
TCCAGGTACTGCTGGTTGGGCTCCCACGAACCGTCGTCCTTCTGCTTACCGGCCAGCCACTCCTGCGTGCGTTTGATCAGCGCCGGATCGACCTCGTAGACCTTGCTCATGTCGTAGAACTCCATGAGGCCGTAGGCGGTGAGGATGATGTGCGCGGGCGCGCGGCCGAACCATTCGAAACCGCCGCCGGGCACTTCGAAGGTCACCAGGCGCTGGTAGCCTTGGTTGATGAAGCCCTCGGCTTTCATCTGCAACTCGGGGCTGATCTGTTTGGTGGCCTTCATGTAATCGAGGACCATGACGTTGGGGTAGGTCGTTGAGCTGGTCTGCTCGAAACAGCCGCCGGGCATGCGGAAGATATTGTCGAGGCCTTCGACCACCTGGCTCATCAAGCCGGGGTAGATTTTCACGAAGAGCTGGTTCGCGCCTTCGATCGCCTCGGCCGGGAAATGCACCGTGTGTTTGGCTTCGGCCGTGAGTTGCTCGGAGACGCTGTGCTCGAACAGCTTGCCGTCGGGTTCGACGCGCACCGCGCGGCGCACGGCGTCGTTCTGCTTGCTGCCGTAGGCGTAGACGGTCAGCTTATGCTCGCCGACCCGTTTGGCCTTGACGTGAATGTACTCGGCCTTCACTTCGTTCGGACCCAGCTTGATGCTGCGTTCATTGGCGCCTTCGCGCAACTCGTACCAATCGTCGTTCTCGATTTTCAGTTTGATCGTCTGCGCCTGGGGCAGGTAGTTGTACAGCGCGATGGGCACCTTGACCGAGTCGTTGCGCGTCAGCGCGACCGGGAAGTTGATGTCGACGAAGAAGTCCTGGAAGACGACCACCGGACCGGTACCGCTGCCCAGCAGCCCCCCGACGCTGACCGCTTGCGCGGCGACGCGCCAGGTGGTGATCGAATCGGCCATGGGCAGTTCGATGCGCGCCTTGCCCTGCGCGTCGGTGATCAGGGCCGGGTTGACGTACAGCGTTTCGGGGAAGTATTCGCGCACGCGCACCGCCTGGCCTTCACCGCCGGCCGCGTCGGCGACGACTTCGCCGGGTTTTTGCGCCGCCGCGGGCTTGGGGGGTGGAATCGGCGCGCCGGCTTCGGCGAAGACGATGTCGTTGTCCTCGCGGGCGCCGCGCAAGGCGCCGCCGAAACCGCCGAATCCCCGCGCGCCGTCTTTTGCTTTTTTCATCTCTTGGATGTACTCGGGATTGTCCACGGCCAGGTCGTCGCGCGTGTTGAAAACACGGTCGGGTCCGGCGGAGACGAGGCGGTAAATCATGTCATTGTAATAACCGTTCACGCGATAGGGCGTGGCCCAGGGATCGAGCAGCTCCCGTTGGTTGAGCTTGTTCAGATCGCCGTCGACCTTCTTGAGTTTTTTGCCCAACTCTTTCATGTCGGCGCGGACCTTGTTTTCCAACTTGGCGCGGATTTCCGCCCCTTCGTCGACGGCCTGGCGGCGGTCGATGGGTACGACGACCAGCGGTTCGACGGCGGCGAGCATCGCCTGCCACCCGCGCTCCTTGACCTTGTCGATCGTCGGATCCAACACGATCTGCTCGGGCGTGAAGGAGTGGAACTCGTAGCGCGGCTGCATCAGTTCGCGCTCGAGGGTGAAGAAGATTTTTTCCAAACCGGGCTGCATGTCCTGCAGCGCGAAGACGGCTTCGTCGACGATGGTCACGCCCAGCGCGGCCGCGACCGGATGGCCCCGGTCGTCGGTGACGGTGAAGTCGATGCGCGCGTCCTCGCCGGGACGGTAGATTTTCTTACCGGGCGCGATGGCGATGTTCAGATCCGCTTGCGGATGCACGTAAAGCACGCGGTTGTCGCGGACCATGTTGCCGGCCGGCATGAGCGCGTAGGCCGTGGCGACCACGCCGCCGACCAGTTGTTCGCTCACCGGAATCTGCACGGTGGCCTTGCCGTCTTTGATTTCGCCGAGCGAACAAC
>DAINPV010000451.1:0-1992 GCA_036743315.1 bacterium | reverse complement strand
GCTTCCACTGGCGTTGTATCCGCAACAGCAGTGGAAGCTCGCTTTCGCAGTTGTGCATCAGGTTGCCCAGCGCGAAAGCGAGCTTCCACTGCTGTTGCGGATACAACGCCAGCGCGTCGTCGAGCAGATAAGCATTGAAATGCCGGTTGTGCGGATCGACCATGTTTTCGTCGATCTTGCCCGGCGCGTCCTCCAGGCCCACCAAAACGCGGGCGATATCGGGCCAGATGGCGCCCAGGCGCAGCAGCATGATTTCGCGCCGCAACAAATCGGCGTTGTGCTGCGGGTACGGCAACGGATCGAGTTCGCATAAGGCGATATAATAATCGGCTTCCCGCATATGGATGGATGGGCCGTACGCCTGCGCCGTAGCGGCAAGCAACAATGACGCCAAAACGATGAGGATTGCCTTTTTCATGTCGATCTCCGACCGCGACGAAACCACCTGGCGCTTCCCCAGCGAAAGGAAGCACCAATACCATCAACCAAGTTGCCGGAAAGATCAACAGGAGGCGCGCTTGCTTACTGCGTTTTGGCGCCCCCTTTCTTTTCATGACTGTGGCGAACTATCTCCCCGCGAATGAGGTAGATGACATCCTCGGCGATGTTGGTCGTCTGATCGGCAATGCGCTCCAGGTGGCTGGAGGTCAGAAAGAGATTCAGATAAAAATCCAGGCGCTGCGGATTGCGCTCGATGCCTTGGTGCACGAGTTGGTAGTTGTTTTTATGCAGCGCATCGACTTCGTCATCGGTGGCGCACACCTCATTGGCCAACTCGACGTTGAGTTTGACCAGCGCATCGAGGCTCTTGCACAGCATGGCGCTGGATTTAAGCGCCATCTCTTTGAACATGTCCGGCATTTCCACATCTTGCTGCTTGCTGAAAAAGCGGGCGCGCCGCGCAAGGTTGGTGGCCAAATCGCCGATGCGCTCCAGGTCATTGTTGATCTTCAACACGGCGATGATGTAACGCAGATCGATCGCCACCGGTTGGTAGAGGGCGAGAATTTTCAGGCATTCCTCTTCGAAGTCGACTTCCATCTGGTCGATTTTCATGTCGGCGTCGATCACCTGCTGCGCCAGGTCGGCGTCGCGATTTTCGATCGCGCGCACGGATTGCAGCAATTGTTCCTCGACGGCGGCGCCGAGGGTGAGGATGTCTTCCTTCAATTTTTCGATTTGCCGTTGTAAACGAAAGCCCATGGTTTTCTCCGCCGGCTCAACCGAAGCGACCGGTGATGTAATCTTCGGTCTGCTTCTTGGTCGGCTTGGTAAAGATTTTCTTGGTCGGCCCGAACTCGACGATTTCGCCCTCGTAGAAAAACGCGGTGTAATCGGAGATGCGCGCCGCCTGCTGCATGTTGTGGGTCACGATGACGATCGTGTATTGCTCCTTGAGCTGTTCGACCAGTTCCTCGATTTTCGCCGTCGCCACCGGGTCGATCGCCGAGGTCGGTTCGTCCATCAGCAGCACCTCGGGCTGCACGGCGATCGCGCGGGCGATGACCAGCCGCTGCTGCTGCCCGCCGGACAACGCGGTGCCCGGCTCGTTGAGCTTGTCTTTGACTTCCGCCCACAGCGCCGCGTCCCGCAACGCCTTTTCGACGCGTCCGGCCAGTTCGCCGCGCGACATCCGGTAATGCAATTTAAGACCGTAGGCGACGTTGTCGAACACGGTCATCGGGAACGGCGTGGGTTTCTGAAAAATCATGCCCACCTTTTTACGCAGCTTGATCAGGTCGTAGCGCGGCGCGAGGATGTTCTCGCCGTCCAGAATCACCTCGCCGGTCGCGCGCTGCTCGCGATACAGCTCGTAGATGCGGTTGTAGACGCGGATGTGCGTCGATTTACCGCAGCCCGACGGCCCGATGATCGCGGTCACCTTGTTGGCGGCGATGTCCAGGTCGTTGCCTTTGAGCGCGCGATAGGAGCCGTAATAAAAATCGAGGTTGCGCACCGATAGTTTCGGCTCGACGATCGTCTGCGGCTCCA
>DAINPV010000450.1:0-1992 GCA_036743315.1 bacterium | reverse complement strand
TTCGATATGGCGAAGTGGACCGACAATCTGAAGTTCTGGCGCTCGCCGGATTGGGCCGAGTTCAAGCGCTTTCTGATTTATTTCAGGCCCTACGCTTTCTGGGTGGGCGTGGCGTTCGTCTGCGCGCTGCTGGTCGCGGCGACCACCGCGGCGACGGCCTACCTCGTCCAGCCGGCCATGGACAAGGTGTTTACCGAAGCCGATAAAGAAGTCGCGATGTTCTGGCTCAAGCTGATTCCCATCGCGGTGGTGCTCATCTATATCCTCAAAGGCCTGTTCCGTTTCGCGCAAAACTACATTTTGCTGGTCGTCGGCCAGCGCGTCATCCGCCTGCTGCGCAACCAGCTCTACGACCATTTCCAGGACCTGTCGATCGACTATTACTCGGACACCAACACCGGCGTGATGATGAGCCGCATCACCAACGACGTGAACATGATGGAACGCGCCGTGCCCTCGATCACCAACCTGTTTCGCGAACCGATCACGCTGATCAGCCTCGCGGTGCTCGCGTTCTATCAATGGTGGCAGTTGGCGTTGATCATTTTGGTGCTCTTTCCGGCCACGGCGTACCCGATCGTCCGCTTCGGCAAAAAAATCCGCAAATACACCAAGCGCGGGCAGGAGCGCATGGGCGAGCTTACTGGCATCCTCAAGGAAAATTTCACCGGCATCCGCGTGATCAAAGCCTTCGGAATGGAGGATTACGAACGCGAACGCTTCCAGGTGGAAAATCAGAAAGTCTACGACGCCAACGTGAAGCGCTCGAAGTGGGACGAGCTGTCCAGCCCGGTTATCGAGGTGCTCGGCGCGCTGGCCGCGGCGGTGGTTATTTTGTACGGCGGTTCGCTGGTCATCCAAGGCGACCTGACCACCGGCAAGTTCTTCAGCTTCATGGCGTCGCTGGGTTTGATGTACGAACCGCTCAAGCGCGTGAACAAAATGTACTCGGCCTTTCAGAGCGCGCTGGCTGCGGCGACGCGCGTGTTTGAAGTGTTCGACACGCCGGCAAGTGTTCACGATTGTCCCGCGGCGGTCGAACTGCCGGCGCTGCGCGACACGGTGACCTTCGAAAACGTGCATTTCGCTTACAACGACGCCGACGGCGAAGTGCTCAAGGGCATCGCTTTCCAGTCGCATGTGGGCCAGATGATCGCCTTCGTCGGTTCGAGCGGTTCGGGTAAAACGACGTTGATCAACCTCATCCCGCGTTTTTACGATCCGACCGCCGGACGCATCCTGATCGACGACCGCGACATCGCGCAGGCGACGATCCGCAGCCTGCGTTCGCAGATCGCCATGGTCACGCAGGACACGTTCCTGTTCGCCGACTCCATCCGCAACAACATCGCCTACGGTCAGGCCCACGCGCCGATGGACAAGATCGTCGAAGCCGCCAAACGCGCCAACGCACACGAGTTCATCGAGCACACGCCCAAAAAGTACGACACGCAGATCGGCGAATTGGGCGTCAAGCTCTCCGGCGGGCAGCGGCAGCGGCTGGCCATCGCGCGGGCGCTGTTCAAGAACGCGCCGATTCTGATTCTCGACGAGGCGACCAGCAGCCTGGACACCGAGGCGGAGGCCGAAGTGCAGGAGGCGCTGGAAAACCTGATGGCCGGCCGCACGACCTTCGTCATCGCGCATCGCCTCTCGACCATCCGCCGCGCCGACCGCATTCTCGTGCTTCGCGACGGGGTCATCGTCGAGGACGGCCGGCACGAGGACCTGATCGCGCACGACGGCGAATACGCCCGGCTGTACAAAATGCAGTTCCGGGACGAGTAGCCGACAGTGCGCCGCCCGCTCGCCAGCCTACTGCTGATTCTGCTCTTGCTTTCCGTGCTGCGCCTGGCGCTGAGCGCGCGGGTGGGCGTCATTCCCGACGAGGCGTATTACTGGACCTGGTCGCTGCAACCCGAATGGTGTTACTGGGATCAGCCCGGCGGCATCGCCTGGGCGCACTGGTTGTGGGACAAGGCATTCGGCGCC
>DAINPV010000449.1:0-2000 GCA_036743315.1 bacterium | reverse complement strand
GACAACGACCGATGCAGAGGAACAGGGCGTCGGCCCCTCGATCACCCCGTTTCTGCGTGACGTGCTGGCCTCCGGCCAGCCGCTGACCCTCGAGGCCGATCAGGTCGAATTCGATCAAGAAAAGCAAACCTATCACGCGACCGGCAACGTCGTGCTGCGCCAGCAGGAAGCGACGCTCACCGCCGATCAGATGGTGCTGGATCTGCGCGACGAACTGCTCGTCTGCGACGGCGAAATCATCCTCGCTACGCCGCAGGGCACGGTGCGCGCGCAAAGCGTGGTCATCGACCTTAAAGCCGAAACGGCGGTGATGGCTCGCGCGTTGTTCGTCGTCGTCAACGAAGACGTTACCTACTTCGTGCGCGGCAAACAGATCGAAAAAATCGGCCCCGAACGCTATTTGATTCACCATGGCAGTTACACCACCTGCGATTGCGGCGCGGCCGAAGCCGACTGGCTGGTCGAAGCCGAGTATATTGACGTGACCTTCGACGGCTACGCAATCGTCGAACGCGGCCGCATCTATTTGCAGGGCCTGCCGGTCGCCTATGTGCCCTATGGCGTGTTCCCGGCGAAGGTGAAACGCTCCACCGGCTTCCTCTGGCCGTCGACCGGTTGGGCCAACGACGACGGTTATCACGTGGGCGTGCCGTTTTACTGGAACATCGCGCCGCACACCGACGCCACGCTCGACACCGACTGGTATGAAAATCGCGGTACGAAGCTCGGCCTGCAGCATCGCTTCGCCATCTCACGCAAATGGGAAGGCGAGGCGAACGTCGACTACATCGACGACCGTCTCGAAGATGAACAGCGGTGGGCGATCTCCTACGAGTACTACCAGAATCCCTACCGGCGTTTGTACATCCGCAGCAAGATCAACATGGTCAGCGACAACCAATACGTTGTCGATTTTCCGAGCGACATCTCCGCGCGTTATGACCGCTATCTGCGCAACGATTTTATCGTCAACAACCTTTGGCAGGATTACGACCTGAACGTGCTCTTCCGCCATTGGGACAACCTGAGCGTCGACGACAACAGCCACACCTGGCAGCAATACCCGCAGGCGACCTTCAACGCGCTGAGCCACCGGATCGCCTCGCTGCCGCTGTACTGGACCCTCGATGCGCAGGCGACCAATTTTTATCGACCGAAGATCTCCGCCGATGAGCGCGCGCTGGACACGCTCGCCGGGCACGAGCATCCGTACTTCTTTCTCACCGACGGTCAGCGCGCCACGCTGCAGCCGGGCTTGCATGCGCCGTTGAATTTCAACCAAGTGGTGACCTTTACGCCGTATGCGATCGGCGAGGGCAGCTTCTATCAACTCGGCGACCGCGACACGCAGCGCAGCATGACGCGCGCCACGGCGGAAATGGGTGCGGACGCCTACACGCGTTTCGAGCGCGTCTTTCCCGTGCGCGCTCCGATCGTGCGCGGGTTGAAGCATCAGCTCGAACCGGCGATCGGTTATCGCTACCGGCCGGAAGTCGACCAGGACGAACTGCCGATTTTCGACGGCTTCGACCGCCTCGGCGAATTGTCCGAACTACATTACGGCTTGACCAATCGGCTGTGGATGCGCCTGTTCGACGCGCCGGCCAAGCGCTTCCACACGTTGAAGCTGACCGACTTCCGTGTGCTGCACGGCTACGATTTCGCTGAAGCCGATCGCGAATTGGACCCGCTGCTTCCCGATGACGAGCGCCGCCCTTGGCAGCCGTGGACCTTCGAATTGGAAACCCTCGCGACTGCCGGGCGTTGGCTCAACAAGATCATCATGCGCTCGGAGTTGGACTACGATACCTACCAGGATGACGTGACGCGCTTCAACGTCCTGGGCGCGCTGGGCACGGTCAACGACGACGCCCTGGGCGCGGAATATCGCTACCACCTCGATCGTAACGACGTGATCGACATCGAGTATCTCTCCGGTATCTTCCGCTACACGCTGCAGGATTTCATTACCTTCGAGGCGATCGACCGCTACAGCTTCC
>DAINPV010000448.1:0-2023 GCA_036743315.1 bacterium | reverse complement strand
TCCTGCAGCCGTATCACCACGGCTACCTCATGGCGCGACACACCGACGCCGACTTGCAGCAGGCGGCACAGGCCATCGAGGATGCGCTGAAGATCGTCCGCCGGGAAATCGCCTAAGCGAGTCCGGCCAGCGAACGCACGAGGTTGGCCGACGAGTAATGGCCGTCGGTGATCGCCGCGAAGGGGTGCTCGCCGCCGAAGATCAACTCGACGATTTCGTCGACCGTCCGGCCCTCGTCGAGGCGCGGCTTGACGATCTCGGCCAATGTTTGCAGGTACTCGGCGGCACGGCGCAACGAAGCGCGGCCGTCGTCCACCACTTTGCCCACCGCGGTGAACAGCGTCAGGGAATCGCCCGGCAACGCGGCGAGGCGGTTCATCGTGGCGATGAGTTGCGGCGCGTTTTCATCGGCCCGCAGCACTTTTTGCTCGACGCGCGCGAAGATGTCGCCGGAAAACAACCAGCCCTCGCGCGGCTCGAAAAATACGACGTGGCCGACGCTGTGCCCCGGCGCCTCGATGACCTGAAACCGATGATGCGGCGTGACGACTTCGTCGCCCAGGGATTGCGCGGCCATCAAATCCGGATACCCCCACACCAGTTCCTGATAAGGAAGCAACGCCTGTCTGGCCGCGATGTGCGGCAGGGAATCGGCGTGCGCATACACGGGCACGCCGCGCGTTTCATGCAGCAACTTGTCGGCGCTGACATGATCCTCGTGCCAGTGGGTGTTGACCACCTGGGCGATTTCGCAATCGCGCAACGCGGCCACGAGCTGGTCGCAGGTGAAACGGCAGCCGGCGTCGATGAGTAGACCGTCGACCAAATAGGCGGCGACCCAATACACGGCCGTGCCGTTGATTTCGTGACTCATACGAAATTGTGTGACCGGCCCGAAAACCTGGACTTCCAACATCATCGTCTCCGAAGAAATGCGGGCCATGGTAGCACTGCGGTCGCGGCGGTTGCCAGCGATGAATTTTCGGCTAGACGAGGCTGCGTTCGCTCATCTTCTCGACGATGAACCCGGCGACGTGCTCGGCGTAGGTGCCGCGGCCGAAGCCGGCGTCGAAGCCCAGTTCCAGCGCGAGGCGATGGTCGATGCGCGGTCCGCCGCAAATCAGCAGCGTGCGTTGGCGGATGCCCGCCGCTTCGACCAGTTCGACCATCCGCGTCAGGTTCTGTTTGTGGAAGCCGCGGCCGGTAACGACCTGGCTGATCAAAATCGCGTCGGCTTTGTTCTCGACGGCGAACTGCAGCAGTTTTTCCGGCGGCACCTGCGCGCCGAGGTTGAAGGCCTCGATCATCTCGTAGCGCTCCAGGCCGTAGTGACCGTCGAAGCCCTTCATGTTCATGATCGCATCGATGCCCACGGTGTGCGCGTCGGTGCCGATGCACGCGCCCACGACGATCAGCTGGCGGCCGAAGCGGGTGCGGATTTGTTCGTTGATCTGGTCGCGCGAATAGACCTTGGTTTCGACTTTGGGTACATGGATCTGCGTCATGTCGATCGTCTTGCGCGTGTGGCCGTAGACGATGAAAAAACTGTACCCGCCCAGGTCTTCGCTGTGCACGACCGAGGCGTCGCGCAGACCCAGCCCCAAGGCGGTCTGCTTGGCCGCCTCGATCGCTTCGGGCGTCAGGGGCAGGGGCAGGGTGAAGCTCATTTGCAGGGCGCCGTCGTCGAGCGTGTCGCCGTAAGGACGGATCTTGGTCGGGTCGACCTGTTTCACGTTAGTGGCGTCCATGGATCTTCTCCCCCAGGATGGCCGGCAGCGGATTGCCGTAATTCGCCGCTTTTTTCACGACGCCGTCGCCGCCCTTGCCGCCGTCGGGCGCGCGTTTAATGTCGGCGAACATGCCCTGTTCGATAGCCTTGAACAGGCCGATGTCGGCGATGGTGGCGAGCATGGCGATCGCCTTGTCCAGCACCGCGTCGGCGCGTTGCACCAGCCACGAACCGGGCTTGATCTCCAGGCAGTCGCTCAGGCCGCGGGCGCTGTTGAAAATCAGGTTGGCGTTC
>DAINPV010000447.1:0-2034 GCA_036743315.1 bacterium | reverse complement strand
GCGCGGCACGGCGCATCTGGGCCCGCTTCATGAGGGAGGAGATCGGCGCGAAGGACCCGCGCTCGTGGCTGCTGCGGTTCCATACGCAGACGGCGGGGTGTTCGCTGACGGCGCAACAACCGCTGAACAACATCGTGCGTACGACGATTCAGGCGCTGGCGGCGGTGCTGGGCGGCACGCAGAGCCTGCACACCAACAGCATGGACGAAACGCTGGCGCTGCCCTCGGAACGGGCGGTGCAGGTGGCGTTGCGCACGCAGCAGATCATCGCCGAGGAAAGCGGCGTAACCAACACGATCGATCCGCTGGGCGGCTCCTACTTCATCGAGAGCCTGACCACCCGGATGGAAGCCGAGGCGCTGGCTTACATCCGCCGGATCGACGAGATGGGCGGCATGCTCCGGGCGATCGAAAACGGGTATCCGCAAACGGAGATCAGCAAGGCGGCGTACCATTACCAGCGGCAGATCGAAAACAACGAAAAGACGGTGGTGGGCATCAACAAGTACGTCAACGACGAGCCGATCGATCTGGACTTGCTGTACATCGACGAGCAGGTCGAAAAGGACCAAATTGCCTCGTTGCAGAAGGTGAAAAGCGAACGGGACAACGCGGCGGTAGGCCGCGCCCTGGCCGAGCTCAAACGCACGGCCGTCGAGGGGCGCAACGTGATGCCGCCGATCTTGGATTGCGTGCGCAGGTATGCCAGCCTTGGCGAAATGGTCAATACCCTGCGGGACGTTTACGGCGAGTATCAAGACCCGGCGTATCTGTAAGGAGACGAAGCAGCTATGAAACGCACGATTCGCATCTTGGTGGGAAAACCCGGACTGGACGGACACGATCGCGGCGCGAAGATCGTCGCGCGGGCCTTGCGCGACGCGGGCTACGAGGTCATCTACACCGGTCTGCATCAGACGCCGGAGATGATCGTCAACACGGCGATTCAGGAAGACGTCGACGCGATCGGTCTTTCGATTCTTTCCGGCGCGCACAATCACCTGTTTCCCGAGGTGATCCGGCTGCTCAAAAACAAGGGCGTGGACGATATCGTCGTGTTCGGCGGCGGCATCATTCCCGAGCAGGACATTCCCGGTTTGAAAGAGGCCGGCGTGGCCGCGATCTTCACACCGGGCACGACCTTGCAGGCGATCGTGGATTTTATCGAGAGTAACGTCGCGAACCGCACCATCTGACAATCACACTACACGCGAACGTTTTAGACGTAAAATTCTACTTGCAGGAAAAACTCGAAAGGGAGGGAAAATGAAAGTTCTGAGCCCCGGTGCGCTACGCGTACCCCGGTTCAATCGGCCCGTGTATATGGTGGCGGGCGGATTGACCGACTATCGGAAAACCTATCCCGAGAAAAAAATGGAAGAGCTGTGCATGGAAGCCTTCCGCATGATGTTGGAAGAAAACGACCTGAAAAAGGATCCGCTCGAAGTCAAGGGCATGATCAACGCCACGTTCATCGGGCACTTTGCCGACCACTTCGGCGATCAGCTCCTGGGCGAAGCGAAGGTCAGCGATTACCTCGGGCTGGATCCGCTGGGCAACCTCGGGATCAAGACCGGCGGCGCCACCGGCGGCAGCACCGTGTGGACCGCGGCGATGGCCGTGGCTTCCGGCTATTGCGATGTCGCCCTGGCGTTGGGTTTCGAGCGCATGGACGAAGTCGACACCAAAACAGGCAATTTCTACATCTCTACCGCCGCCTGCAAAGACTTCGAAACCCGCCTGGCGCGCATCTACGCCAGCTATTATGCGCCGATGGCCCGTCGCTTCTCGCAGAAGTACAACCTATCGGAAGTCACCCGGGCCAAGATCGCGCAGAAGAACCGCCACTACGCGACGATGAGCCCGTACGCGCAGCAGCCGGGCGATCACACGATCGAGGAAATCCTCGGCGGGCGCATTGTGTGCGACCCGCTGCGCATGCTCGAATGCTGTGCGATGAGCGTCGGCGCCGCGTCGATGCTGTTGTGCTCGGAAGAGGTGGCCAAGAAGCTGACCAATAAGCCGGTCAGCTTC
>DAINPV010000446.1:0-2063 GCA_036743315.1 bacterium | reverse complement strand
GCCCGCGCTCGCAGCCGGACAGATAAACGAAGTCGTAATATACGTTGTGCGTCCACTCCGACCAACGCCGGATGCGTTTGTTGAAAACATCCCAATAAAACGCCAGGCGCTCCGGGTCGGTTTCCAATCGGAAAAGATTGTAGTGGTTCTGATGCCTGAGGTTGTTGGCGAAATACTCGGTGTACTTGCTCCAGAAAGCGATCGACTTGAAAGGCAGCGTCGGCTTGGCATCTTCAAATTGTTCGGCGTACAGATCCCAATAGTACTGTTCGTCAAGGATGTGTGCGGCGATCAGGCAGAAGGTCAGCCGCTCGCTGCCGTCGATGCCCGGCGCGGCAGTGGTCGGCAGGCCCTCTTCGTTGAGAATCAGCCAGCGGTGAGCCTCCAGCGCATCGATCACCTCGGCGACCATCTCGCGAATCAACGCGCGCAACGGCGCATCGTCGATCAGGTCGTAGGCGACGGCCAGACCATGAAACCAACCGACGTACTGATCGGACGAGGAATTGGACAGATAAAACGTGCCCAGCCACGCGCCTTCGCCGTAACGCAGGAGGTCACTGTCGACGTAATCGAGCCAGAACGCCGGGTCGCTCACCGGGCCGACGTAACGGCCGATATAACCGGGCGTTTGCGTGACGCGCAGATGGTCGCGCAACGTATGCACGGCGGCGACGGCGTTGTCTTTCGCCTCGATCTCGCCGGTGACGGCGTAGCGGAACGACTCGGCCGCGCAATAGGTGGCCGTCCACATCGTCGAATCGCCCTGCCCACGGTACAGCAGCACGTTTTGCAGTTCGGGCGTTTCGAACACGACGTTGACCACGCCGCCGTAACCGGGCACATGGTGGGTGCGCAGCCACGCTTCATAGGCCTGCGCCTTGGCCAGCAAGGCCGGATCGTCGGCGGCCGCGACCGCCGTCGCGAAACGCCAGAAGAGAACGAGGATTAAAAGGAAAAGGCGGAACCGCATGTCGTCATCCTTTTCTGCATCGATTCCGCCTTATTGTACACTGCTTCGAAAAAAATCAGTACTCGCCCTTCTCCAGCGAGACCTTGCCCGCGAACGAGCGATAGACAAACGCGGTGTAGCCCAACACGATCGGCACGAAAACGACCGCGATGACCAACATCGTCTTGAGCGTCACCGGGCCCGAACTGGAGTTGGTCAACGTCAGGCTGAGCGCGGGATCGTTGAGCGCCGGCACCAGGTTGGGAAACAGCGCCGCGCCGACCATGCCCCACAGTCCGACGATGCCCAACGACGAACACAGGAACGCGCTGACCTCGCGCCCTTTTCGATTGAACACGCCGGCCAGCACGATCATCGTCCCGGCGAGCAAGGGAGCGACGAACAGCACCGGCTGCTCGAGGTAGTTGGCGAACAATTGCGGCTGCGTCGCCGCCGAGACGACGCCCACCAGGGCAAACAGCGCCAGGTAGATACGCCAGGTCGCGTTGGCCCAACCGCGCAATCGTTGCGCCAAATCGCCCTCGACCTTCATCGCCAGGTACAGCGCGCCGTGGAAGGCGATCATCGCGAAGCCCAGCAGGCCGATCAACAGCGCGTACGGATTGAGCAGCGTGAAGAACGTGCCGGTGAAATCGCCGTTTTCGTTCAGCGGCAGGCCGCGCAGGATGTTGCCCAGCGCGACGCCGAACAGTAGCGCGGCCAGCATCGAGCCGACGGCGAAGGCCTTGTCCCACCATTCGCGCCAGCGCGGCGACTCGAGCTGGCTGCGGTACTCCAACGACACTGCGCGCAAGATCAAGCCGAACAACAAGAGAATCAGCGCGAGATACATGCCGCTGAACACGCTGGCGTATACGGGCGGGAACGCGGCGAAGAGCGCGCCGCCGCCGGTGATCAGCCAGACCTCATTGCCGTCCCACACCGGCCCGATGGCGTTGAGGAACAAACGGCGCTCGCTGTCCTTTTTGACGATCAGATGCCAGAAGCCGGCGCCCAGGTCGAAGCCGTCGAGGATCGCGTAACCGGTCAGCAGCACGCCGACCAGCAAATACCAGACGATCTGCAAGGTAATCATGACGCCACCCCCTCA
>DAINPV010000445.1:0-2066 GCA_036743315.1 bacterium | reverse complement strand
GCGGCTGGCCGAAGATCGGGCCGACGTTGTCGACGTTTCCCAACTGCACGAGCATCACGCGCAGGCCGCGATCGCGAGCGGCCAACGCCAGCGCCGTGGCGATGGTGGTTTTGCCCACCCCGCCTTTGCCGGTCACCAGCAACACGCGTCGATCGAACAGGTGTCGGGCCACATCCGTCTCCTAGCGCGCGAGCGTCACTTCCACAATCACTTCGTCGTTTGCCGCGATCTCCAGCGGCATGAGCGTCACCACGGTGCGGCCGTAATCGTTGACCTGCGCTTCGTAGGCGCCACCGGCCAGGGGCTCACCGTCGACCGCCACGCCGGCCACCGCGCCGTCCAACGGTATGGTCAGGTACAGTGTGAAGGCCGCTTGCGCATCGGTCGTCAGGGTGATGGTCCGCCCGCCGCGGACGGGTTGTTCGACGCGCAACGCAAAGCGGCCGTCGCCGAAGGCCAGTCCGTCGAGCGCCATATACGGCCAGTCGGGCGGCAGATGCGGCGCCAGGCGCACTTCTTCGAGCGGCACGTCGACTTCCAGGCCGGTCAGGTAGTACAGGTAGGCATGCCCCATGATGCCCGATTCCCAACTGCGGAACCGCGCGGAAATGTCGCCGGCGAAGCCGAAGGGCTCGCGCAGAATCGACAGATGACCGTAGTCGTCGGTGACCACCGCTTCGTCGGTGAAACCGGCGGGGGTGAAAAACTGTTTCCACACGGCGAAGGCGGCATCGGCCTTGGGGTGAAACATCTTCGCAAGATTCATCAGGTAATAACCGTGACTCATCCCGGTCTGCACGCCGTCGTTCACGTGCGGAAAGAGCAGGTCGTAGATCGGATGGAGGGGGGTGACCGCCGTGCCGTTGTCGCGACCCAAGCGTTCGACGAGCGTTTCGAAATTCGCCACGACGTGCGGATCGTCCAGGGGCAGCGCGTCGAGCCAGATGGGAATCGTGCTGATGTCCTCGTAGGGTTTATCCCACGGGTCCATGGTGGCGGTGTCGAGCATGATCGCATACATCTGCTCGTCTTCCATCCAGTAGTCGTTTTCGAGGCAGGTCGTGAAATCGTCAACCATCTGCGCGAACAGCGTCTGATCGGCCGTGTTGCCCAGCAAACCGGCCAGCTCGCTCATGAAAGTCGCCGCGCGGATCATGAAGTACGAGGAATACGCGCTGTACCATTCGGTGTCCGGCTCGTGCAACAGCCAGAAGCCGAAGGCGGCCTGCATGACGTCCTCGAAAGTTTCGTCGGCGGAAAAATATTGCCGACAACCGTCGACGATCACCTGGTGCACCAGCGAATGTTTGAGCATGCCATAGGCCTCTGCCAAGCGGTCGAGGTCGCCGGTGGCGCGATAATATTTTTCGTATTCGAGCGGTATGTGGCTGGGGCTTTCGCACCGCTGGTGCCCGTGGAGGATGGGTAGATTTTCCCAATCGGGCTGCGGCGGCGGGTTCGAAATATCGACATCCAACGGGATGGCGTTGGAGATGTTGCCGCGCACGACCACCGCGGCGAACATGTAATCGAGCATGTCGCGGAAATCGTCGTTCAAGCCGATGAGCGGATAGAAGAGCGCCGGGCCGTAAGTGTCGCGCAACCACATGAGCGAATACTGGCTCATTTGCGCCACACCGCCGCTGACGGCCTGGTTGATCTTGATCGCATAGGCGAGGTTGGGCAGCAGATCGTTGAATTTCGCATCCGGCGAATCGACCGCGACCATGCGCGCCTGCCATTGCTCCCACCAGGCGACGGTGGCTTCCAGCAGCGCGTCGACGCCGGCGCCGGCGACGGCGGTGAAAACGTCCTCGGCGTGCTCGCCCTGTTCGCAGAACGCGAAGGGCAGCGTGAAGACGATCTCTTCGCCCGGCGCCAGATCGCCCAGGGGCACGTACATGTCGTTGAACGCGCCGCCGGTCGTCGCGGTCAGCTCCAGCGGCCGGGTCGAGAGCGTGCGCGACGAGTAATCCGGCTCGACGAACACGCCGTCGTCCATCGCGCCGAAGTTCGAGTCGAGCACGAAGTTCACGCCGGACACGACATCCTCGCCGAGGTTGCGC
>DAINPV010000444.1:0-2068 GCA_036743315.1 bacterium | reverse complement strand
GCCGGATCTGCAAAACAACTATGTCGTCGAAGTCAAATCCGTCACCGGGTCCGATGGGCGCGCGGGCGTCGAAGTGCGGCGC
Source organism: bacterium (assembly GCA_036743315.1). Lineage (GTDB taxonomy): Bacteria > Lernaellota > Lernaellaia > Lernaellales > Lernaellaceae > CALBTQ01. Next base: position 1,986 of record DAINPV010000444.1, on the reverse strand, counting down.
ACTACACGGCAACCAATCCCGCTTTACGCGCTGGAGGACAGCGTCCGGCTGCGGCGCGACAACGATCACTGGGTGTACCGCTTCCGGCTGATTCATTGGCTGCAAGAGAGCAATCCGGTTTTAACTTTGGAGCCCGAACCCATGCTCGGGCAGTTGATCGTACACAGCGCGCGGCCGATCTTCGGCTCGAATGGAAGGCAACTGGACGGCAACACCGTGCAATTGGACGTGTCGGCCGGCATGTTGGCCGCCGACAGTTCGTTCATCGTGCGCACCCAGGCCGAGTAGGAGAACACGACGATGAAAAAAGCGCTGCCCATCGTTTTCGCGTTGCTGGCGTTGTTCATGCTTTCCGGCTGCTACGAGGTGTACATAGACATTCAGTTCAACGACGCCGGGCAGACCTACGTGACGCACTACATCGTTGTACCGAAAAGGGCTTTCGAACTGCAGTTGGGCAAAATCGGGATCGAGCAAAAACGGGCTTTGGAAATTTTACAGGACATCGCACATAAGGACGCGTTGATGATCGGCGACACGCACGTCACCGGCCGCGAGTCCTTTTTCGGCCAGGACCGGGTGGTGTTGTTGCGCGAGTTCGTGTTCGACAATCATCGGGCGCTGAGCGATTACCTGTCGCTGCTGGGCCTGCGCGCGACGATCAAGGAACGACGGACGTTCTTCTGCCGCAAGCTCAAGGGCTACGACGTCACCGTGGAAGCCGACACGCTGGACATGAACAAGCTGCTGCACTCCAACGAGCTGTTCAGCACTCCGGAGGATAGCAACGAGGAATTGCCCAGTTTCCTCGGCGAGGACGCCAAAAAGTTCACCCTGAAGGTTTACCTGCCCGGAGAACAGAACGCCGTCGAGCCGCAAGCGGAAGTGGAATGGCTGTATCGCAAATGGTCGATCCAAGGCCCCGATCTGAAAAAGCCGTTCCGCACCTTCATCAGCAACACGTTCCCCCGGCGCGACGCGATCGCCGGCGTGAAGCGGCCGACCGCCCCCCTGCCGACGCTCGACGCCCCGGCTGCGGCGCTGACCGATCAGGGCCGGTTCGCCGACCTGATGAACGGGCGGTTTTATCCCGTGCTGCACGCCCGCGTGCAACGCAACGGGAAAATCGACCTGAACTATCTACCCGTCTATACCGACGAAACGACGCCGTTGAATTCGTACCTGCGCTTGTCCGAATGGGTGCTGCTGCCCGAGACGATCGCGAATTACCAGGAATGGCTGGAGACAATCGAGCTCGACGGGGAAACGAGGCTGGGCTTCGGCACGCGCAACCGCGAACCGTTCGCGGCCCAGGACGTTGCGCACCTGTTGCAAGTAGCCGCCGACGGACGCTCGGCGATGTTCTATCCGCCCAAGCTGTATGCGGACGCAACCAAGGCGGCGGGCGATCCGGAACGTGTGGCGATGGTCGTGATGGTGACGTTTGCCGACGGGAGCACGGCGCAAGCGCCGGTGCGTGCCAAGGATCTAGCGGGCGGCGCGCCGATCATGGTGAAACCGTAATCGATCTTACCCGCTTTCAGTGGACGATGGTGTAAGTATCGAACAGTTCGCCGTCGGAATCGATGGCGTCCAGCGTCATGGTGTTGCCCGCGACCGTCACGTTGATGAAATGATAGCAGGAACGATAGAACACGATGTGTTCGAAGTCGCGGACCTGGGTGTCCAACTCGCCGCCCCCGCCGCCGGTGATGTAATGGGTCATGCCGTTGAGGTGGCCGCGCTCGTAATCGTGCGTGTGTCCGGCGAAAAACACGTCGACACCGTTGGCCTCGAACAGCGGAATGATCGTGTCGCGCATCTCGACATTGCCTTCGTATCCGCCCCACCCTTCGCTATACGCCGGATGATGGCAGAAAACGATGATGAACTCGGCGTCGAGCGCTTCGTCGGAGGTCAGTTGTTCCTGCAGCCAGGCGAACTGCGGCGTGTTGGTCACGTGCGGCCGGTTCGAATTGAAGGAGA
>DAINPV010000443.1:0-2073 GCA_036743315.1 bacterium | reverse complement strand
ACGGTGACGCCGCGTTTGGTCAGATCCATCAGAATCGGATCACTGGTGATGCCCGCCTGGGCGATCGAGAGGGTTGTCGCCAACACCAGCAGGGTGGTGAGAGCCGCGATCGTTGATTTGCTCATCTGCATCTCCACCTAAGCTCGTAAAAAGCAAACATGTTAGAATACTGTAAAGATGAAATTTGTCAAAGCAAGACTAACGGCGGATTTTCCAGCGTAAATAGAAGGCTTTTACGGGCATTTGGACAGCAGTTCGAGGGCCGATTCGTGCTGCGGCACACGCGGTTCCATGCTGATGACTTGGCGTAAGTGCGGTCGCGCCGCCGCGCATTGTCCGGCCAGCACGAACAGGTAGCCGGCGATGTAATGGGCCATCGGTTCGTCGGGATCGCAAGTCAGCGCGCGATCGACCGCCTCGGCTGCGGGCATCATCTGACCGGTCAGCACGTACATTTGCGCCAGACCGCTGTAGGCGGCGCAGTAATGCGGATCGGCTTGGGTCGCCTGCCGGAACCAGTTGAGCGCTTGTTGAGCGTCGTTGCGACGATAGGCGATTTCCCCCAGCGACAACAACGGTTCGGCCCGCTTGGGCTGCAGCTGCGCGGCCTTGTGCAACAGCGGTTCGGCCTCGTCGAGGCGGTCGGCTTGCACCAGGTGGTACCCGGCGTTGAGGTTGGCCAGAAAACTGCCGGGCTCGCGTTGCGCGGCCTGACCCCAGAGGCGCAGCGGCTGTCCCCACAACAGGCAGCGGTCGATCGAACCCGCGGCGTAAAGCAGCAAGAGCGCCACGGCGACGCCGATCACCGCGCGCCGGCGCTGAGCCGTGGCTGAAATCAGGGCACTCATCGCCAGCGCGAAACCGCCGACGCCGGCGTACAAGTAGCGTCCGGTCATCAGCGTATCGCTGGGCAGGATATTGGAAAAAGGCCCTAGACTCAGCAGCAGCCAGCCGATGCCGGCGGCGAGGGCGGGCGCGCGGCGACGCGTGAGGAAGATCGTGACGATCAGGCCCGCCAACCCGCCCAGTGCCAACAATGGAATCAACTGCGGACCGGTGTAGATGGTCGGGCTATAGGCCGGCGACAGGCCGACCGGGAAAAACAACTGACCGAAGTAACGCCAGAAAACCACCGGCATCGTCCAGAGCGTGTTGTACAGGCTGCCGGCCGCGTGGGTCGGCGTGCGACCCATTCCGCCCAGCACCTGGATGCGGATCATGACGTACCACAACACCACGCCCGCGAACAAAATGGTCAACGAAATGCGCCGCCGGCGATCGCCGGGAATCAGGAAAAAGGAACCGACGAGCAACGGCAGCGCCATCACCGCTTCCTCGCTGCCCAGACAGCCGAGAAGCAGCAATAACACGGCGGCGATCATTTGCCACGAACGCCCCTGACGATCGCAAAACAGCGCCAAGACCCAGGCCGCGTAGCTGAGCATCGTGCCGCCCAAATCGAAACTGCCGGTGATGAACGCGACGCGATCCGGATGCACCGGATGCCAGGCGAAAATCAATCCGGCCAGCACACTCGCGCGCAAATCGCCGAGCAGCAGCCAGACGATTAGCACGACCAGCGCGGAAATCGTCGCATGAAAAAAAATTCCGGTGAGGTGAAACGGCAGCGGACTTTCCACGCCGAAGAAGTGAATGAGAATGCCGTAGGCTACCGAACGTAGCGGGCGATAGAGCATGTTCTGATCGGAAACGAACTGGTGGGCCAGGTTCGACCAGCCACGCAACGAAAGATCGGTACGAATGAAAATGCGGTCGTCGAAGGTAAAGAAGTTGCCCAGTTTGACCAGATAGAGACTGTAGGCCAGCACGAAAACGAGCAATACGGCGAAGGCAAGATGCCGCGGGGAAGCGCTTGAATTTTCCTGCGGTTTTTTGATCATGCGCGAATCCGTCGGTTTGAGGGCGCTTTTACTTTGGCAAATTCGGCGGGTCGTCCGCAAGGGGGAGAATCAAGCAACCGTGTCGTCATCCGTCGTGTCGTCGTCCGTCGTGTCGTCATCGGTTGTGTCATCGTCGATTGTGTCATCGTCGATTGTGTCGTCGTCGATTGTG
>DAINPV010000442.1:0-2078 GCA_036743315.1 bacterium | reverse complement strand
CAGGCTCATCTCACGCTCCCTTTCCGATGACGATCGCGTCCAACCGCGCGCGCCCGATTTTATCCAGCAGCGCCCGATGGTCGGGCAGATCGTGGACCCACTCCTTCAGATAGGCGTCGGTGCTTTCCGCCTTCTGGCTGGCGTCGATGAACAGGCGGTAGTGATCCTCGTCGCGCTCGTACATGCCGCTCATTTCGCCCGGCCACGAGCCGAAGGGCGCGTGCACCACCGCGTCGACGTTGTACCAGGGAATGACCGTCAGATGCGGTTTGGCGCGAATAACCTCGCTGTCGACGATCTCCTCGGTCGAGACGATCAGCTTTTTCGAGGCGCGGGCCATTTCCAGCGCGAAACCGCTGATGCCGTCGACCTGGCAGTTGCCGAACTTGTCGGCGCGATTGACGTGAATGAAGCCCACGTCCAGCGTCAGCGCGGGCAGCAGGCAGATCGGTCGCTTGGTGTACGGATCCTCGATGGCCACCGCCGAGCTGTACTTGAGCGTGTCCGAGCCGAGCATCGAATAGGTCGGGATGAACGGCAGGCCCATCGCCGCGGCTTTGAAGCGCCAGGTGATCGCGCCGTTGGACCATTCGACCACCTGCTTGACCTGCCCCGACTCGACCGCGCGGCGCAACGGCGCGCTCACGCCGTACACTTCCTGCCCGATGTAGGTGCAGTCGATGCGCTCGATGATCCCGGCGGCCAGCAGCAGGTCGGCTTCGTGCACGCCCTGGCCGGCGAGGTCGAAACGGGTTTTGCCCGAGCGGATCAGCGCGCGCACCAGCGACATCGGGCAGCGCACCGAACCGTACAGCTCGAAGCCGATGTACATGCCGTCGGCGACGAACCGGGCGATCGCCTCGTCCTCGCTCATGCGCTTGTCGACCAGCCCCTTGTCGCGCGTGCGGTTGGCGGCGCGCAGATCTTCGGGGTCGGGTGGTTTGATCAGGGGCAGCAGGCCCTGCTCCACAATGCGGACGACTTTTTCGCTCATGGTCGCGGCTCCTGTCGCGGGTGGTGAATTCGGGTCAGCTTAAGGGGCTTTTCGCGGCAGCGTCAAGCGGCGGGAGACGATGCGCCGCGGCCCGTCTCGCTTGGGGAGCGAGGCGGGCCGGCGACGATGGGCGGCGCGCCATCAGTGGACTTTGATTTCGATCGCCTTGGGTTTGGCTTCCTCGCGCTTGGGCAGCGAAATGCTGAGGATGCCGTTTTCGAAATGCGCGCCGATCTTGGTCTGGTCGATCTGGTTGGTCAGCGCGAAGGTGCGGTGGAATGTGCCGTAGTACTGCTCGATGCGCGTGTAATTATCTCGCTTCTCCTCGTTTTCGAGCCGACGCTCGCCGCTGAGGGTCAGGATGTTGTTTTCGATGTTGACCTTGATGTCTTCCTGCTTCATGCCGGGCAGGGCGGCGGAGATGACGATCTGCGCGCCGTCCTCGAAGATGTCGACCTTCGGGGCCCACTGGCCGCTGATGCCTTCGTCGGACTGGCGGTACTGCCGCCAGGGAGCGATGTCGCCGAACAATCGGTCCATTTCGCGCCGCATGGTGCTCAGTTCGTCGAACGGATCTTTTTTAATGATGGCCATGGTTGTACCTCCTTCAAAAAATTGCATTCCAAAAGCAAAGCTCCGCAGGAGACTTCGCCTAGACGGCCCATTCGTAAGTAGAGATTTTGTCGTTTTCTATTTTTTTCGTTTTCCGAAAAAATCAATAATCACTGAGCGACGGCTGTCAATACTTCGCCGGAGCGATTTTTTGCCTTGAATTTGTGCGGCGGCGGTTTATGGTTAATCCGCAACGAGCGAGGGGACGCCATGCCGATTTACGAGTACGAACACGAGGGCGACGGCTGCGCCTGGGGCAAGACGTTCGAGTGCCGGCAGTCGATCAAAGACGAGGCGCATCGCGTGTGCCCGCATTGCGGCGCGCCGGTGCGCAAGCTGCTGCCCAGCCGCATCGGCATCGCCACGCCGCGCTCGGATCGCGAGCTGAAGGACCAGGGCTTCACCAAGCTCGTGCGGCGCGACAAGGGCGTGTACGAGAACGTCACCGCGCGCGAAGGCGAAAAGCGCATCG
>DAINPV010000441.1:0-2125 GCA_036743315.1 bacterium | reverse complement strand
ACGGCTTCTGTGCCAATTCTCGGAGTGTACCAAACATCGTACTAATACTTGCCGACGATCTGGGCTATGGTGACCTCGGTTGCTACGGCGCGGACGACGTGCGCACGCCGCAACTGGATCGGTTCGCGGCCGAAGGGCTGCGGCTGACCAGTTGCTACGCCAGTCACCCGAACTGCTCGCCGTCGCGCACGGGGCTGATGACCGGCCGCACGCCGACCCGCGCCGGCGTTCGCAACTGGATTCCACACGATTCGCCGGTCCACGTGCGGCGCAGCGAAATCACGGTGGCCACGCTGCTAAAACGCGCCGGATACTCGACCTGTCACGTCGGCAAGTGGCACATGAACGGAGGGCTCAACCAGGCGACGCAACCGCAGCCCGGCGACCACGGCTTCGATCATTGGTTTTCGACCCAGAACAACGCGCTGCCGAACCACCGCAACCCAGACAACTTTGTGCGCAACGGCCAGCCGGTGGGCCGACTCGAAGGCTACGCGGCCCACATCGTCGTCGACGAGGCGATCCGCTGGCTTGGCGGCGGTCGCGACAAGTCAAAACCGTTCTTCTTGTACGTCTGTTTTCACGAACCGCACGAGCCGATCGCGTCAGATGCAAAGTACACGCAGCTGTACCCGTCCGACGACCCAAGCTACAGCGCACACCACGGAAACATCACGCAGATGGACGACGCCTTCGGCCGGCTGCTGCGGGCGCTCGACGAGCAGGGCGCACGCCAGAATGCATTCATCCTGTTCACCAGCGACAACGGCCCCGCCATCACGTCCTATCATCCACACGGATCGGCCGGGCCGTTGCGCGACAAGAAGGGCGCGCTGTACGAAGGCGGCATCCGCGTGCCGGGAATCCTGCAGTGGCCGGGCAAGATCAAGCCCGGCAGCGTGAGCGACGAGCCGGTGTGCGGCGTGGATTTTCTGCCGACGGCATGCGAGATCGCCGGCGTCCAACCGCCGCGCGACCGCGTGCTGGACGGAGCCACTATGCTGCCGATGTTGGCGGGCCGGCCGATCGCGCGCAGCGAGCCGCTGTACTGGCATTTCTATCTTGCGACCAGCGCGCCGAAAGTCGCCCTGCGAACGGGCGATTGGAAGATCCTCGCAACGCTTGACAAGACGCAGGTGCCTCGCACCAACGACATTACTGAGCAGGATGAACGTGATTTCAGACAAGCCGAGTTGGCTACGTTCTCGCTGTACAATCTCCGCCGCGATGTCGCAGAAACGACAGACCTTTCCGCTGCGGAACCGGAAAGACTGGCCGAGTTGAAAGCGATGCTGGAGGCCAAATACCGCCAAGTCCGCGACGAGTCGCCCACATGGCCGGCCTGGAAATTTGTAGGCTACGAGGGTAAACGGATCGAATGGCCCGATTATGCGAAGCAACGCAAGGCGGCGAAGAAGAAACCGTAACGTGGGAATTCGAAATGCGAAGCACGAAATCCGAAACAAAGCCAAGAGCCGAATATCAAGACCCCAAACGGAATCGCGTATGGCGCGGAACCCGAATTGGAGACCTTCGGTCGGCGGTTTCGGCGGGGTCGGAGACCCGCGCCGAACGGAGGGCGGAACCCGAATTGGAGACCTTCGGTCGGCGGTTTCGGCGGGGTCGGAGACCCGCGCCGAACGGAGGGGTCGGAGACCCGCGCCGAACGGAGACCCGCGCCGAACGGTGCATGAAAGTCGAAACAAATCCAAATATCGAAATCCCAAATGGAACCCGCCGGATCAGGCCCTCGTAGACCGCCGTTTCGCCGTGCCGCACGCGGTAAGGAACTTCCGCCGTCATGTCCCACGATGTGGTTGTGGACCGTGTACAGCGCAAAGCAGATCACTTGATCTTTGGTGACCTTGGGGATTACCTGCAGGTCGGCCTTTGCCTTGGCGCGGGCTTTTGCTCTTGGGCCGGCTTTCGGTTTGGCTTCAGTTGCCTTTTCTGCGGCCGGCGCGGCCTGGAAAACGCCGAGCAGAAGAACCAGGACCAGACTCGATCGGATGCACTTCGCGATGGCATGCCACATGAGCATCCCCTCTCAGGACGGCACGCTTGTATGACCGGCGAAAGGGGCGCTGTCCAACTACAGCGAATCATAGCGGATGTTGAGGATCTC
>DAINPV010000440.1:0-2129 GCA_036743315.1 bacterium | reverse complement strand
TGCAGGGTGTGCAACGCAAACAGCGGATCGACCGCCGGCGCCAGCGCCGCCAGCCAGGCGTCGCGTTTTTCCATTCCCATTTCCATCGCCGCCAACGGCAGCAGAATGCAGGCCGCCGTCGCGCCCACTGTCGCCAACAGCTTGGCGGCCAGCACCGGCGCCAGGCCAAGCCATGACAACGAATGAATCAACAGCGGATACAACGGCAGACGCTGCGTGTGCACGAGCAGATCGTAGCGCAGGTAGGTTGCCCCGTCGGGGGTGATGAATTCGACGGCGTGCAGGCGCAGCAGGTGAAACAACAACACCCAGAGCGCGGGCGCCCAGTAGGGAATCAATCGCTGTTTCATCAACTTTGCTCTACCAATCCGGCCGACATTGTGGCTATTATGCTGGACATGAAACTCATCATTCAAATACCTTGCTACAACGAAGCGGCGACGCTGCCCGCCACGTTGGCCGCCTTGCCGCGCGCCGTGCCGGGCTTCGACACGGTCGAGGTGCTGATCGTGGACGACGGTAGCGATGATGACACCGCCGCGCTGGCCGCGCAACACGGGGCGGATCACGTCGTGCGTTTCGCGACGAATCGCGGCTTGGCCGCATCCTTTAAGGCGGGATTGGACGCGGCGCTCGAACGCGGCGCGGACGTCATCGTCAACACCGATGCCGACAATCAATATCCGGCGCAAATGATTCCGGCGTTGACCAAGCCGATTCTCGACGGCCGGGCCGATGTGGTGGTGGGCGTGCGCGACATCGAGGCCATCGATCATTTTTCGCCGATGAAAAAGCGCCTGCAGCGACTCGGCTCACGGGTGGTCCGACAGTTTTCCGGCCTAAACGTCGCCGACGCCACCAGCGGTTTTCGCGCCCTATCGCGGCGCGCCGCGCTGCGCATGAACGTCATCACGCGTTACACTTATACCCTCGAAACGTTGATCCAAGCCGGGCGACAGAACCTCGCGGTGGCCACCGTGCCGATCACGGCCAACCCGAAAACGCGCGAAAGCCGGTTGATCCGCTCGACGCCACAATACATCTGGCGTTCGGCGATAACGATCCTCCGTATTTTTGTAACTTATTCGCCAATGAAGGTTCTTGGTGCACTTGGCGGGTTGTTTTTCGGTCTGGGTGCGCTGATCGGTCTGCGCTTTCTATACTACTACCTCACCGCCGGCGGCGTGGGCCACGTGCAGAGCCTGATTCTCGCCGCCATTCTGCTGATCATCGGTTTCCAGGTCGGCGTGTTGGGCGTGATCGCCGACCTGTCGGCGACCAACCGCCTGCTGCTCGAGGAAATCCTGGCCCGTGCCCGCGACCGACGGCAAGGCGATGGCGAATAAACGGCGCATTCTCGTTCTCACCACCACCTTTCCACGCTGGACCGGCGACGCTGTGCCCGCGCGGTTCGTCTATGATCTGTGCCGCAGCCTGTTGGATGAATTCGATCTGACCGTACTTGCCCCGCACGATCCGGGTGCGTTGCTGCGCGAAGACATGGACGGCCTGCGCGTTTTGCGCTTCCGTTACTTCCTGCCCGAAGACCGCGAGTTTTTGTGCAACGGCATCGGCATTCTGCCCAACATGCGTTCGTCGTGGTTGGGAAAAATTCAGGCCGGCACGTTGATGCTCAGCCAGCGCGCCGCCATCGGCCGCCTGCTCGCCCGGGAACGGTATGACCTGGTGCACAGCCATTGGCTTATTCCCAGCGGTTTGAACGCCGTGCGCACAATCGGCGGACGTCGCCTGCCGCATATCGTGACGATCCACTCCTCCGACCTGCATCTGCTGCGGCAATACGGCTGGGGTCGGCAAATGGTGCGCGCGGTTCACCGGCGGGCCGAGCGTATCGTCACGGTCAGCGATTATTTGAAAAACATGCTCGACGAAGTGATCGGGAGCGATTCGCGAGCCCTGGTCAAGCCGATGGGCGTGTATACCGATCAATTCCGTCACGACGTAAATTCTCCCCCGCGACCGGCGCAATGGGCCGATAAGCGTCTGGTGCTGTACGTCGGCAAGCTGATCGAGGTCAAAGGCGTCGAGGTGCTGCTGGAAGCCTTCGCTGAAGTACGTCGGCAGGAACCGAAAGCGCATTTGTTGATCGTCGGCGACGGCGACCGACG
>DAINPV010000439.1:0-2194 GCA_036743315.1 bacterium | reverse complement strand
TATCAAATTTTTTTTGAGCTCACAATCCAGGGAAAATAAGATTGCCGTTTCACGCCGCCGCCAAGGATTCGCTCCAAATCCCCTACGGCGCGACGATCGTCAACGCCTTCACCACGCCGCTGACCGACCGCGCCGGCGCGCCCTATGTCGACCGGTTGCTGGCCGACAACGCCGCGATGAGCGCGCTGGGCAAGGCGCTACCCGGCGGCAAGGAACCGCTGTTGGCGGCCAAGGATATGCGCGAAACGCGCCATGCGCTGTCGCAGCACTATCGCGATCTGATCCGGCGACGCATCGGCGGTTCGGTGCTGACCGTGCCGCATCTGGCCGGCGCGCGGTTGGATCGCGAATCGATGGCCCTGGTTGCCCGGGCGCTCGACGAGCAGATCCCGCGGGGGAAACCATGAACGCGCGCCTTCCGGCAATCGCGGACAAACGCATCGTCGTGTGCGTCGGCAGCGGCGGCGTGGGCAAGACCACCGTCGCGGCGGCGCTCGCGGTGCAGGCGGCCCTCGCGGGAAAAAAGACGCTCGTGCTGACCATCGATCCGGCGCGGCGGCTGGCCAACAGCCTGGGGTTGGTCGAGTTGGACAACACCGAAACGCGCATCGAGCCGGCGATCTTCGCCCAGGCGGGCGTCGAGCCCCGGGGCGAGCTGTGGGGCATGATGCTTGACGTCAAGCGCACCTTCGACGAACTGATCCACCGCATTGCGCCCAACCGGGACGCCGCCGAGCGTATTCTCGATAACCACTATTACCAGAATCTTTCCGATGCGCTGGCCGGCAGCCAGGAATACATGGCGATGGAAAAGCTCTACGAGGTGCAGGCCGAGCGCGACTACGAAGTGATCGTCGTGGATACGCCGCCGACCAAGCACGCGCTGGATTTTCTCGAAGCCCCCAAGCGCATGGCCGATTTTCTCGACGGCAAGGTCATTCAGTGGTTTCTCAAACCGAGCATGAAGGCGGGGAAAATGGGTTTGGCGATGGCCCAGCGCAGCGCCGCGATGGCCTTCAAAATGCTCGAACGTTTTACCGGCTACGAAATGATGGCCGACCTGGCCGAATTCTTTCTGGCCTTTGACGGCATGTACGACGGATTTAAAAACCGCGCCGCGCATGTGAAAAAGCTGTTGGGCGCCGCGTCAACCGGTTTTGTGCTGGTAACCAGCCCGGCCAATCCGGCGATCGACGAAGCCGCATTTTTCTACGATCGCCTGGCGCGCGAGAAGATGAAGCCCGCCGCCGTCGTCTTCAACCGCGTACATCAGTGGCCGATCCCCGGCGACGAGTACATCGCGGCGGCGAAGGCGACGCGGGAGCGGATCATGGCTCGTTTCAGCCAGTACGCCCCGGCGATCGACGCGCTGATCGGCAACGCCGTCGACCAGGCCCGCATGACGCGCGACGACGCGGAGGCGATCGACAAGTTTCTGCGTCACGGCCGCAAGCAGGTCGGGGTGTATCGCGTGCCCGCGTTCGCCGAGGATGTGCACGACCTGTCGGCGTTGCTGCGCGTGGGCGCCTATCTCGTTTGATGGCTGTTTTGACAATGGAACTTGAGTTGCTTAGGATAAAAAAAAAGCAAGAAGGGGTGGGTGAAGTGAAAATAACAAAGAATCTCTGCAGTGTTGTTTTGTTGTGTTGGCTGATCGCCTTCAGCGGCGGCGTGGCGCTGGCTTTTGACCACGACCTGAGTGGGCGACCGACCAAGGGCGCGAAAGACGCTCCGGTCGAGATCGTCGAATTTTCCGATTATCAGTGCGGGCATTGCCGCAAGTTGCAGCCGATTTTGCACGAGGTGCTGCCCGAATACGGCGACTTGATCAACATCACCGTGGTCACGCTGGATATCGTCGGGCCGTATTCGGGCATGATCGCCGAGTTCGCCATGACCGTGTGGGACAAGGCACCGGATAAATACTGGGAAGTCCACTACCAGCTTTACCTCGATCAGAACAAGATCGATCGAGCCTACCTGCTGGATTATGCGCGGAAGCTGGGGATCGATCCAGCGCTGGCGAGCGCCGCTCTTGCGCGGGGGGAAGCCCTTGAAGGTGAAGCTGGCGGTCGAGAGGCCAGAAGCCAGCAGGGCGGTGGTGACCGCCGTGGGTCCGGGAAGGATATCCACCGTGTGGCCCGCTTCGCGGCAATCGCGAATAATGCGATAACCCGGATCGCTCACGCCGGGA
>DAINPV010000438.1:0-2217 GCA_036743315.1 bacterium | reverse complement strand
CAACCGGAGCCGGAGCGGCCGGAGCGGGCTCAACCGGAGCCGGAGCGTCGGCGGCCGGAGCCGGTTCAACCGGAGCCGGAGCGGCGATGTCGGCAGCGGGCTGGTCGACGGCCGGAGCCGGCGGCGCCATTTCCGAGGCCTGCTCAGTCTGCTGTTTGGCGCAAGCAACGGCCATGGCCACGACTGCGATTAACAACGCGATCAGCAGAATTTTCTTCATTTCCTTATGTCCCTTATAGTTGGTGGTAATATAGATGAACGACAGCTGCGCATATCCCCTGCACCACACGATATGGCGTGGGTGATCTACGCCCTGCGTCGGTCATGCCAGTTACTTCCTGGAATGAGCCCCCAATTGGGGGCAATATTACTCTAACGGTTACACAAAAGAAAAGCGAAAATATTGGTTTTGGGCTACTTTTTTTCCCCCGCTTATCCGCCATTCAAGTAGGCATAACTTAAAAAAAGACCTTCGACGATAGTGCCGTCGATCCACTTATTGATGAATTTACTCGGTTTTTCATCCACCTCGGCTCCAGTTGCGCTGTCGTTGTAAAATCTCGCTTCGTTCTCGCATCATGCTCCGGCCCTCTCACCTTACGCCCAGCCCGCGGTTCGTTCGCCCGCGCCGGCGCCGGTCGAAAAAAAATCGGGGACCAGAATTGCTTCGTGTCCCCGATTTCCGTTTTCGCGTAGTCCCGAAAGTTATTCCCAGATGTCATTCAGCATTCGGCATTGATCAACACCCGCACCCATCATCGTCGTCGTCGTCGTCGCTGTCGCCTTGGTCATCGTCGAGAACGCTGTCGTCGTCCTCATCGTCGTCGGCCGCGTCGTCGTCCGTGGCGGTGTCGTCATCGTCGTCCGGCGTCGCATCGTCGTCGTCATCGTCGTCGTCGTCGCCGACCGGCAGCACGGTGATGGTCACTTCGTCGGGCTGCGAATCCTCCTCGCCGTCGTTGACGATCAACCGGATGACCACCTCGCCTTCTTCGGTGGCGATGAACGTCGGCGAGTCGGTGTCGTCCTGCAGCAGAATCACGCCGGGCCCGCTCACCTGGCTCCAGGCGTAGGTCAGCTCGTCGCCGTCCGGATCGTAGCTGCCGCTGCCGTCGAGTTGGACGATCGTGCCGTCGTTCACCGTCTCATCCTCGCCCGCGTCGGCCACCGGCGGCGTGTTCGCGCCCGCGTAGCGCATCAGGTTGAGGTACATGCCGACGCTGTAGGCGACCTTGCTGTTGACGAAATGCAGGTCGAGCTGCCCGCCGTTGAGCGCGGCCGCCGCCGTATCCTGCGTCCAGGTTTCCCCGCCGTCGAAGGTATACAGGAAGGCCGGGCCATAGTTCATGATCCGCGCGCCGTAACCGAGAATGAACCCGAAATCCTCGTTGAAGAACTCGATGCTCGACGGCGCCCAGCCGCCCGCCAGCCCGGTGAATTCCGCCGGCAGATGCCCGACGTAGTTTTCCCAGGTCACGCCGCCGTCGGTGGTGTGCAGCATCGCCAACACGTTCTTCGCCCCACCCTTGCCGGTCGGCGCGACGTACATGTTGCCCAGAATCCACCCCTCGCTCTCGTTGATGAACCGCACGACGTCGTAGCCTTCCTTCGCGCTCTGGTGCAGCACTTCCCAGGTCTGGCCGCCGTCGGTGGTTTTCAGAATGCCGCCGCTGACGTACTTGTCGCCCTTGTGCGGCACGCGGGTCAGCCAGTAGTCGTTGCGGTACGACGGGTCGGACGAGAGCATCATGCGGTGGATGTGCCGCTCGGCCGCCGCCCGGCCGGCGAGATTCTTCTCCGGCTCGTCCGGGTCCCACTCGCCGATGGCCAGGTAGCAGGTGTCGGCGTCCAGGCAGAAGACGTCGTTGATCGACGCTTCGCCGGTCGCGTACCACTGCGTCAGGTCGGGCAGGTTGTTCCACTTGTTGCCGCCGTTGGTCGTCTTGATCAGGTAACCGTCCAACCCGCCGGCATAGCCGACCGAATCGTTGGCGAAGAAAATCTTTTGGATGGACTTAGCCTGCACGGCCGGGATGTCGGCGTCGCTGTAGGTTTCGCCGCCGTCGGTGGTCACCCACAGCGACGGGCCGATGGTCATCGCGCAGACGATCAGGCAGGTCATCTGCGCGAAGGGATCGGGGCCGAAGCCGTTGATGCATGCGTCCGACACGCCGCTGCCGCCGAAGAAGCCCTTGTTTTCGTCGAGCATCCACAACG
>DAINPV010000437.1:0-2242 GCA_036743315.1 bacterium | reverse complement strand
GTAGGTGTGTTTCATCAGCAGCCGCACCCGTCGTCGTTGTCGTCGTTGTCGTCGTCATCGTCGTCGAGGATTGAATCATCGTCATCGTCGCCGGTCGTGTCGTTGTCGTCATCGTCGTCGATGGCGTCGTCGTCGGTTGCATCGTCATCGACGGCATCGTCGTCGGGCGAATCGTCGTCGAAGTAATCGTCATCCGTTTCCAGGCCGCAAAATTCCGGCGACATCAGATCGGCCGTCCATTCATCCGACCATTTGCGGTCCCAGTATTCCCAGTCCTCGTTGCCCGGCCAGCATTCCAGACATTCGAGCATCATATAGGTGCCTTCGAAATGGGTGATTACGCCGTCCTCGTTATATTCGGTTGCCGCGCCTTCCACAAAGGTAGCAAAATAACTGTTTCCATCCATGTTGCTGGTCATGAACCAGATGTCGCGACGGTTGTGCCGTCCGGGGCCGATTTCGATCAGATCGCCGATGATATCCGGCCAGCGCAGCCGCATGCTGAAGTTCCCGTTCTCGTAAGGGGTCAGTGACGATTCAATGTCTTCCCACATTGAGCCGGACAGTCCGCCCCAATTGCTGCGATAGCAAACGCCCAGATACCCCTCGTGCATCGGCGTTTCAGCGTCGCACGGATCGCCCTGCAGGTCGCTATCCTCGTCCTGTTGCAGGGGATTGTAGGTTTCCGGGCAGTTGTCTTCTTCGTCGGTAACGTCGTCCCAGTCCATATCATCGCACACCTGCGCGCCGATCAACAGCATGGAAAATGCGATCAGCGTCAATGTCATGCGCCAAAAAGTAAGCCGGCTCAGCTTGTCTGGTTTCATCTCCTCCCCCTGGTATCACATTCTCCTGACTGTAATTTTTCTTGTTGTCTTCACTTTTTTGGCAACGAATGATTGCCGGCGGATTATAATTCAAACACGAATAAAACAATAATTCTATTTTCGGGACAGCGTAAAATTCTTGCGGCGCCGGACGTTATTCAATATCGTGGCGGCGGAGAACAACATGAAACCATCGGTACCCATTAAGGAAAATCAACCATTCGACGCTGTGTGCTTGGGCTACAACTCCTGTGACATCTTGTGCCTGATGGACGATTTCCCGCGCGCCAACACGAAAACAAAGCTCAATCGTCTCATCCGCGAGGGAGGCGGTCAGGCGGCAACGGCGGCGGTGGGACTGTCGCGGCTGGGCTTGCGCGCCCGCTACATCGGCAAGTTCGGCGACACGCCCGAGGGCGAGTTTGCCCGCGAAAGCCTGCGCAAGGAAGGCGTGGACACCACGGGCAGCCTGTTCGCGCCGCACAC
Organism: bacterium; assembly: GCA_036743315.1. GTDB lineage: Bacteria > Lernaellota > Lernaellaia > Lernaellales > Lernaellaceae > CALBTQ01. Next base: position 929 of record DAINPV010000437.1, on the reverse strand, counting down.
GCAAAACCAGGTGGCGGTGATCTGGATCGACGAGGGTACGGGCGAGCGCACCATCACTTACATCCGCGAACCGGGGTTGGAGATTTACCCGGAAGACCTCAACCGCGACCTGGTCGTTTCCGGCGGATGCCTGCTGGCCGACGCGCACAACATTCCGGCGACGATCCAGGCGGCCAAGTGGGCGCGCAAGGAGGGCATCCCGGTAGTGCTTGACGTCGAGCGCAATCTTCCCGATGTGGAAATTCTGCTGGATTTCACCGATTACATTCTGTGCGACGAGAATTTTCCGAAAATCTACACCGGCGACAGCAACGGCGAACGCGCGCTACGGTCGATCCGCGATCGTCACCACGCGCCGCTGGTCGCCATGACCATGGGCGCGCACGGTTCGCTGGCGCTGGTTGAAGATCGTTTCATTCACACGCCGGCCTTCGAGGTCGAGGTGATCGACACCACCGGTGCGGGCGATATCTGGCACTCGGGTTTCGCCGCCGGGTTGATCTGGGGCTGGGACATCGAAGAGATTCTGCGCCTGGCGGCCGCCACCAGCGCGCTCAAGTGCCGCCGTCTCGGCGGCCGGGAGGGCATCGCCGGCAAAAGCGAAACCCTCGATTTTCTGGCGACCGCCGAACCGAAACGATTTCCGGTCTAAGCATGAAACGCGCGACCTTCGCCACGTTGGGCTGCAAGGTAAATCAGGTGGATTCCGCCTACCTGGAACAGGCATTCGCTGCCGCCGGCTACGAGATCGTCGCCTGGCCGGGGCCGGCGGAAGTGTGCGTTATCAACACCTGTACCGTTACCGCCCGGGCCGAGCGCAGTTCGCGGCAGATGGTCAATCGGGCGCGCCGTAACAACCCTGCGGCGCTGGTGGTCGTCACCGGATGCAGTCCGGTTTCCGGCGGCGGGAAAGCCGATGCCTACGCCCA
>DAINPV010000436.1:0-2281 GCA_036743315.1 bacterium | reverse complement strand
CGGCAATGAAACGTCTTTTACTCGCCTTGTTCGTTTCCTTGGCCGCCGCCTTGTTGTTGCAGATAAGCATTGCGCTTTTAAGCACCGGTTTGAGGGCGACCTTCTCTTTGGCGATCGAGCCGCGTTCGCCGTCTTGCTCGATGCGCGAGAGGCTGAGCAGATCCTCGATGATCGCGTTGAGGCGATTGGACTGCTTAAAAATGATGGTCAGAAACTCGCGCGCCTTTTCGCGATCCTCGATGGCGCCGTCGACCAGTGTTTCGACGAAACCGCGAATGGAGGTGATCGGCGTTTTCAATTCGTGCGAGACATTGGCGACGAAATCGCGGCGCACGTTTTCCAGTTTCTTCAGGCGCGAGATGTCGTTGAACACGACGATCGCGTAATTGATTTTCTTGGTGACCGCGTCGTGGATGAACGTGCCGTGCGTCTGCAGGAAGCGATCCTGCTCGCCGTGTAAAACGATCTCGGCCTCGACGGGCTGTTTGGCGGCGTATAATTTTCTAATGAATTGCAGCAGATCGGCGTTGCGGATCGTTTCGTAAATGTTGCCGCCGACGATCTCCGCCTCGTTAAGCCCGAACAACGTGGAGATCGCCTTGTTGCAGCGCACAATGCGAAATTCGGCGTCGAGCACCAGCACGCCCTCGGCCATGTTGGTTAATATTGCTTCCAACTCGTTGCGCTGCACAAGGATCGTCTGCATACGCTCGTTGAGTTGATTGCCCATTTCATTCAGCGATTCCACAACGGCTCCCATTTCCTCGGATTGCGAAACAGTCAGACGGTAACTGAAGTCGCCCTCCGCGAAGCGACGGGCGCCCTGTTGTATTTCCCGCAACACGCGGTTGATGCGGTGCGAAATGATATAACTGACGATCGCCGCGAAAAGCGCGGCCACGATCGCCCCCAGCGCAATGTCGACGTACTTGGCCTGCAACGTGGCCATGATGCGGGGAATCGGCATCGCGGTGCGTACGACGCCGACGATCGTCGAATCGCGCCGCACCGGCACGGCCACGAACATCATTTCCTGTTGCAGCGTGTAGGAATAGCGATTGGACACGCCCGTTTTCCCGGCGAGCGCCTGGCGCACTTCCGGCCGGTCGCCGTGGTTGTCCATGGTCGCCGGATCGTTGTCGGAATCGCCGGTCACCCGGCCGTCGCGCAAAATGATGGTGATGCGCGTGCGCGAGGTCTTCGCAGCCGTATCGACGATCGCATCGACCTGCGTCGAATCGGCAATGTCATGGCGCGCTAAAATATAGTCGACCAGACCGGCGCGGGCGGTAAGCACCTCCTCCAAGTGATTAAGATAAAACTGACGCAACGCCGAGGCGAAAAACGTTGAAACGGCGAACAACGCCAGCACGGTGATCAACAGATAGGACGGATAAAGCTGCCAGATCAGCTTTCTGCGTTTGGACATGCTTCCTCAATCTTTGAAGCGGTAGCCGACGCCGCGAACCGTTTCCAGGTACTGCCCGGCTTCGCCCATTTTTTTACGCAAACCCGTGATCTGCACGTCGACCGAACGTTCGGTCACCGCATAGTCGGAGCCTTTGACGCCGGAAATGATTTGATTGCGGCTGTACACCCAACCGGGCCTTCGGGCCAGGAAATGCAAAATGCCGAATTCGGTGACGGTCAGGTCGATCGGCTGCCCGTTGACGGTCACCTCGTGGCGCGTCGGATTGATGATAATGTTGCGCAGGCGCAGCACGGTGTCGCTTTCCTCCTCGCCCACGCCGCGTCGCAACGCCGCCCGGATACGCGCGGTCAGCACGCGCGGGCTGAACGGCTTGGTGATGTAGTCGTCCGCGCCCAGTTCGAGCCCGGCGACGATATCGGCGTCCTCGCCCTTGGCCGTGAGCATGACGACCGGAATCGACGCGGTTTCAATATCGCGCTTCAACTGCTTGCACACGTCGAAGCCGTCCACGCCGGGAAGCATCAGGTCGAGGATAATCAAGTCCGGATGCTTGCTTTTGGCTAACTTCAGCGCCTCTTCGCCGGAGGCGACGCAGTCGACCTGGTAACCTTCTTTGGCGAGGTTGTAACGCACCAGTTCGAGAATGTCTTCCTCATCATCGACGACCAGAATGTGTGTTTTGCTCATGGTTTATCCTTTGCACACGACACAAAATATTGGCATACATCTAAAGCAAAACTATTAGCAAATGATTAGCAAACCTTTAACATATCGAGAAAATCAGCTTTTTCAACCGGATCACGGCTCGATTTGACGTACCTGGGCCACCAGATCAGCCAACGCGCCCCG
>DAINPV010000435.1:0-2284 GCA_036743315.1 bacterium | reverse complement strand
TGAACACCTGCAGCGTGGCGACGCCGATGGACATGGAGTTCAACTCGGTGACGTACTTTTCCGGCAGGTATTCGGCGCCGACCAGCTTGAGCATCGTGTCGGGCGCATTGGCGTTGGACACGACATAACGCGTGTTGAGACACACGTCGTTTTCGGTCCGCACCTGCACGGCCTTGCCGTCCTCGATGACGATCTTGGTGGCCAGCGTGTTTAGTTTCTGATAACCGCCGTGCTCGGTGAAGACGTCGGCGATCGATTGCGTGACCGATTTCGAGCCGCCCTCGAAGTAATAATAACCATACTTATGATAACCGTTCCACATCGCGATGAAGATCAGCGCCTGCAACTCGTCGGGTCCGCCGCCCAGGAAGGTGCACAGTTGGTTGAACAGGCCGATCAACTCCGGGTCGGAGACGAACTGCTGCACGTATTCAAGCAGCGAGATGTTCATGTACTTGAGCAGGTTCAGCGTGCCGGGCAGGTCGCCGAGCAGGATCAGCAGATCGTCCAGGTTGAAGTCGTCCATGATCCGCGTCACGGCGCTGAGCGTCACGTCGCAGGTATCCAGATCGGCGAAGAGCGCGTCGAGACCGGCGGCTTCGGCCGGGTACATTTCCTTCAACTGCGCTTTGTAGGCGTCGATGTCGGCGGGAATCTGCACCGAAAGACCGGGGTATTCCGAACGGTAGATGGGGTCGCACTTGAGCGGCTTGACGCGGTCGTACATGCCCAGTTTGTGGAATTCCTCCCAAGCGCCCTTGGCGTTGTCGGGATCGTCCAGACCGCCCATCGCGTGCAGCGACGCCTCGAAGGTGTAATCGCCGCGTTTGAAGGTGGTCATGTAGCCGCCGACCTTGTAATGCTTTTCCACCAGCACCACGGAGAGTCCTTGTTGCGCCAGCGCGTTAGCCGCCGCCACGCCGCCGCCGCCGGAACCGATCACGACGACATCGACGTCTTCGGTCGCCGGGCAATCGTCGCTCGGCACGTATTTATGGCAGGCGATGCACTGGCTTTCGGTGAAGGTCAGGTCGGGGTGCCGGTCGCTGTGACACGAGGCGCAATCCCGCGAGGCGTGCCCGGCGGCGCGTTGCGGCGCGCCGTTGTTGCCGTGACACGAGACGCATTCGCCGTCGGCAAATCCGCCCAGATGCGCGCCTTCGTGGCAGGAGAGGCACCCGGCCTTCTGCCAGCCGGCATGGGATGATTTGAGCACCGCCGAATCGCGTTCGGGGCTGGCGGAGGAAACGGCATCGACCTGATCGTCGTTGTCGTCATCGTCGTCGTTCGTATCGTCGTCGTCGACAACGTCATTGTCGTCGTTATCGTTATCGTCGTCGTCATCGTCGCCGCAGGCAAAGGCGAACGATAAACAGCCGGCGAGCGCCAAGAGGATTATCCAAGGTAGGCGATTCATCGGGGTACTCCCAGGTTGAATTTCGCGCACGAGGTTAACACATCTTGCACAAATCGCAAAGTTCGAATGTCGAAAAACGCTCTTGACCCCTATCGGGAAAACTGTCAATGAAAGAAGCCGAGTTCGGGATTGCGCAATGGCGAGATAATGAGCTTGCCGCAGGCCCTCCCGGCGTTTTGCCGCCGGACGCATCGAAGTCGAACTGCATTCATCCGGTGAGGACGCAATGACGCAAAAGACCCCGGTTCGTTACTACGAAGTCGACATGCTCAAAGGGCTGGCCTGCATCCTGATGATGATCGGCCACGCGATTCGCGTGCAGATGCCGCCGCCGGGGCCGATCGACAAAGTCATTTTGTACATCATGGATTTTTCCGGGCCGATTTTCTTTTTTGTTTCCGGCATGAACGTGATGACGTTTCTGGAGCGCAACCGCAACAAGGCGGGTTTCGCGGCGGGCAAGTTTTATCTGGCTTCGGCCGCGTTGCTGTTCGTGCTGGGGTACACCTACAACATCAACCGGGCCAGCTTGGGCATCATGGACATCTTCCAGGGTGTGGCGATGTGCACGGTGGTCGTTTATCTGCTGATGCGCGCACGCATTCCGACCTGGCTGCATTTCGTCATCATGGCGGCGCTTTACGGCTTGTACCTCGTTTTCCGCGTGCGGCTGGAACTGAATCAGATTCTTCCCGGCTTCACCGAACTCAAGGCGTCGATTCCCTCCGGGGCCGATTTCATGCACCCGGCGATGCAGGAAGCGATGAAAACCCTGGTGCGCGATCTCGGTTTCGGTCGCCGGTTGTTTTTCGTGCATTTCGGGGTGCTCGCCTGGATCAGTTACTTCTACATGGGTGCACCCCGAAA
>DAINPV010000434.1:0-2313 GCA_036743315.1 bacterium | reverse complement strand
CCTATCACCCGGCGGGCCATGACGCAGGCGATCGTGCGTGGCGCTCAGGCCGTCGATGCTCACCGAGAATGATTCGGCGCCCATTTCCAGCAGCGCGTGCACGGTCTCATCATCGAGCAGGTGCCCGTTGGCCGAAAAACGCAGCGCCATCCCGCGTCGGCGGACATGCTCGGCGATCGCACGCCAGTCGCGACGTAAAAACGGCTCGCCGCCGGTCAGCGAAACAGCCGCCACGCCCAGGTCGGCCAGTTGATCGACCAGGCCGAGCGCTTCCTCGGGCGATAGCTCGTCATGCGCGGCAGTTCCGCCCTCGACGAGGCAGTGCTCGCAGCGCAGATCGCATTTCCAGGTTATTTCCCACAAGGCGCGACGGGGCGGTTTTATGGGCGCCAAAGTCATCGTCCATCCTATCCGGTGTCGATCCATGAACAATTCCAAACAGTTCGCCATTCTTCCGGCGAACCGTTGTTTCCCAAACGATTTCTGAGTTAATTATTATCCGTTCTCGGGTAATTTTTCAATTGTATTTGATGTTCAATGATGTCATTATGACTCCATTGCTTGGGGGCAATTTATAAGGAGATTATCGGATGAGCCAGTCTCTGCCCCCGACCGGTCTGGTCGAAATTCGCAACTTCCTCATCAATCATCAATGCGCTCCCACCCCCTGGGGGAAGCCCGATCATGTCGTCGATCGTCTGTATGCGGCGCTGTGCGATAAGCGGCGCGACGAGCGTTTCTGGCACGACCTGCGCGAGCTGATGAATCGTCTGGAAGATGAGCGGTTCCACGACGAAGCGATCGCCGGCGCGCAGGTGCTGACGGTGGATTCGCTGGACAAGATCATCGACGACCTGCGCCGTTCGCTGCCCGAAAACGGCAACGGCAACGGCCGCCGCGGCAACCTGAAAAAATGGCTGAGCCACTCGATGTGTGCGACCGCGTTGCTGGCGTTTCTGCTGCTGGGCGCCGCGGCGACGCTCAACGACAACGGCGGCGGTCGCCAGGCCGCGCTGACGTCGGCCGATCATGTTCAAGCGACGATGGTCGTTGACGGCCAATCTCAGTTCAGCGACGTTGCCCCGACCGACGAATTATTGCAGGTGATTGACCAGGCGAACGTGTCCAACCGGGTGAAAAGCGACCTGCTTTCCTGCCTGCCGGAGTTGGATGCGGCTTACCGCGCGGCGCTGCTCGACAAGTTCCAGGTGATGGACGACGCACAACTCGCTTCCTTCCTCGAAGCGATGAGCCAGACCGACGGCGTGCGCAATCACGGCTTCGGCGCGATGTCGGCCGACGACGGCGGCGCGGCGGGATCGAGCGACGCGGCCGGTGGCGGAGCGGGCGGCGGATGCGGTTGCGCCGCCGACGATGACGACGACGATGATGATGACGACGACGACGACGACGACAACAACGCCGATGACGACGACAACGGCATCGATTGCACAACCGCGTGGAACTTCTTCGACGAATGCGGCTTCTCGCTGACGGACATGAGCGGCAATCCCTTCGACATCAGTGAAATTGTTAACTGGTGCGAAGATGGCGAAGATTTCTATGGGCAAGACGCCTATTATTGCCTGGTCGATTTCATGGGCAATTGCGATTTGGCGTCCGATTGCATCGACGACGCGCTCAACAACGAGTACGACGACGATTCGGCCGACGACGACGAATATTACGACGACGACGACGATCACTGAGTCGATCGGTCGCTTTTTCCAAGTTTTTGGGAGGTGCTTTAACCATGGATGACCAAAGAACGACCACCAGTCTGATCGAATTGCGTAATTTTCTTCGCGCCCGTCATTGCGCCCCGGCGCCCTGGGCCGGTCCGGAGCACGTGATCGAAAAGCTGTATGCGTCACTGCGCAACAAACAAAATGACGAAGCCTTCTGGTTCGAGCTTAAAGAACTGGTCGAACGTCTGGAGGACGAGCGTTTCCGCCCGGAGGCGCTGGCCGATGCGCGGGTGTTGCCCGACGATTCCCTCGAGCGTTTGATCGACGATCTGCGCCGGTCCTTGCGCGCCAACGGCAACGGCAACGGGCATCGCCTCGGCCTGAAAAAATGGCTGGGGCATGCAGCCTGTGCGACGGCGCTGCTGGCCTTTCTGGTGCTGGGCACCGCGGTGACGCTCGGCGACAACGGTTCGTTGCGCGCCGCCTCGATCCAGGATCAGGAACTGGTCGACGAGACGTTGTTCACCGCCGACGACGAGCCGATTTTCGCCGACGAGGTGGCCGCGATCGTCGACGAGGAAAGCGAGCCGCTCGCCGAAGAGGAAGCGGCGATCCTGGAAGAGGA
>DAINPV010000433.1:0-2318 GCA_036743315.1 bacterium | reverse complement strand
TTTGAACTCTTCGTAAATGACTTCGTCCATGCGGCTGCCGGTGTCGACCAGAGCGGTGGCGATGATGGTCAGGCTGCCGCCTTCCTCGATGTTGCGGGCGGCGCCGAAGAACCGTTTGGGTTTGTGCAACGCGTTGGCGTCCACACCGCCGGAGAGGATCTTGCCCGAGTGCGGCACGACCGTGTTGTAAGCGCGCGCCAGACGGGTGATCGAGTCGAGCAGGATGACCACATCGCGCTTATGCTCGACGAGGCGCTTGGCTTTTTCGAGCACCATCTCGGCAACCTGCACGTGGCGGGTGGCCGGCTCATCGAAGGTCGAGCTGATGACTTCGCCGCGCACGGAACGCGACATGTCGGTCACTTCCTCGGGGCGCTCGTCGATGAGCAGCACGATGAGGATGATGTCTTTGTGATTGCGCGTGATCGAGTTGGCGATCGCCTGCAGGATCATCGTTTTGCCGGCTTTGGGCGGGCTGACGATCAAACCGCGCTGGCCCATGCCGATGGGACAAACCAAGTCGAGGATGCGCATCGAGTAGTTGTCGGCCTCGGTCTCGATGTTCAACTTCTCCATCGGATACAGCGGCGTCAGGTTGTCGAACAGGATTTTATTGCGCGCCTGATCGGGATCCTCATGGTTGATCGCCTCGACCTTGAGCAGAGCGAAGTAGCGCTCGCCCTCTTTCGGCGGTCGGATCTGTCCGGCAATGGTGTCGCCGGTGCGCAGGTTGAACCGCCGGATCTGGCTCGGGCTGACGTAAATGTCGTCGGGACCGGGCAGGTAGTTGTAATCCGGCGCACGCAGGAAGCCGAAGCCGTCGGGCAGGATCTCGAGCACGCCTTCGCCGTAGATCAGTCCGTTGCGTTCGGTGTGCGCCTGCAGCAGTGCGAAAATGAGGTCCTGCTTGCGCATACCGGTGGCGCCTTCGACGCCCAGTTCCTTGGCCATTTTGAGGAGGTCGTTGATCTTGCGCTTTTTGAGCGCTTTGATGTTCATCTCCTCGGCGGCAATTTCATCGCTCGACTTCTTTTTGCGGGACTTGGGCTCTTCTTGCTCGATCTTTTCATCCAAATCCGGACCGTCGTCGAAAAGGTCGGACATTTCGTACTCCGTATGAGGTTAGGATTGATGGTTTATGTTTTGCTTCACTACGCGTTTCTATCAAGGAATCGTCGTCGGAACGCATCCGTTGATGGAAAGAAAATGTTTGTCGAATCCCTAATTATCGGAAATTAACGCCACTCCACAAATCCGCATCCCGAGTTTGTCGATGACAGGGAGCTATAACAAGGCAGTTTTGTACGCTTCCCGGATAGGACGGTTAAAATTTGTGGCATCTTCCGAGTTTTGTCAAGCCATTAAAATAGCGGAAAGCTGCCGTCCGGTCCGGCCCTTGTCGCGGCGATGCGAGAAACAACGCTCGTCGTCGGTGGTCGGGCCGACCAGTTCGATGTTCTCGCGGCTGACCTCGTTGTGCAGCAGATCGTTGATCGCCATGGTGCGTAAATCCAGGTGCGGCTTTTTGCGTTTTTCCGGCCATTGGACGCCGCCCAGTTCCGGACGGTCGGTCAGAAATTGCCGCGCCAGTTCGCGGTCGACTTCGTATTGTTCGGGGCCGACGGCCGGGCCGATCGCCGCGAGCAGATCGAAGGGACGGCAACAGAACAAGCGGGTGATGCGCTCGATCGCCCGCCCGACGATCCCGCCGTACAGACCGCGCCAGCCGGCGTGAATCGCGCCGACGAAATCGCCGTTTTCGGTGGTCACTAGAATCGGCACGCAATCGGCGGTCAGCACGCCCACGGCGACGCCGCGACGGTCGGTCCAGACCGCGTCGCCCGGCTCGCCGCGCACCACGCCCGGCTCGACGCGATTGACGACCTGCACCGCCTGCCCGTGCACCTGCTGCGGCAGGTAGAGCGTCGTCGCGCCCAGGTCGGCCAACAACAGCGCTTCGTTGGCGGCCAGGTGCGCCGGATCGTCGTCGACGCGCGCCCCCATGTTCAACGAGGCGAACGGGCCTTCGCTATGGCCGCCGACGCGTCCGTAAAAGCGCGCAGTGACGCCGACCGAATCGAGCAACAGCGAACGCCAAGCGAGAGGTTTAGACATTTTCCGCTCCGATCAGGGCGAGTATTTTTTTCAGATCGTCCGGTATTGGGGCGTAAAATTCAAGGCGCTTGCCGCTGAGTGGATGCGTGAAGGCGAGCCGGTGCGCGTGCAGCGCCGGACGATCCAGCGCCTGACAAGCCTGACGCAGCGGCGCATCGGCGATGTTCTTGAGCGAACGCACGCCGCCGTAGGTGTCGTCGCCG
>DAINPV010000432.1:0-2321 GCA_036743315.1 bacterium | reverse complement strand
GTGCTGCAGGCCCTGTTGTCGGTCGGCGATCGGCGCACCGCTGAACTGGTGCAGTCGGTCGATCGCCAGGACAATGTCCGCGCCGGCCTGCGCGCTTGGAAACGCGACAGCCTTACTGACCTCACGCGCCCGCGATCATTCGATGAAACGCTGCCCTGGGACCATATCCAAACAGGCGTCACCCGCCGGTATCTGATCGAGCAGTTCGAAGCTGCACTGAAAGCCGAGGTGTCACCACCCTGCTTCACCCAGCGCGGCTGCCGCCTGTGCGGCGTCTGTTAGGTAGTTTTATATTGATATTGCAATTTTTATACTTCATACGCATACTAGTAGCGAGACGATGAGATAAGGAATGTGCGCATGAACGTGGAAAAGGCGGAATCGACTTTCGAAAACTGCCCGCTGCATCCGGATCATCGCAAGCAGTTGCGCTGCCGACGGTTCGCCATCCTGTTGTGCGATCATCCCGAGTGCGCGAAATGCGTGCAACCGTATTCGCTGTGCGATTATCGCGACACCTGCGAAATCTGGAACTACGACAAACGGAAAAAAATATGAAAAAGATGATTATCCCCGCCCTGGGCGGCATCATCGGCGCGATCGGCGGCTACCTGTATTTCTATTACGTCGGCTGCACCAATGGTTGTCCGCTGAAAAGCAGCGGACCGCTGATGACCGTCTACGGCGCATTGTTGGGCACGGTCGCCCTGCCCACGCTGGTCGATATTTTTAAAAGCTTAGCGCGCTCGCGCAAACTGCGCCGGGAAAACACACCCGGCGAAGAATCGTCATCAAGTTAAAAAGAAAACGCGGATGCAGCGGTCACCGTCATCCGCGCTTTGGCGTGCGGGTTGTTGTCAGCCTTTGACGGCGATGTTGAGCAATTTGGCCGGCACGAAGATCTTTTTAACGACCTGCTTGCCTTCGATCTGCTTCATCACCGCATCTATGGTTTGCGCTTTGGCCCAGGCCGTTTCCTCGTCGACGTCCACCGGCATCAACTCGCGGCCGCGCAGCTTGCCGTTGACCATGAACACGAATTCCACTTCCTCGACGGCGCAATATTCCTCTTTGTACTCGGGCCAGCCCGCGTCGGCGATCATGATCGTGTTGCCCATGATCTCGAACAGCTCGTGCGCGATGTGCGGGGCCAATGGCTGTAAGAGTTTTAATAGAATTTCCAGCGCTTCTCGCTTTTGCACCGGCCACTTATAGAGCTCGTTGGTCAACTCCATCAGCGCGGCGATGGCCGTGTTGTAGCGCAGGTTCTCATAATCGGCGGTAACCTTTTTAATCGTCCGGTGCAGCGGTCCCAGTTCGTTCATGCCGGCGGGCGGTTCGGTGGAGATTTCGTTATCGATCACCAGGCGCCACACACGCTCCAGGAATCGGCGCACGCCGATGATCCCCGTGTCGCGGAAGTCGCCGCCCTCGTGGAACGGCCCGAGGAACATCAAATACGTGCGGAAAGTATCGGCGCCGTATTCGTTGAGGTACTGGTCGGGGTTGACCACGTTGCCCTTGGACTTACTCATCTTCGCGCCGTCGCGAATGAGCAAACCGTGCGCGCGAAACTTTTTGAAAGGTTCTTCGAAATCGATGATCCCCATGTCCTTGAAAGCCATGGTGATAAAGCGCGTGTACATCAGGTGCAGCACGGCGTGCTCATTGCCGCCGATGTACATATCCAACGGCAACCACTTGGCCACCAGGTCTTTGTCAAAAGCTTGGGTATCGTCCTTGGCGCTGATGTAACGGAAAAAATACCAGGCGCTGTCGAGGAAGTTGTCCATCACGTCGCAATCGCGCTTGGCCGGTCCGCCACACGACGGACAGGTGACGTTGACGAATTCCGCGACCGTTTCCAGCGGACTGGCGCCGGTGCCCAACGGCTTGAAGTTTTCCATGTAGGGCAACTGCACGGGCAGTTGGTCTTCGGGAACCGGCACGATGCCGCATTTTTCGCAATGGATGACCGGCACCGGCGGACCCCAATACCTTTGGCGCGAGATGCCCCAATCGCGCAAGCGGTAGTTGATCGTATGTCGGCCCGTGCCTTTTTCGGCCAGCCAATCGGTGACTTTCTGAATCGCCTCAAGGCTGGGCGTGCCGTCGAACATGCCGGAGTTGATCAACACGCCTTCACCGGTGTAGGCCTCGAGAAGCTCATGCACACCGCCGTCGGGGCTGATGACCTCGATGATCGGCAGCTCGAACTTGGTGGCGAATTCGAAGTCGCGCGTGTCGTGCGCCGGCACGGCCATGATACGCGCGACTTCGAATTCGCCACCAAGTTCGAGCTGCCGATCATCGAGGTCATC
>DAINPV010000431.1:0-2323 GCA_036743315.1 bacterium | reverse complement strand
CTTCATTACTGCATACTTCAGCGGCTTTCACAAGTGGGATTATGCGATCGATCAACAATCCGTTGCCGCCCTCGCGGATATCGGCCTTGCCGAAAAGCAGGAACGGCTGCTCGATATTTTCCAGCACCTCGCGCGATTTTTCCAGGCCTTCGGAGAACAGCGTAATTTTAAACGGCGACTTCTGGTCCTCGGCCAAACCCACGGCCATGGGCTTGCCGGCCTTGGTCGTTTTCTTGTCGAGGCTGGTGATCACCGCGGCGATGCGCACTTCCTGCGGTTCGGTCATTTCGCGCAACCGTTCCGAATCGACGCTGGCGAAGCGCTCGCACAGGTTGCGGAAGTGATCCAACGGATGGCCGGTGATGAAGAAGCCGAGCGCCTCTTTTTCCACGCGCAGGTTTTCCTGCTTGCTCCAAGGTTCGACGTCCGGCAACGCCGGCTCGCGCGTTTCCTGCCGGCCGCCGAGCAGGCCGAACATGCTGGTCTGACCGGCGTCGCGGTCGGCCTGTTCGCGCGCCGATTGTTCGACCGCGCTTTCCAACGCGGCCAGCAGCGCGGCGCGGTTGGGGTGGGTGCTGTCGAAGGCGCCGCACTTGATCAGGCTTTCCAGCACGCGCTTGTTGACGCGCTTCATGTCGACGCGCCGCGTGAAATCGTAGAGGCCTTGGAAGGGCCCTTTCTCCGCGCGCGCCTCGATGATGCTGCGCACCGCGCCCTCGCCGACGTTTTTCACCGCGGCCATGCCGAAGCGGATCTGCCCCTTCTTGTTGACCGAAAAGTCCATCGCCGATTCGTTGACGTCCGGCGGCAGCACCTCGATGGCCAGGTCGCGGCACTCGGCGATCTTGGTCATGATCTTGTCCGAGTCGCCTTTGTCCATGGTCATCAGCGCGGCCATGAACGGCGCGGGATACTTCGCCTTGAGCCATGCGGTCTGGTAAGCGACCATCGCGTAGGCGGCCGAGTGGCTCTTGTTGAAGCCGTACTCGGCGAACTTTTCCATCAGGTTCCAGATGTGCTGCGCGATCTCGCCGGGGATGTTTTTCGCTTTCGAGCCGGCGGTGAATTTTTCCTGGAAGGACGCCATCTGGTCGACTTTTTTCTTGGCCATGGCGCGGCGCATCAGGTCGGCTTCGCCGAGCGAAAACCCGCCGATCTCGTGGGCCACCTGCTGCACCTGCTCCTGGTAGGCCATCAGGCCGTAGGTCGACTTGAGCAACGGCTCGAGCTCCGGCAAATCGTATTTGACTTCCTGTGCGCCTTTCTTGCGCGCGATGAAATCGTCGATCATCCCCGAGCCGATCGGCCCCGGGCGGTACAGCGCGTTGATCGCGGTCAGGTCCTCGATGCTGTCGGGATGAATGCGCACGAGCAGGTCTTTCATGCCCAGCGACTCGAACTGGAAAACGCCGGTGGAAAGACCGCGGCCCAGCAGGTCGAAGACCTCCGGATCGTGCAGCGGAATCTGGTCGATGTCGATCGTCTCGCCGTACACCTCGCGGATGATCGCCAGCGCTTTGTCGATGACCGTCAGCGTTTTCAGACCGAGGAAGTCGAATTTGATCAGGCCGACGCGCTCGACGTCGTTTTTATCGAACTGCGTAACCAGTTTCTCGTCCTTATCGAGCATCAGCGGCACGAGATCCGCCAGCGGGCGGTCGGCGATGATCACGCCCGCCGCGTGGGTGCTGCAGTGCCGGGCAAGGCCCTCGAGGGCCTTGGCGTGGAACCACAATTCCTTGACCCAATCGCTGTCCTTGAGCAGCTTGGCGATGTCCGGATCCTTCTCGGCCTTCTCCAGCGTCATGTTCAGGTCGTCGGGAATCAGCTTGGCGATCTGCTCGACCTCGCTGTAACTGTAACCCAGCGCGCGACCCACATCCTTGACCACCGCCTTGGCCTTCATCGAGCCGAAAGCGGCGATCTGCGAAACGGTGTCCTTGCCGTACTTGTCGGCGACGTAATGCAGCACTTCCTCGCGCCGCTCGGCGCAGAAGTCGATGTCGATGTCGGGATTGTCCAGCCGTTCCGGATTGAGGAAGCGCTCGAACAACAGGCCGTATTGCATCGGATCGATGTTGGTGATGCGCAACGCGTAGCTGACCAGACTACCCGCCGCGCTGCCGCGGCCCGGTCCGACCGGGATTTGCCGATCCTTGGCCCAGTTGATGAAGTCCTGAACGATCAAAAAATAACTTACAAATCCCTTCTGCCGGATCAGGTCGATTTCCAAGGCCAGCCGATCGTTGTATTTCTTCTCGACCTCGGCCCACGGACCGTCGCGCTCCGGGTCGTGGTTTTCCTTGATGACCTGGAGGCGCTT
>DAINPV010000430.1:0-2355 GCA_036743315.1 bacterium | reverse complement strand
CAGGCGACGTTTTTCGCGCCTTATGCTTATGAAAACATCGACACCGAATGTCCCATCGGCGACGGCGTACCCGCTTACGATCTGCGCTTGGTGTTGAATCGGCAGTTCGAACACGTTCCCGCGTACGTCAATCTGGAGGGCGGTTATCGCCTCCGCGAGGGGCAATTCACGGAGCAATGGCGTTACCGGGCCGACGCCGGTTTTGCCTATGGAATGAGTTTTCTGAATGTGGCCTTGTTTGGTCATGCCGCCGCCAACGGCGCCGATCACGCGGAAGACCGGCGCAATCCGATGGTGCGCTATTCGTCGGCGCTGGGTGAGATCGAACCGAGCATCGGCCTGCGTTTTCTGGACGACCGCTTCCGCGTTTCGCTCGGCTATGCGCTCGCGATGTGGGGGCGCGGCATCGGCGCGGGCGACACATTCAGCGCGGCGGTGCAGGCGCGATTCTAAGCGTTACAGCTTCAGTTCCGTTTTTGCCGCGACCATATCGATGATCTCGACCTTCGGCGCGGCGTCGCCCAGCATGTCCAGCACTTTTTGCGGCAGACTGCGATAGCGCAGGCGCACCGCGACATTGAGCTTTTTCGTTTTGGTCGGCGCGGCGAAGGTATAGGTCTCCAGTCGGAAGCCGCCGGGCGCGATGCGGTAATCGTGCAGCACGCGATCGGCCGTGGTGATGTCCAAGGTCGGTTGACCGTTCGCGTCGCCCAGGGCCATGTGGTACAGCACCGTATCGTCCGGCAGGGCGCCGTTTTTCAGCTGCACGCCCGAGGAAAAGACGGTCTTGCCGTTCGGATCGTTCGCCACGACCTCCAGCCACATTTGACGCAATTCAGTCACGCCGGTCGGCAGGTAATGCCCCGCGCCGTCGTTGATCACCTTCACCCGCACCCGCACCAAGCCGTCGTCCTCGTTGGCGGTCACTTCCAGCGATGCAGCGTTCAGCAAACGTTCGCGCGCCATCTGCGGACGATCACCGCCGGGCAAGAACGTGTTGGCGCCCACGATGCTGTGCCGCCACACGTGCGGGCGATCCATGCCGTCCTCGGCCGATTTGCCGGGACGATCGGGACGGGCGGTTTTGGCCGTGGCCGGCGTGCCCAACGCCTGGCGCATGTGACAATCCTGGCAGGTGATCGTCGTGGCCGGATCGCCCGTGTAATAGGGGCCTTGCTCCCATTCGGTGTAGGTCGTTTCCAGCGGCGTTTCCAGCACGACATGCGTGACGTTGTGGCAGCCGCCGCAAAAACGCGCCTCGGTGTGCAGCGTGGAAAACTCGAGACCGTGCATTTCGCTGTGGCCGTCGCCGCGTGGACCGCGTTTGACGCCCATGTTGTCTTCGCTTTCGCCCGGGTCGATCAAATGACCGGTGTTCTTCGTTTCCTTCAAGCCGCTGACCGTGTGACAGTAATCGCAGAAAATACCGTTGACTTTCGATTCGGTCGCCGTGGCGAATGGCTGGCCGGGGTTGGTCATCAAGTTGCCGGCGAAGGCGGCCGGCGCATGGCACTTGATGCACATTTCTCCTTCGCGTCGGGCAAGGTCCGACGTTGCGTTCTTATAAAAATGTTTCGCCAACGCCTGATAGACCGGGTCCTCCAGGGCCAACGAGTGCATCGAGCCTTTCCATTCGTCAAAGATCAGGCTGTGGCACTCGCCGCACATCGTCGGATCGATGAACTGCTCGACATGAACCGTGCCGGGAACGATGGGCGTCCCCTTCATTTCGGCGGCCACCGCCAGGCTTAGCGCGGCCAACATCAGTGAAATGGTGAGCATAATTTTCGTTTTTGCCCGCATGGCTTTTTCTCCCTCCGTCGTCTCAATGGCTTGAACAGTTTAAATTTACCGGGAAATCGCCGGGAAAGCAAAATGAATCGACCGGCGGACGATCAGCCGTTGGGTCCATGAAAAAACCTAATGGTCTTGCTTTACACCTTTGAAAACCGATGATATCATTTTGCATCTTACGCCGAGAATGCATTGGGAGTATACGATGTATAAAGTGGTTGGGACTGCATTTGTAATCGCTTTGGTTTGCCTGATCCCGGCTCTCGCCGGCGCTCACCAACTTGAATTGTTCGGTTTTAACAGTCGCGCTACCGGTCTGGCCAACACCTACACGGCGCTCGCTGAAGGTCCGGAAGCGGCCTTCTACAATCCCGGCGCTCTGATCGAATCCAAACAGATTCGCGCCTTCGGCGGTTTTTCGTTCACCGTGCCTGCGCTTAACATCGAACTGCAGGATGATGGCGGCGACAGCAAAACCGCTCCCGACGTCGTTCGCGATGCGCGCTCCCTGGAAGCGTCGCAGTTCGTCAACATGGGCGTTTCCGGCGGACTGTACGATCT
>DAINPV010000429.1:0-2373 GCA_036743315.1 bacterium | reverse complement strand
TTCCCCCGAGCATTTCCCGCGGGTGATGGACATCGTCGAGCAACTGCAGGAGTTCGCCGCCGCGCGCCGGGTGCCGCTGGCGCACCTGGCGATGCGCTGGGTGCTGCGCGATCCGGCGGTGACCTCGTCGATCACCGGGGCGCGGCGACCCGCGCAGGTCAGCGAAAACGCAAGGGCGGTCGGCTGGGATCTGGCGCCCGAGGAGCTATCGGCGATCGACCGACTGACCCGTCGGCTGAACTTTTTTTCCGTCTGATTTGCCGCCGCCGGCGCACGCGGCTACCATGGGACAACACAGCCCCGGGAGAGCGATGGCCGGCATCTACCTGCATCTACCGTTTTGTCGCCG
This sequence comes from bacterium, assembly GCA_036743315.1. Lineage (GTDB taxonomy): Bacteria > Lernaellota > Lernaellaia > Lernaellales > Lernaellaceae > CALBTQ01. The sequence goes on along the minus strand of DAINPV010000429.1, from coordinate 2,024 downwards.
CAAATGCAGTTACTGCGCCTTCAATTCGCGCCCGCTGCCCGACGCGGCGACACTCGCCGACTACCTGGCCGCCCTGGAGGAAAAACTCGACCTGCGCCGTCCATTGCTGGCCCAGGCGCGGGTGGACACGCTCTACTTCGGCGGCGGCACGCCCTCGCTGGCCGCTCCCGAGCGCATCGCCGCGCTGATCGACCGTTGCCGCGCCAGCGTGCGGGAGTTCGCCGACGACATCGAGATCACCCTGGAGGCGAATCCGGAAACGCTGGACGCCGACAAGCTGGCCGGCTATCGCGCCGCGGGCGTCAACCGGTTGAGCCTGGGCGCGCAGTCGTTCGACGAAAAGGCGCTGGCGTTTCTCGAACGCAACCATCGGCCCGAGCAGGTGCGCGCGGCAGTGGACATGGCGCGCGCGGCGGGCATCATGAACATTAACGTCGATGTGATCGTCGGTTTGCCGGAGCCGCACGCGGCCAGTTGGGAGAGCGATCTTCAGCAAGCGCTGGCGCTGTCACCGCAGCATCTGTCGGTGTATCTGCTCAGCGTGGAACAGGGTACGCGGCTGTATGAGCGGGCGCGTACTGGAACCTTCACGCCGCTGGACGACGAACGCCAGGCGGACATCTTCCTGGCCGTGCACGAGGCGCTCACCCGCGCGGGCTACGAGCATTATGAAGTGTCCAACTACGCGCGGCCGGGGTGCGCGTCGCGGCACAACAGCGCGACGTGGCGCGGCGAGGCGTACCTGGGCGTGGGCGCGGGGGCGCATTCGTTCTGGCCGCAGGAGGGGCGCGACACGCGCTGGGCGAACCTGGCCGAGCCGGGCGATTACCGGCAGCGCTTGCACTGGGGCGAGGAGCCGGTCGAGTTCATGGAGGAGATCACGCCCCTCATGCGCCGTCGCGAACGGTTGATGCTCGCCCTGCGCACCGCCGCGGGCGTCGATCCGCGCGAGTTCGCGCCGCACGTTTCGGCCCTGACCGCCGCGCTGGAAACGATGCGCGCGCGCGATTATTTCACCTACAAAAACGACCGCTATCGTCCCACCCCCGCCGGGATGCTCCTGGCCGACGGCCTCGCCGTCGAACTGTGGGAAACGCTGGAGTGACGGCAAGGAGCCGTTATCGGTGATAAGTGAATCGTGACAAGTCGGCGGTCGGGAAATTAATTACCTATTATAGTATCCTGTTACAAAAAGACACTTGACAGGCAAAATGGGGGGAGTATGCTTTTGAGGTAGTAACTATTGGAGACAATACTATGCGCACGTTGTTATCCGGAACTCTCTCTGTTTTCGCTCTCTGCCTGATCACAATTATCTTTTCCACTGCTAACGCAAATATTGAAGAACCGGACGATGGAGCCGAATCGTATGACTGGCAGGATGAGGGCGTCGGGGTGTATAGTTCATTGCGGGACGCCGCGGACGATGAAGGCGTAAACATGACCTTGTGGGATGCCTATGCCGACACCCACGGCGTGGATCATTGAATCGGAAAACTCAGAAGAACGGAGGCTGTCATGGAAGCGAAGCAATTACATTATGTTCCTATGCTGATCCCACTGCTAATTTTCTTGTTACTCGGGGGAGCATCATCGTCGCTCGCCGACGATGACCTTCCAGCATGCGGCGATTACACTGAGCCGGTACTGTGGTTTGAAATCGACGAATTTGGCGAAACGATAACCGGTTTCGAAGAAGTGTATACCAACGCGAATGAGCTGGCCGAATGTACGGCATCTGTCGATGGAAATATCGTTCTAATCGATTGCGGTGAATGGGAGACTTCACTGACTTGGTTGCGCACGCAGCAACCGCTGCCTTTTGAAGACGATCAACCGGTTTTAGCCTGGGCTCATGTTTATGACCACGATGCGACATCGGGGCATTTATTTCTGCTGGATGAAAATGAAGACGTGATATTAATGCACTCAAACACAGGAATTCCAGACGAGGAAAATACACCGTTTTTCATTGATGGAGAAATGGATCTGACAAGTCAGGATGTATGTGAATATAAGGCAAG
>DAINPV010000428.1:0-2389 GCA_036743315.1 bacterium | reverse complement strand
TGTTGGTTTTTGTGGTGATGCGCGCGCGCACAGTGATCTTGCCGCGGCCGGTGGTGTAGGCGTCCAGGATGCCCTGGCGGCCGAAGATGAACCCGCCGGTGGGGAAGTCGGGGCCGGGCACCTTGCGCAGCAGGTCGCGCAGGTCCAGCGCCGGATCGTCGATCAGGGCGATCAGGGCGTCGACCACTTCGCCGAGGTTGTGCGGCGGGATCTTGGTCGCCATGCCCACCGCGATGCCTTCCGCGCCGTTGACCAGCAGGTTGGGCACGCGCGAAGGCAGAACCGTGGGTTCCTCCGCGCTTTCGTCGTAGTTGGGCTGCCAGTCGACGGTCTCTTTCTCGATGTCGGCCAGCAACTCGGCGGCGAACTTGTCCATGCGCACTTCGGTGTAGCGGTAGGCTGCGGCGGGGTCGCCGTCGAGGCTGCCGAAGTTGCCCTGGCCGTCGACCAGCGGGTAGCGCATCGAGAAATCCTGGGCCATGCGCACGATGGTGTCGTAGATCGCCGCGTCGCCGTGCGGGTGATATTTACCCATGACGTTGCCGACGATGCGCGCCGATTTGCGGTAGGGTTTGCCGGGCGTGTTGCCGTTTTCGTGCATGGTGTACAAAACGCGGCGGTGGACCGGCTTGAGGCCGTCGCGCACGTCGGGCAGCGCGCGGCCGACGATCACGCTCATCGCGTAATCGAGGTACGACTGCCGCATTTCGTTTTCGATGTTGACCGGTACTTTTTGCTCTAGAACCATATCTTCAAATATCCTTTGGAAAGTGCGGACGAACGCAACTGTGTCAAATCCGAACGTTTATACCAGATATGGGCCTTCCGGTCAAGCGAAAACCACAGGATATGGGGCGGTAAAGTCCTTTGATTTCAATATGTTGTTATCTTTCTCCCCCACGGGGGACGGATCGGGTCAGGATCGGGACGGATCGGCCGCCCGGCGGCTTTCCAGCCAGCGCAGCCAGCGGTCGAGCCCTTCGCCGGTGCGGGCCGAAAGCGGGATGAGTTCGGCGTGCGGATTGACCGCGTGCAGATCCTTTTCGAAGCGCTGGAGCGAGAACTGGGTCAGCGGGATGAGGTCGATCATGTTGAGCACCACCGCGTCGGCCCAGGCGAAGACCGATTCGTACTTGCGGGCCAGGTGCTGGGCGACGCCGACGGCCACGACGAGCACCTTGCCGTCCTCGCCGATGTCCGGCGGGGTGTGGGTCATGCTCGCGGCGCGCTCGACCAGCAGCAGATCGATCGCCGGGTCGGGCAGCTCACGCCAGGCCTGCTCGACGATCGCGGCGTCCAGCTCGTCGATGCGCGCCAGGTCGACCGCCACGGTGGGCAGACCGGCGCCGGCCACGCGTTCGGCGTCGTCGCCCCCGCGCAGGGCGGCGATGACCGCGGCGCAACGCAACGTCGCCAGGGCGGGCGTCGCGGCGGCGGCGATCAGGCTGGAGCGACCGGCCCCCGCCTGCCCGGCGACCGAAACGATTTTGGCGTTCTTTTCGGCGGCCAGTTTGCGCAGGCGCTCGCGCGCGGCGGCCTCGGCCGGGATCGGCCGGCGCAGGACGATCGGTTGGTTCATGCTTCCTCCGGGGTCGATACTAACAAAACCATTGGCGGGCGTCATCCGATGCTTTATTCTGAAGGTGAATAATACGCGGATTCGAGGGCGCGATGGAACCGATTTTCGTAGTCGACGACGAACGATTGATCACCCAGGTGTTGGAAAAAGCGCTGACCGGCGCGGGCTACCCGGTTCACGTGTTCCATGACGCCGAGCACGCGCTGGCCGAGTTGGACCGCCTGTCGCCGTTTTTGTTGCTGCTGGACATCAACCTGCCGGGCATCAGCGGCCTGGAGGCGCTCGAGCGCGTGCGGGAGAACCAACGGGACATCGACGTGCTGATCATCAGCGGCCACGGCACGATCGACATGGCGGTCGAGGCGATCAAGCGCGGGGCGACCGACTTTCTTTCCAAGCCGGTGCAGTTGCCCGAGGTGATGAGCCGGGTCAGCCGCATCTACGAGACGCGCAAGCTGCGCCGGCAGATGACCGACCTGCGCAAGCGCGAGCGCGAACGGTTTTTGGCCACCCACCACCAGGGGGCGAGCCCGGCGATGGCCAAGCTGTACCGGACCATCCACCAGGTGGGCAAATACGCGAAAATCATTGCGTTGCTGACCGGCGCCTCGGGCACGGGCAAGGAGATGCTGGCGCGCTACCTGCACTACCACAGCCAGTATCCGGAGGGGCCGTTCATGGCGATCAACTGCGCGGCGGTGCCCATGGAACTGTTGGAATCGGAGCTGTTCGGTTACGCGCCCGGCGCCTTTACCGACGCGCGGGCCGAGGGCAAGCCGGGCCTGGTCGAGGAGGCCGCCGACGGCACGC
>DAINPV010000427.1:0-2393 GCA_036743315.1 bacterium | reverse complement strand
CCGGCGATGACGATACCGGCGATGACGATACCGGCGACGATGATACCGTCGAACCAATCACGCTGGACCTGGAAGAAGGATGCAACCACTTCTCGACCAGTGAGGAATGCTACTTCCCCTACCCGAGCAACTTTCATCAGGTGGCGGACCCAAACAGCCCGACCGGCGTACGCGTCGCGTATCCCGACGATGTACTGCCCACCGGCCTGATGCCCCCGTTCAGCATGGATCCGACCAATTCCGCCGACGGTGTTTCGCCCGCCGGACCGATTTTGCTGCACTTCGGCGCCGACGTGCATACCGATCACCTGACGTCGGTCGACGAGTTATGGGAATCGTATTACGCCGACCACCCGATCGCGTTGTTCAACTACGAAACCGGCAACCGGGTGATGTTCATGTCCGAGATGGACGAAAACCGCAAGGCGCGCTTCCCCGATCGCTACGCGCTGGTCATCCGCCCGATGGAACCGATGGAAATGGGCCAACGCCACCTGGTCGTGCTGACCAACGACCTAACCGACGCCGAGGGCAATAATTTCACTTCGCCGGAGGCTTTCGCGGTGCTGCGCGACAACATTCCCACGACCAATCCGGAGATCGAGGAAATTCGCGATCACTACGAGGAGATTTTCGCGTTTCTCGAAGACAAGGGATACGAGCGCGAAAACATTCTGCTCGCCTGGGATTTCATGGTCGCCAGCAAAAACTACCTGCTCGGTTCGGTGCTCTCCATGCGCGCCGAGACGCTGGAGGAGGTGGGCGGCACCGGCATGGGCTATACGATCACGCGTATCGCGGACAACCCGAACCAGTACCTGGCGCGGATCGTCGAAGGCGATTTCGAGGTGCCGCATTACCTGAACGCGGACAGCGAAATCGATTACGACGAGGCGCATCATCCGATCCGCCAGGCGGAAAACGGCTGGTACGAGTACACGATGATCATTCCGAAAAAGGCGCTGACGGCCACCGAGCCGCTGCCGCTGGTCGTGTTCGGGCACGGCATTTTCGGCAACGGCCGCGATTACTTCAATAGCTGGCCGGGGGAGACCATCCATCAATGGGCCGAAGAAGCCGGCGCGGTGATGATCGCCACCGATTGGATCGGCCTGTCCGACGGCGATTTGGATCTGATCCTCAACGAGGTGCTGACCGACCTGAACCGCGTCACGCTGGTCACCGACCGTCTGCAGCAATCGCTGGTCAACAACCTGGTGCTCACCGAGTTGGCCGTCGGCGATCTGGAAGACGATCCGCAAATCCAAATCGGCGGCAAGGATCTGATCGACGACGAAACGGTGTATTACTACGGCGTCAGTTTGGGCGGCATTCAGGGCACGTCGTTCGTGTCGTTGTCCAACCGCATTCAACGCGGCGTGCTGGCCGTGCCCGGCAGCGTGTGGCTGAACATGATCCCGCGCTCGGTGGTCTGGGTGCCGATCAAGGTGTACATGGACATTTTCTATCCCGATCCATTGGCGCAACAAATGGGCATCGCGCTAATCCAGACGCGCTTCGACCACTCCGACCCGATCAACATGAGCCGCTTGATGTTCAAAGATCCCCTGCCCGACGCGCCGGCCAATCGGGCCGTCGTGCTGCAGGAGGCGATCGGCGATTGCCAGGTGCCCAACATGACCACCGAGATGCTCGCGCGGGCCATCGGCCTCGACCTGATGACTCCGTCGATCTACCCCGTCTTCGGTCTGGACGAACTGACTTCGCCGACGACCGCCAGCGCGCTGGTGCAATATGAGTTGACCGACCGGACGGCCAATTACATGCCGCCGACCAACAACACGCCGCCGTTGCAGGACAACGGCGTGCATACCTACATGTGCTTTATGGATAACGTACTTGAACAGGTGTTGAACTTCGCGTTGAACGGCGAGTTGGTGCAGTACTGCACCGGTCCGTGCGATCCGGACTAACGACGCAGCGAACTTCTCAAATTTTTAACAAACCAAAACGGTGACGATCACTCAGTGATCGTCGTCGTCATCGTCATCGTCATCGTCGCCGCCTTTCGCACCGCAACCGCAGCATGCGGAGAAATCGTCGCCCATCTTTTGCAGGATGTCGGCATCGCCGGCGGCATCATCCGCGTTCGCTTCGTCGACATCGTCGCCGACCAACTCGCCATTCAAGTATTTCTGCACGCCTTCGGACCGGCTCATCGCTTCGAGGTAGTTGGCCAGTTCCGCGTCGTCCAGGTACTGGAATTTTTCCAGCAACGCCTCGCGGTAAGTTGCGTCCAGCTCGGGCAGGCAATCGAGCAGATCCTGCCGGACCTGGTGGGGCAAGTCGGCGAAGGAAATGATATCCAGCAGATCGATGGCGACTTCGGTGTCGTATGCGAAAAGCTCCTCTTCCAGGATCGCCGCTTCCTC
>DAINPV010000426.1:0-2427 GCA_036743315.1 bacterium | reverse complement strand
CAGACCGTCGTCGGTGCCGCCAAATCTCCGCTGGGAGGCGCGTCGGGAATAAAAAACGTCGCCTCCAACTCGCGCGTCTGACCTTTGGGCAACACGACGGGGCGAAACATCGTCATGCGAAAGGCCGTGTTCGCAACGACGAACGGGTCCCGGCTGCGGTCCGTGGCCGCCGATTCCAGTTCGGCGTGGAAGTCAAAGTTGTTGGCCTTTGCCCGCTGCGTGGCGGTCATCCAATGGCCCGCCTTGACCAGATTCTGCGCGCTGCCCTGGTCGCGCAATAGGATTTGCAGTCGCCCCGGTTCAAAATCCGGCTTGGGTTTCTCCTTCTTTTGTTCTTCCTTCTTCTTTGCTGCGGCATCGTCCTCGGACTGAAAACAGCCTCGGCAACCCGGCACCGCGAGGGCGACCAGCAGCGCGACGACGATCGAGCGCCAACAACTCGTCATGCGGTCCAATCCTTCACCGGAAAAGCCTCCCAGCCTCGATCGGTTGCGTCACTCCAGCTGCGTCGCTCCCCGCTACGGTTTGGCACGCTTGATCGTCAAATCGGCATACGCCGGCAACTCGCCAAGGAGCGGCCGGGCATAGTCCAGGAACGCTTTGGTCACAAACATCCCGTCGCGGCGAATGAACTTGTCCGGCATGGGACGCGCCGCATTCGCCACGTCGCACAGAGGGATGGTGCCGAACCGGCTGCGATAAGCTTCGCCGGGCTTGGAGACGCGCTCGATCGTGACCATCACGCCTTCGACGCCTTTTTCGGCCAGCCGGACCGCCTCTCGGCCGCAACCGTAGGCTTCGTCGATGTCCAGTTTCACCGCGCGATCGGCCGCGCACATCAGCAGCGATTCCGTGACCTGGAATTCGCCACGCCAGCCGAAGCGTTGGCTGATGATCCGGTGCAGCACCATCGCCACGCTCGTGCCGCCCATCGCGCCGAATTCAACGTTCTGGAAGTTATCCTTGACCTGCGAAGCGCTCACGGGCGAGCCGTCCGGATTGGTGATGCCCTCGCCGCAGACGATGGACACAAAGCCGAACTTCCGTTGGGCCTCGCTAACCGCGTCCAGGAACGCATCCAGCTGGAATGGGCGTTCCGGCATGAGAATGATGTGCGGCGGATCGGCCGGGGATCGCTTGGCGCACGCCGCGGCCGCCGGCAACCACCCGGCGCTGCGCCCGACAGTCTGGAAGATCGTGAACTGATCGACACGCTGCATGTCGCGGGCCAGCAAGCCGCCCTGCATCACGCTCAGCGCGACATACCGCGCCGCGCTGGGGAAGCCCGGCGTGTGATCGACGCCGAACAGGTCGTTGTCCACCGTCTTGCAGACGCCCACGCCGTGCATCTCATAGCCGTGATCGCGGGCGTACTCGACGACCCGGTGGATCGTATCCATCGTGTCGTTGCCGCCGATCATGAAGAAGTGCCGGATGTTGTACCGCTTCAGTTGCCGCAAAATCGGCTCGAAGTGCTCCTCCTTCAACTTCAGGCGGCTGGAGCCCAAGCCGCTGCTGGGCGTCGAGCGCAGCCCCCTCAAGGTCTCGGGCGATTCGGCGCCCAAGTCCAGCAGGAAATCGTTCAGCACGCCCTCGATTCCGAATCGCATCCCGAAAATGCGGTCAATGGTCTTCGAACGCACTGCGGCTTCGATCACGCCCGCCAGCGAGGCATTGATGACGGACGTCGGACCGCCCGACTGCCCGACAATGGCATTCCCTTTCAACATGGCTGATTTATCCCTTTCGCAATGGACTGAACGTAGCCAACTTGCCCGGAACCCTACCGTTCGGCGCGGGTCTACCGTTCGGCGCGGGTCTCTGACCCCGCCGAAACCGCCGACCGGAGGTCTCCGATTTGGGTCTTGTTAGCCGTTTTGAGGTACTCTTGCCTCAAGTTCGCCGCGGCAAGGTGCCGCGCACGAAACGTGAAGTTTACACAAAAGTCGAGCCGCTGCGAACTCCCGGAAAATACGTTACACTACACGGCGGACAGTTAAAGCGGGCTCGCCTGGCCACAAGGCGACCTTTGGCCACGTCGAGTTGCCGTCGCTCCAGGAATCAAGAAAACGTAACCGTCTCTTCGTTACCCCATGAAAACCGATTGTCCCGCAATGACTTGCGCCGAAACCTGCGATTCGGTCGAGGTCGTCAATCCGCACTTCCCCCGCGGCGGCTTTCAAGCCGCCATCTTCGATTTTGACGGCACCCTGTCGCTGTTGCGCCGCAATTGGCAAGACGTGATGATCCCGATGATGGTGGATATCCTGGCGGCCACCGGCACCGGCGAAACTCGCCAGCAACTGTACGACCATGTCGAGGAGTACGTGATGCGGCTCAATGGCCGCCAGACGATTTACCAAATGATCCGGCTGGCGGAAGAAGTCGCGTTGCGGGGCGGCCGCGCTCTGGAACCACTGCAGTACA
>DAINPV010000425.1:0-2436 GCA_036743315.1 bacterium | reverse complement strand
GATCCCCGCGTTTTGCCGATCGGCGAAGGGCAAGGTCGTGCCGGCCAGATACACGCCGTCCACTCGTTGCTTGTCCAGGCCGCGCAGGCAGTGGCGGGCCGCTTCGACGGACATGGACAACGCATCCTCGTCCCAGTTGCATAACGAACGTTCGCCCATGGCCATCATCATGATGGCGGGGCTATACCAGCCGACGGCGGAAAACACGGCCAACCGCTGCAATCGGCGCGCGGGCACATAGGCCCCGTACGAGACGATGCCGGGCATGGCGCTCCTCCTTTCGTGGTTATTTACCTGTCGGACTCTTTCGGTTGCCTGGGTGTGGATTGTCTTTGCTGACGGATGCGTTCATGCTAGCATGGCGGCGGCGGCGGGAAAAGGTTCTTTCGAGAAACGCACCCCGGCGGAAAAACGCATGCCAGACTTGACCAAGAGGCGGCGCGCCGCTACCGTCTTGAACGTTAAATTTTCGCTCGCAAAGGAGAACACGATGGCGAAGAAAGTTTCCGTCCTGTTGATCGTCGTTCTGTTGCTGGCCGCGGCTTCGTCCGCCCTGGCCGGTCCGGTAAGCGGCCAACTCACCGCCGAGGAGCTGGCGCGCGTGAAAAAAGGCGAAATCATCGTGAAAAATAAAATCGATGAAAACAGCGAACAGGGCTATGGCGTGGCCTACGGCGTGATGAAAGGCACCAAGGAGCAGTTCTGGTCGGTGATCACCGATTACGGCAACTACCTGGATATCTATCCGCGCCTGGAAAAGGTCTCCTTGCTGCAGAAGCAGGGCAACAGCGTGTACACCGTCGAGTTCAACATGGACGCGACGCTGACCACCATGGTCTACACCACCGAAAGCACGATCAGCCCCAGCCGCGATAAAATGACCTGGAAGCTGGTGGAAAACCGCCCGCATAAATACATGACCAAATCCGACGGCTGGTGGCTGCTCGAAGAGATCGAGCCCGGCGTCATCCTCGCCGAATACCGCGTGATCGTCGGCCTGGACCTGGGCGTCTTCTCCAGCGTGGCCTCGAAAGTGGTCATGGCGATGAGCAAAGACGACCTGCCCGACGTCGTCGAATGCACCCGCAAACGCATGGAGTCGGGCGGCGCCTGGAAACGACCGAGGAAGTAAATTTGGAAAATATCCGCAACTTTTGCATCATCGCGCACATCGACCACGGCAAGTCGACCCTCGCCGATCGCATGTTGCAGTTGACCCTGGGCATTCCCGACCGCGAATTCCGCGATCAGATGCTGGACAACATGGACATCGAACGCGAGCGCGGCATCACCATCAAAAGCCAGGCCGTCACTTTGCCTTACAAGACCAAGGACGGCCGGTCGATGCGCCTGAATCTGATCGACACGCCGGGGCACGTCGACTTTTCCTACGAGGTCTCGCGCTCGCTGGCCAGTTGCGAAGGCGCGCTGCTGCTCATCGATGCCAGCCAGGGCGTCGAGGCGCAGACGCTGGCCAACCTGTTCATGGCCATGGAGCACAACCTCACGGTCATTCCGGTGATCAACAAAATCGACCTGCCCTCGGCCGATGTTGAAGCTGTGCGGCATCAGATCGACCACGACCTTGCGCTGGATCCCGACGACGCCCTGCTGTGCTCGGCGAAAACCGGCCAGGGCGTCCCCGAAATTCTCGAGGCAATCGCCAACAAGATTCCCGCGCCGAAAACGCCCAAGGACGAACACCTGCGCTCGCTGATTTTCGACGCCAAGTACGACGCCTACCGCGGCGTTCTGGTGCACGTGCGCAATTTTTCCGGCACGGTCAAAACCGGCGACCACATCCGTTTCTTCTCCACCGGCGCGGTGCACCGGGTCGAGGAAGTGGGCTATTTCCAACTCAAGTTGAATCGCCAACCGGAACTGGGCCCGGGCGACGTGGGCTACATCATCGCCGGGGTGAAAACCGTCAGCGAAGCGGCCACCGGCGACACGATCACCCTCAACGACGATCCCTGCCCCGATCCCTGGCCGGGCTTCAAGGCCGTCAAACCGGTCGTCTACTCGTCGATCTACCCGCTGTCCACCGACGATTACGACGAGCTGGCCGACTCGATCGAGCGCCTCAAGCTCAACGACGCCGCGCTGGTCTACACCAAGGATTCCTCGGCGGTGCTCGGCCACGGCTTCCGCTGCGGCTTTTTGGGCCTGCTCCACCTGGAGATCGTCCAGGAGCGGCTGGAGCGCGAATTCGACCAGTCGATCATCCTCACCGCGCCCTCGGTGCAGTACCGCGTGTTTCTCACCAACGGCGAGGAAATCATCGTCGACAACCCGGTGTATTATCCGGAACAGATGCGCGTCGAAAAGGTGATGGAGCCGTTCATCCGCGCCAGCTTCATCGTCCCCGGCGAGTACCTGGGCGGCGTGATCAACCTGTGCCTCGAACGGCGCGGCACGCAAAAGAACATGACCTAC
>DAINPV010000424.1:0-2443 GCA_036743315.1 bacterium | reverse complement strand
CTCGACAATCATCAGCCCTACCATGGCGGCACGGTCGGCGCGACGTTCACCGATGAAATGCGCATCGCGGTTTCCCATTACTTCGACTGGAACGATAGCTGTGAATGGACCGGCCTTTACCTGGGCAGCCAGGCGATGCGCTATCATGTGACCGGCGACGCCCAGGCGAAAATCAACGCGATTCGCGTCGTCGAGTACCTTTCGGGAAACCTGCACGTTACCGACACGCCCGGTTTCATTTCGCGTTATTGGGCCGAGCAGGATCCCCTGATCTATGACGGCGACGAATGGTGCGACGGCGAGGAGCGCTGCCACCGCATCGAGGAAGGCGAGTACGCCGGCAACTGGTGGTGGGGCGAAACCAGCCGCGACATGTACAACGGCTGGTTCTTCGGCATGTCGTTGGCCTACGACCTAATCGATGATGAAGATATGCGCGACATCATCCGCGCCGACGTGCGGCACGTGCTGACCGTACTGAAGAGTCAGAACTGGTACATCCTCAACGAGATCGGCGTGCCCACCGATTCCGCGCCTCACGTCATGGCCCCGTTCCGCTTCGCTTGGCTGACAATCGGTTACCACATCACCGGCGACGCGGCGATTAAAGCGGAATTGCAAAAGTGGTTGAAAAACGCCAACCGCACGACGCTGCGCCTGTCGAGCATCTCGTTCATGAACCGCTACACGCAGTACTTCGGCAGTTGCCTGGCTCATGAATATTGGTACAACCTGCTGCGCCTGGGGCGCACTTACTTCGGCGAGGACGACGTGGCGTTCATCGTCAGCCTGTTCGAAACGCAGACGCACACTTACACGCGACTGTCGCACAATCCCTGGTTCAACGGCGTGTACATGGGGCAGGGCGATTACCAGCCGGCGAAGGACGATCCCTACCAGACGCAACTCGAAGAGGATCTCACCGCCTTCCGCGACGCGCCCAATGATCGCTATTACCTGCCTGCGCGCGATCCGAGCACCTACACCATCGATCCGGTTTCGGTGTTTCTGCACGATCTGATGGAGCAGTTTCCCTTCCTGCAGGAGATCATGGGCAACGTCGACTACCAGGCGCTCAAGGCCTTCCCGGTCGATCAGCAGTGCACCACCGATTTTCTCTTCCAGCGCAATCCGTTCGAAATCGAGGAATGCGGCGGCGACGATCCAACCGTGGTCAACCCGGGCGTCGATTACTTGCTGCCATATTGGCTGGCCTCCTATCACAAATTCGTGACCAAGGATATGTGAGCCGCCCGTTCTTTTGCGCTTGCGGTTTTGTTGCGGCCCCTTTATCCTCTTGGGCCAGTAACGCATCGGTGAACACGACATCTCCGAAAAAATACCCAATATCACGAGTGAGGGAACGGCACGTTGCCCTCGATGTACAAGGAGCGATCGATGAAAACGCGCATCACCGAACTATTCGGGATCAAGTACCCCATTCTCCTGTCCGGCATGAGTTTCGTCAGCGAGCCCGAGCTGGTTGCCGCCGTCTCCAACGCGGGCGGCCTGGGCATCCTGGCCACCGGCACGCTCAACTCCACCCAGACACGCGAGTACATCCGCAAGATCCGCACGCTCACCGACAAGCCGTTCGGCGCCAATGCGACCTTGTTGTTTCCCGGCGCGTACGAAAACGCCAAGGTGATTCTCGAAGAGAAGGTGCCCGTCATCAACTTCGCTCTGGGCAAAGGCGACTGGATCGTCAAGGAAGCCAATAAGTACGGCGGCAAGGTTGTCGCCACCGTCGTCAACGCCCGTCACGCCAAGCGTGCGCAGGACTACGGCTGCCACGCGGTCATCGCCACCGGCCACGAAGCGGCCGCACACGGCGGACCGGTCACCACGTTGATTCTCGTCCCGCGTTTGGCCAACGAACTGTCCATTCCCGTCATCGCCGCCGGCGGCGTCGCCGACGGCCGGACGCTGGCCGCTGCGCTGGCGTTGGGCGCGGACGGCGTGGCCATGGGCACCCGTTTCGCCAACACCACCGAAAGCCCCGTGCACTTGAAGATGAAAGAGCTCACCATTCAGAAGGACGTCACCGATACCTTCTACACCGATCGTTTCGACGGCGTGCCCGCCCGCGTGATGGATACCCCTGGGGCGCGCAAGGCGATGAAAAGCCGCGTCGGTCTGTTCACCGCGTTCCGCAACTCGTTCCTGATCGCCAAAGAAATGAAGATGCCCTACGGCAAGCTGTTCATGCAGACCATGAAAGCCGGCCTCAAGACGATGATCGCCCTGGCGTTCCTCGCCAAAGGTTTCCACGGTTTCCGCCTGTCGATGGTCGAGGGCGACGTCGAAAACGGCGTGTATCCGGTTGGGCAGGCGGCCGGTCTGGTCCAGGATATCCCGACGACCGCCGAATTGGTCGAGCGCATCATCGCCGAAGCCAAAGAGGCGCAAGGGCGCATGACAGGCTTGTTGGCCGACTGACTTC
>DAINPV010000423.1:0-2488 GCA_036743315.1 bacterium | reverse complement strand
CGTCGGTCGTGTCGTCGTCGGTCGTGTCGTCGTCGGTCGTGTCGTCATCGGTCGTGTCGTCGTCGGTGGTGTCGTCGTCGGTCGTGTCGTCGTCGCCGCCCGCCGTCGGATAGGTCAACGTCGCATAGGTCCAGGGCAGGTTGAAGGTCGAGTCGGTCGGCCAGCCCTGCAGCGCGCCGCTGGTGGTATCGTTGGCGTAGAAGCGGATGCCGATCGATTCGCCTTCGGCGCCGTACAACTCGCCGCCGTCCAGGTCGACCGCAAATTCATACTGCACATTGGCGTCGGTGCTCAGCGCGATCGCCACCGTGACTGCCGTTCCCGAAACGATGTCGCAAACCGCCGGAGCGAAAGCATCGTACCAGGTGCGGTAATCGACCGCGTTGCCGGCCGCGAAGTATTCGATCCAGTAGTTGCCGTCGGCATACGTGCAGTCGAGCGGCCACACGCCGTCGTTTTCGTTGTCGAAGTAAACGCCGATCTGGTCCCAGTCGGCCAGGCCGGCGTCGCCGGTCACGTCGAACGCGCCGTACAGGTAGTCGCCATCGGCCAGGAAGTACATCGTGTAAGCCAGAGTGCCGGTCACGGCGATCACGTCGGCATCGGCCCATTCGGTTACCGCGTCGATCGCGCCGTCGATGGTCGGAGGCGTGTCGGCCCAGCCCGGCAGCACTTCAATTTTGGCCATCGCCGTCGTGGTCAGCACAACGTTGTCGGCCTTCGTGCCGTAGGACGCCGTCACCGTCACCGAGTCGGTGGCGCCGACCGTCGCATCATCCGGAACTTCGACGTACACGCGGATCCACTCGTCTTCACCCGCGTTCAGGTCCAACGTATCGGGACCGGTCACATCCCAGGTATTGCCGGTGTAGTCCAGGTTGACCGTCGCTTTATCGCCGATGGTGGAAGCGACGTTGACATAGTAGTACAAGCCCTTGCCCGGCCGGGCGCTCTTGGCGCCGGAGTCGGTGGACACCGACAGCACCGAGGAAACCTCGTCGACCAGTTTCACATCGTCGACGCCCCAGTACCAATCCCAGCCCGGAGCGAAATAGGTGAAGCGGATCAGCGCCTGGCTGACGCCGGCCAAAGTCGCGGAAACGTCATAGGAGACAGCGCCGCTGGTAGTGGACATAAACTGCACAACTTCCACCCAGGAAGTGCCGTTGTCGGGCGATACCTCGACCTTGCCGTAGTCGCTGGACAGGTAGCGATAGTAGTTGTTGAAGGTCAGCAGGACCGTCGTGGCCGAGCTCAGGTCGATCGGGTCGCTGGTGATGCTTGTGTTCATCGTAGTACCGCTGCCGCACCCATCCGAATCGGCTTCGGCATATTCACCGTTGCCAAAGAAGGTGTTCATCGTACCGTTGGTGCCCGGTGAGACCCAAATGCAGGTGCCGCCGTTGTTCACGGCAGTAAACTGGCCGAGACCGCTGCTGAAGGTCTCCTCAAAGTAGGTAGTCGCCGCCAGAGCGTTTGCCGACCACAGCAACGTCATGGCCGTTACCACCAAAAGAAATACTTTCAATGATTTCATAGGTATTTTCCCTCCTTCTAAAGATTTCATGATCGTGCCTGGATTGAGTACGCAAATCCAAAGCTAAAATTCGGACCTGAAAATCAAATATCATTCAACGACGGGCGGCCGCACCGCCTCGTCCAAGATTTGTTCAAAGATAACAAGTTACATGCTGTCTTCCCACGTGATCCATAATCAACGAAAGACGATATCGCCAAGCGATTTACCGAAATTTTTCAATGGACCACTCAACCCACTGCGCTTCACCTTCGTTATCTATACCAAAAACAAAGGCCGGAGTAAGGTCCTTTTTAATTATCGATACATTATTTCGCTAACTATCGGTAATATAATAAATTTTACGCGGCTTTCCGACCGCTTTTGTCTGCTGAATTTATTCAAACCCAAGAATTTCATGCTTTTTTCGTCAATTGTCCTTCCGGGAAGGATACATTTATTTTAAGTTTAAAAACACCGATTTCGGTTCGCTGTTCTTCCCTGCCCGCCGTCTTACAGGTAACGATCCGGGGTTGACGTCCTTTCCTTCCCCGGTGTTGGATAGAACCGTTCGTCAAATTATCCTGCACTTTTCGGAGGTCCGGCATGTTTGCAAGATCCGCTGTCGCCTTTCTGGTTTCCCTGTTTGTTCTTTGCAGCCTGACGATCGCCTCCGCGACCGCCCAGGACAATCCGCCCGCCGGAGGCGACGCCGCCCATGCCAACCGGCCCTGGTTCATCATGGCCGCCCGGCCGGTGCTCGCCGGGGGCGCCGGGTCGATCCAATTCAATTGGGAAGCGTTCGGCGGTCTGGCCGACTACGACGAGGACGCCGACTTCAACGCCGGCTACATGACGATCATTCCCGAGGCCTTCTTCATGCCCACGAAGGCGCGGCAGTTCATCATCTCGGCCTCGCTGCCGCTGGCCTTCGGCAATGGCGCCTTCAAGGAAACCGACGACGATAAAGTG
>DAINPV010000422.1:0-2496 GCA_036743315.1 bacterium | reverse complement strand
AACGCGGTGAAGTTCACCGAGAAGGGATACATCCGTGTGGGCTTCGTGCAGTCCGAGGACAGCGGATTGGGTCATCCGGCGCATGAAAGCAAGGGCGGTTGGGTGCGTCTCTGGGTGGAGGATTCGGGCATCGGATTGGAGGAAAAGGATTTGGAAACGATCTTTTCCGAATTCCGGCAGGTGGACGGATCGCCGACCCGGCGCTATGGCGGCAGCGGTTTAGGGTTGGCTATTTCGAAGAAGTTGGTAAAGTTGCTGGGTGGTGATATTACCGTGAAGAGCGAACCGGGATTTGGTTCCACGTTTACCATTGTGATTCCGGTGCGTCACGAGTCGGCGACCCCGTTGGTGCGGGAAGAGACCGGACATGAATTGCCCGGCTTGAAAAGTGCGGCAAAAAAGGAGGGGTCTATCCGCGCGTCCGGCGGAACCGAGGACGGAGAGGAAGAGAAGCGATGATGCGCAAGATTCTGGTGATCGAAGACGTGGAAGACAATCGCGAGCTTTTGGTGCAATATTTCGAGGACCGCTTCGAGATCTACGAGGCCGAGGATGGGCGGCAGGGGTTGGAGATGGCCGAACGCATCCGCCCCGATCTGATTCTGCTCGATCTGTCGCTACCCGTGCTCGACGGCTGGCAGACCGCCGCGGCAATGAAGGCCGATGCGCGCCTGCGCGATATTCCCGTGATCGCCATCACCGCACACGCGATGGTCGGCGACGAGGAGCGGGCGCTGGAAGCCGGTTGCGACGCATACCTGAGCAAGCCGATCGATTTTTCGGAACTGGAAAAAACCGTAAGCAAGGTGTTGGGTGAAGAGTGAGAGCTGAGGCAAAAGGACACAGGATACTGGTCGTCGACGACAATCCCGACAACGTGGACCTGTTGACGCAGTATTTATCCGGTCTCGATTACGAGGTCATTCCGGCTTACGACGGGCAGGAAGCGTTGTTGAGCGTCGAGCGCGAGGACGTCGATCTGATCCTGCTGGATGTGATGTTACCCGGCATGAGCGGCTTCGAGGTCTGCCGTCGGCTCAAGGCGCACGAGGGCACCGATTTCATTCCGATCGTGCTGGTCACGGTGCGCGACGACACGCGTTCCAAGCTTGAGGGATTCGCCGCCGGGGCCGACGACTACATCACCAAGCCCTTCGACATCGAGGAGCTTTCCGCGCGCGTCAAAAGCCTGTTGCGCATTAAAATGTTGCAGGATCAACTGCGCGAAGCCAATGCGAATCTCGCCGAAATGTCGGTGACCGACGGGCTGACCGGCATTTACAACCACCGGCATTTCATCGAGCGACTGGAAGGCGAAACGGCCCGCGCCATGCGCCATCAACGGCCGCTGGCGGTGATCATGCTCGATGTCGACCACTTCAAGCAGGTTAACGACCAACACGGGCACTTGTTCGGCGATTACGTGCTGGTCAAATTGGGCAAGTTGATGACCACCATCGCCCGGGCGGGCGATCTGGTGGCGCGTTACGGCGGTGAGGAGTTCGTCGTGCTGGTCACCGAGACCGACGGGGCGGCGATGCTGGCCGAGCGCATCCGCCAGGGCGTGGAGCGAGCCGAATTTGAAAACGACGGCCACCGGGCCGATATCCGCCTTTCCGCCGGTGTTTGTCAGGCGCTGCCGGGCACGGTGGAAAACGGCAATGAGCTGTTGCGCATTGCCGACGAGGCGTTGTATGAAGCCAAACAATCGGGCCGCAACCGCGTGGTCGTACGGATCAAGCAAGTAAACGAGTCGGCGTAGGTATGGGGGAAAGATGAGCGCCTGTCCCACGGTGTTGGTGGTGGAAGACAATCAAGATGTGCGCGAGATCATCACCGAGTTTCTCAGCGCTTATGGATTTTCGGTCATCAGTGCGGTCGACGGCAAGGAAGGGCTCGATCTGTTCAACAAAAAGAGCCCCGATTTCGTACTCGCCGATGTGCTGTTGCCGCGGACCAACGGTTTTCAGCTGTGTCAGACGATCAAGACCGGTCCGCGTCCGGTGCCGGTGATCCTGATGAGCGCGTTGTACAAAAGCCGCAACCTGCAACAGGAAGGCAAAGTCAAATACGGTGCGGACGATTACCTGATCAAGCCGCTGGACCTGATGGATCTCGCGCGGCGCATCTGCAAGCTGCTGGGCATCGAGCGGCCTAAACCGCTGGAGGCGCCGCCGCCCGAACCGGTGGTCACCGAGACCGACGTGCAGCCCGACGTGGGTCTGGCCGTCGATGACGAGGGCGACCTGGAGCGTACGCCGATCGAGCAGGTGATCGGCTGGCTGTTTCAACAGCAAAGCACCGGCCGCCTGGCGATCGACGCTTACGGCATTGTGCGTACGATGTATATCAAAGACGGGTTGCCGATCTTCGTGCAGTCGACCGTTCGTGAGGAAGGATTCGCGCATTTGTTGCTCGTGGACGGCAAGGTGACCGCCGAACAACTGGCCGAGGCCGAACTCAAAGCGCGCACGACCAAAGCCATGCTCGGCAAGG
>DAINPV010000421.1:0-2513 GCA_036743315.1 bacterium | reverse complement strand
CCTTGGTTTTACCCAGCAATTGCCAACCGATTTCACCGGCCAGATCGGCGCGGCTGCTCGCGCGCGTGACGATGATACCGGCGGAAGTCGAGATGATCAGCGCGGGGATCTGGGCGACCAGACCGTCGCCGACCGACAGCAGCGTGTAGGTAGTGGCTGCATCGGCCGCATCCATGCCCTTTTGGGCGATGCCGATGGTCAGGCCGCCGATGATGTTGACGAGCGTGATGATGATGCCGGCGATTGCATCGCCGCGGACGAATTTGGCAGCGCCGTCCATCGCACCGTAAAAGTCGGCCTGCTGTTCGATCGCCGCCCGGCGTTCGCGCGCGCCATCCTCGTCGATCAAGCCGGAGTTGAGGTCCGCGTCGATGGCCATCTGCTTGCCGGGCATGGCGTCCAAGGTGAAACGCGCGGTGACTTCGGCGATGCGTGTGGCACCCTTGGTAATGACCATAAAGTTGATGATCACCAGCACGATGAAGATGATCAGACCGACGACATAATTGCCGCCGACCACAAATTGCCCGAATGCCTGAATGACCCGCCCCGCCGCGTCGGTGCCTTCGTTGCCGTGCAGCAGAATCAGGCGCGTGGTCGCCACGTTCAGCGACAGGCGGAACAGCGTGGAGATCAGCAGCACCGAGGGGAACGACGAAAAATCCAACGGCCGGTCAATGTACAAGCCGACCATCAGAATCAACAAGCCCAGGAAAATCGAGATGGTCAGCAGAATGTCCATCATGAACGTCGGAATGGGCACGATCATAACGATCAACACGGCCACCAACCCGATGGCCAGCACCATGTCGGTATTCTTCAAAAAGCCCGGCAGCACACGACTGGTCGACGATTCAGCCATATCATCCGCTCCGTTTCTCTCTCAGGTTGAAAATATAGGCCAGGATCTCGGCCACCGCCTGATACAATGCGCGCGGGATCTCCTGTTCGAGCTTGACCAGACGATACAACTCGCGCGCCAGGGCGGGACGCTCGAGAATCGGCACGCCGTGTTGCGAGGCGATCTCACGGATCTTGGCGGCGATCACCCCGCGCCCTTTGGCCACCACCCGCGGCGCCGCGTAAGCCGCGCGTTCGTAGCGCAACGCCACCGCCACGTGCGTGGGGTTGGTGATCACCACGTCGGCCTTGGGCACTTCGGCCATCATGCGGCGCATGGCGATCTCGCGCTGGATCGACCGGATGCGCGCTTTGATTTTCGGGTCGCCTTCCATCTGTTTGTATTCGTCCTTGACCTCGTCCTTGGTCATGCGGTTGCGCCGTTCCCACTGCCAGCGCTGGAAGGCGTAATCGAGGATGCCCAACACGACCAACAGGATCGTCGTGCGCAGCATGATCTGGTACATCAGGTACATCAGGTAGGCGAAAATATCCCGGGCGTCCAAGCGGTTCATGCCCAGCAATTCCTCGAAACGATCGTCCATGACCGTCCAAACCACCACGCTGACGATCAGCACCTTGAACAGGTTTTTGATCGCCTCGCCCAGGCTCTTGACCGACAACATGTTCTTTGCGCCGCTGATCGGGTTGAGCCGGCCGATCTGCGGAGTCATCGCCTCGCGTGCGTACAAAATGCCCACCTGCACCACGTTGGACGTCACGCCCATGACCAGCACGGCGAGCATCAGCGGCGCCATGAACAAAAACATGCGAAAGACGATCTCCACCGTCACCGGTCGCAAGGTTTCGGTGTCGAGTTCTATCTGGCCGATCAGCGTGAAGGGATACAGGAACAAATCCATCAGCCGCTGCCAGTGCCAGTCGGCGCCCATGGTGAAAACCATCATGGCCACCGCCAACACGACGGCGCTGGGGATCTCGCGGCTCTGCGCCACGTTCCCCTGTTCGCGAACCTTCTCCCGCTTCCGTGGAGTTGCGGGTTCGGTTTTTTCCTGGTCGGAGCCTTCCGCCACGTATTACTCCCGCGTTAATGTCCAACGGCTTGGATAAAGGTCATCATCTGGCGCAAGCCCTCGTTGAAGCCGATTTCCACTTGCCGCACCATATAGGGAGCCATCGCCGCCAGGGCGAGAAGACCCACGGCGATGGTCAGCGGGAAACCGACGATAAACACGTTCATCTGAGGCACGGTGCGCGCCATGATGCCCAGCACCAGTTTGGTGATAAGCAGCGAGACGATCGGCGCACCTGCAAAGGTGATCGACATTTTCAACGATAATCCCATCACCTCGATGATCGGTTGCGCATACCCGGCCTGAACGGTAAACACGCCCAGCGGCGCCACCTGATAGCTCACGGCGACCGCCTCCAGAAACAGGCGGTACACGCCGCTGGCCAAAAACACGAGCAAGGCCACCTGCGATTCGAACGAGGCGATCATGCTGACCGATGTGCCGGTCGCCGGATCGACCACATTGGCGATGGCGAAGCCCATTTGAAAGCCGACGAGCTGCGCGCCGATGATCACCGCTTCGAGCACCCAACGGGAAAGGAAGCCCGCCACCATGCCGAACAATAGCTCGCTAATCGCC
>DAINPV010000420.1:0-2563 GCA_036743315.1 bacterium | reverse complement strand
CGTTGCTGCTCACCGAGAACTGGTTGTTGTACTGGTCCAACAACCAGTTCTCGATGAATACGCCGCCGCACAGCGCGCCGGTCTGTTCGTCGCCAGCGAGCAGATCTCCATGCGCGCCGCCGAGGCGCTCGAGGTGTTCGGCATCTTCGGTTACGGCACGGCGCTGGACGGCGACAACCTCGACGATGAGCGCACCCTGGGTTACGAAGGCGATCTGGGCCTGACCTATCACCTGTACGAAAATCACGTGCAGTTCACCGCCCTGGGCGGCGGCCTGTGGCCCGGCGGCGCGGGCGCGTTGCTCAAAAACGAAATTGACGGCAAAGCCAAAGACCCGCAATATCACGGGCAAGCCAATATGCTGATTCACTTCTAGGAAACGTCATGGCGAAAGTTTCGTTTCTCAGCGTGCACAAACGATTCGGCGACACTGTCGTCATTCCCGAGTTCGATCTGGACATCGCCGACCAGGAATTTCTCGTCCTGGTCGGCCCGTCCGGCTGCGGCAAATCGACCCTCCTGCGCATGCTCGCCGGGTTGGAGTCCGTCAGCGGCGGCGACATCGCCATCGACGACGAATCGGTCGTCGCCAAGGCCCCCAAGGACCGCAACATCGCCATGGTCTTCCAGAACTATGCGCTGTACCCGCACATGAACGTGTTTAAAAACATGGCCTTCGGCCTGAAGATGCGCGGGTACAAAAAGGACGACATCGACACGCGCGTGCGCGAGGCGGCGAACATTCTGGAAATTCAGGATCTGCTCAAACGCAAGCCGGCCGAGTTGTCCGGCGGCCAGCGCCAGCGCGTGGCGATGGGCCGGGCCATCGTGCGCAAGCCCAAGGTTTTTTTGTTCGACGAACCGCTGTCGAACCTCGACGCCAAGCTGCGCGTGCAGATGCGCCTGGAGATCCAGCGCCTGCATCAGAAGGTGGCCACGACCATCGTCTACGTCACCCACGATCAGGTCGAGGCGATGACCCTCGCCGATCGCATCGCGGTGCTCGATCGTGGCGTGTTGCAGCAGGTGGCGCGCCCCAACGAGGTGTACAACAAGCCGGCCAACCAATTCGTCGCCGGCTTCATCGGCAGCCCGACGATGAACTTCATTCCCGCGCTGATCGTCGAGGAAAACGGACAACGCTGGGCGGCGTGCTCGTCGTTCCGCCTTCCCGTCCCGGCGCACGCGACCGAACCGGCCGGCGCGGAGGTGACCGTCGGCGTGCGGCCCGAGCACCTGTGCGTCAAGGGCCACGACCGCCCCGAGGTCGTCGTGCCCGCCACAGTGGAGATCATCGAGGAACTCGGCTCCTCGTCGGTCGTCTACGCCCGCGCCGGCAAGCACCTGCTCAGCGTGATGATCGACCTGGAAACCAAAGCGTTTTTGCACCAGCCCCTGTCGCTGCACATCGACCTGGCCAAGGTGCATCTGTTCGACGGCAAAACCGGAAAGAATTTAACGCTCGCGCCGCCCGCCGGCGCGTGAAGCAAGGAGAAAGACGATGCGGCACACGTGGATGATTCTTTTGCTCGCGGTGGCAATCATCGGCCTGAGCCTCCCGGGCTGCTCCGACAAAAGCAAAACCGAACCGGGAGCGGCCGCCCCGCAGGAACTGACCATCTTTTCCTGGTGGACGGCGGGCGGCGAAGCCGACGGCCTCAACGAATTGATCAAACTGTTCGAGGCGAAAAATCCGAATGTTAAAGTCGTCAACGCGGCCGTCGCCGGCGGCGCGGGCTCCAACGCCAAGGCGGTGCTCAAAACCCGGATGCTCGGCGGCGACGCTCCCGGCACTTTCCAGGTGCACGGCGGCGCGGAATTGATCGACACCTGGGTCAAAGCGCAGTACATGGCCCCGATCACCGCGCTGTTCAACGAAGACAACCTGGGCAGCAAATTTCCCCCGCAGTTGCTGGATATGGTCGGCAGCAACGGCATGATTTACGCCGTGCCCGCCAACATCCACCGCAGCAACAACATCTGGTACAACCTGAAAATCTTCCAGGACAACGGCCTCGAAGCGCCCAAGACGCTCGATGAGTGGCTCGCCGCCTGCGCCAAACTCAAGCAGGCCGGCATCACGCCCATCGCCCTGGCTTCGCGCGATAGCTGGCCGTTGACCCACCTGTTCGAAAGCCTGCTGGTCGCCGTCGGCGGCGTGGATTTCTACAACGATCTGTTCGCCGGCAAAATCGCCTGGGACGATCCCAAGGTCATGGAAGCCCTGTCCACGCTGGAAAAACTGGTCGCTTACGCCAACACCGATCACAGCACCCTCACCTGGGATCAGGCGTGCGGTCTGGTCAGTCAGGGCAAAGCGGCGATGACCGTCATGGGCGACTGGGCCAAAGGCTTCTTCATGAGCCAGGGCCAGAAACCAGGCGTCGAATTCGGTGCGGCCCCCACGCCCGGCACGATCGGCACCTTCATCGTCGTCACCGACACCTTCGGCCTGCCTGCCAAAGCGCCCAATCCCGAACTGACCATCGAGTTCCTACGCGTGGTCGCCTCCATCGAGGGCCAGGTGAACGTCAATCTGAAGAAGGGCTCGATCCCCGCGCGC
>DAINPV010000419.1:0-2565 GCA_036743315.1 bacterium | reverse complement strand
CACCTCGGGCTTGGCGGTATCGATGCTGATGGCAACCGTCGTGTGCCGCCGCAGTTCCTCGATCACCGGTACGACCCGCTTGAGTTCTTCATCCAGCAGCACCGATTCGGCGCCGGGGCGCGACGATTCGCCGCCGATGTCGAGAACGTCGGCTCCCTCGGCGGCCAGGGTCAGACCGTGTTCGATGGCCTGCGCGGTCGATGAGTAGCGCCCGCCGTCGGAAAAGGAATCCGGCGTCACATTGACGATGCCCATGACGGCGACATGCTTGGTCAGATCCAGCGAGAAGCCACGACCGTTCCAGATCAACGATCGCTCCCTGCCGAGTCGTCGGTCGGTTGCGGCTCGTCGATTTTCTCGGCTTCGAGCACATCGTCCGCGACCGACAGGACGTCTTTTGCGGTGTCACCCTCTTCTTGCTCGGTTCGGCGTCGGTCGGCCGGCGGCGTGCGGGTCAAGGGAACGCCGGCGATCAGGTTTTTCAATTCCTCGCCATCGATCGTCTCATAAACCAGCAACGCCTCGGCGATGCGGTCGAGCGCTTCGCGGTTATCGGTAACGATATTCACCGCCTTTGCGTAGGCTTCATTGACGATCCGCCGCACTTCCTCGTCGATTTCCTGCGCCGTTTTTTCGGAAAATTCTTTCGAATGGCTGATGTCGCGGCCGAGGAAGACCGTCTCTTCGCGATGGCCGAAGGTCACCGGCCCCAGTTCGTCGCTCATGCCGTATTCGCAAACCATGCGGCGCGCGAGCTTGGTCGTACGCTCCAGGTCATTGGACGCTCCGGTGGTCATTGTGTTGAGCGCCACCTGTTCGGCAGCGCGTCCGCCCATGGCGAAAGCCAGGTTGTTCAGCAGATAGTCGCGATCGACAATGAAGCGGTCGTCTTCCGGCAGCACCTGGGTCAGACCTAATGACATGCCGCGCGGGATGATAGTCACTTTGTGCACCGGATCGACGTGTGGCACCTTCGCTCCGACCAGCGCATGACCGCCCTCATGGAAAGCGATGAGGCGTTTCTCTTCTTCAGAGATGATCATGCTGCGCCGCTCGGTGCCCATCATGACTTTGTCTTTGGCGCGCTCGAATTCGTCCATGCCGACCTTGGACTTGCCTTCACGCGCCGCCAACAGCGCCGCTTCGTTGACCAGATTGGCCAGATCGGCGCCGGTGAACCCGCTGGTGCCGCGGGCGATCACTTCCATCTCCACGCCGTCTTCCAACGGCGTCTTGCGGCTGTGCACTTTCAGAATGCCCGTGCGGCCCTTGATGTCGGGCACCGGCACGACCACACGCCGGTCGAAACGGCCTGGGCGTTCCAACGCCGGGTCGAGCACGTCGGGCCGGTTGGTGGCGGCGATCAGAATCACACCTTCGTTGGATTCGAAACCGTCCATCTCGACCAACAGCTGATTGAGCGTCTGCTCGCGCTCGTCGTGACCGCCGCCGAGGCCCGCGCCGCGATGTCGGCCGACGGCGTCGATTTCATCGATAAAGATGATGCACGGGGCGTTCTTTTTGCCCTGCACGAAGAGATCGCGTACGCGCGACGCGCCTACGCCGACAAACATTTCCACGAAATCGGAACCGGAAATCGAAAAGAACGGCACGCCCGCTTCGCCGGCGATGGCGCGCGCAAGCAGCGTTTTGCCCGTTCCCGGGGGACCCATGAGCAACACGCCCTTGGGAATGCGGCCGCCCAGGCGGGTGAATTTTTTCGGGTCTTTGAGAAATTCGATGATCTCGGACAGTTCGTCTTTCGCCTCGTCGATGCCGGCGACGTCTTTGAACGTCACTTTGTTGGCTTTGTCCGAAACCAGCCGAGCGCGCGATTTACCGAAGCTCATCGCCTTGCCGCCGCCCGATTGCAATTGGCGCATCAAAAAGATGAACAAGCCGATCATCAGGATCATCGGGATCCAGTTCATCATGATGCCCCAGAGCAGACTGTTGGATTCGGGAATGACGGTCACTTCGACTTTGTTGTCGGTCAGCAACGTATACAGGTCGTCGGATTCGAAGCCGACCGTTTCAAACTGTCCCGCTTTCGTCTGGCGATACTTGCCCGTAATTAACCGACCTTTAACGGTGACCTCGGAGACTTCCCCGGCTTCCACCTGCCGTTTGAATTCCGAAAAAGAAATCGGCTTGTTCCGCTGCGTGTTCTCGTACACCAGGTTGAACATAACGATAGCGCTGATCACCAACAGTAGAATCAAAGCCAAATTTTTATAAAACGGCTTCAACGAGACTCCCTTCCGTACGGTTATTCCTCTGCCGCCAAATAATGTATTTTACCAGTATTACCATGACCACTCAAGCTGGATGAGCCAAGTGATTTCATCGTTTTTCGGCACTTTTAATCCGCGAGCGGCGCGTAAACCGGCAACCAGCAGTATTTCCTCGCTTCGTGTCAACACCGGCCAATAGGGTCGCAGCGCACGAGGGATTTTCCTATTGGTGAACAAATCCTGCAGTTTGATCGTCCCTTCCATTCCGCTTGGCGCCAGACGGTCCCCAGGCCATGGCCGACGCCACTGCGCTTCGTGCAGATCATCGACG
>DAINPV010000418.1:0-2579 GCA_036743315.1 bacterium | reverse complement strand
TCACGTTCCTCAGGAAGCATGCGCGGAAACACGGCATACCGCTCGACGAATTTCTCGAACTCAGCCTACAGGCGCTGGTGGGCATTGCCGACGATCTCGGGTTATAATCCGAGCGAATGTGAGGAGACCTGAAGCCGATGGAAAATGACCTGTTCCAAAAAATCCGCAGCTTTTTCGATCGCACGACCGAGAACGCCGAGGCGATGAACGAAGCGTTGATGGTCATCGAGCCGGTGCCGCCCTATGGCGGGCGCGGCATGGTCACCGTACTTATCACCGCCGCCGGGCTTATTTCCATCGCGCTGCTGGGCGGCATGGGCCTGGTGTCGATGATGGTGCTGCTGATCACGCTGGCGCTGATCTTCTTGATTCTGGCCAAGGTGTTCGGCATCAGCTTCGACATGGACCCTACTGAAATTTTCGGCTTCCATCCCGGCGGGCCGTTCTGATGCGCGCGCTGGTTTTCGACGAAACGCTGCAGTTCGCCGAACGTCCATATCAAGCGCTGCCCGGCGAATGCCTGGTGCGCGTGATCCTCGCGGGCATCTGCAACACCGACTTGGAAATCACCGCCGGCTACATGGGCTTTACCGGCGTGCTCGGCCACGAGTTCGTCGGCGTGGTCGTGCGGGGCCCCGACGAGTTGCTCGACAAGCGCGTGGTCGGCGAAATCAACGTCGGCTGCGGTGAATGCGCTCATTGCCGACAGGGCTTGGAACGGCATTGCGCGTCGCGGACCGTGCTGGGCATTGTCGGGCGCGACGGGGCGATGGCCGATGCGCTTTCGTTGCCGGCGAAGAATCTGCACCTCGTGCCCGAGACGGTCAGCGACGTCGAAGCGACGTTCGTCGAACCGCTGGCCGCGGCTTGTGAAATTCTGGAGCAGGTGCACCTCGATCCGAGCGCCCGTATCTGTTTGATCGGCGACGGCAAGCTGGCGATCCTCATCGGGCGCGTGCTGGCGTGCATCGGCGCGGCGGTGACCGTCGTGGGCAAGCATCCGGAGAAAATGGTCAAGATACCCGCACAAGATCGTATCGAAGCGCACCGCTTCGCACCCGCTCGATCTTTCGATATCGTCATCGAAGCCTCGGGGCATCCCAGCGGCTGGCAGACCGCACTGCGGGCGGTGCGGCCGCGCGGAACGATCGTGCTCAAATCGACCTACGCCGGCGGTTTTGAGTTCAATCCCGCGCCGCTGGTGATCGATGAAATCACCGTGGTCGGCAGTCGTTGCGGACGTTTCGCGCCGGCGCTGCGGTTGTTGGCGGACGGCAAGGTGCGGGTCGACGATCTGGTCTCGGCGATCTATCCGTTCGATCAAGCGCTGGAGGCGTTTGCGGCCGCCCGGTCGGCTGAGACCATTAAAATACTGGTGGGCGTCAGTTGAGCAAGGGGTGCGCATGACAAAGAACGCGCCGGTTGAGCGTCGTGAATTTCCCCGTGTGCAGGCTTACACGAAAATCAATGTCGTCTTGCGCCACCGCAACCGCTATCTGATCGCCAAGGTGGGCAACATTTCCGCCGGCGGGTTGTATGTGACCTCCGGCGATCCGCTCGACGTGGGCAGCATCGTCGATTTCGAATTCACCTTGCTCGACGAAGTGCGGCCTTATGTTGGGCGCGCCGAAGTGGTGCGTCTGGATTGCACCAACGGCGGCAAGCGCCTCAATTGCCAGATGGGTCTCAAGTTTCTGGAGATCAAATCCAAACCCTTCAATATTTTAGGTCTGACACGCCAGGCGGCGTATTTGAATGAAGTGACCCTCGACATCGCCCTCAGCGCAATGCGCTATGCCTGGGCCGAATTGCAGGGCAACCGGACCGACCGCGAATTCGGCGCGCCCGGCGCGGGGTTCCGCCGGCCCGTACTGCTGGTGCACGGCTGGCTGGGCACACGCGGAGCGATGTTGTTGTTGGAGCATCGCCTCAAGCGCGACGGCTTCCCCGTGTTTTCCGTCGACCTGGGCATTCCCAACGTGAAGGACATCCGCCTGAGCGCCAGGCAAGTGTGCGAAAAGGTCGAACGGCTCAACCAACGGCTGGGCTTGGAGAAAATTGATATTCTGGCGCACTCGATGGGCGGGCTGATTTCGCTCTGGGGTCTCAAACACTTGGAGCTGGCGCAATACGTGCACCGTCTGGTGACAGTCGGCACGCCGTTCCACGGCACGTTGCTGGCCGGCGCGGCGTTGCCGGTCTTCGGCCTGTGGGGGCGCAGCCTGTGGCAGATGCTCCCCAATTCGCCCCTGCTCAAGCGATTGCATGAAGGACCGCTGCCGGCCGAAGTGCCGATACATTGCCTCGCCGCCCGCAACGACAAACTTGCGCCGGTCAACAGCGCCACGCTCGATGGCGCGCATAATATCCTGGTCGAGCGGGGACACGCCTCGCTGGTCACCAGCGAAAGCGTTTACAAACGCATTCGTTCGGTTTTGGAAGACAAAGATCCCTTCAGCGAGGGCTAAGCGCGCCGCGGTCGGAATAGCAAGGGTAGGGTCAACAGCAACAACACGCCGCCGCTGATCCAAAACGGCAGACCGTAACCGAAGCGTTCGCCGAGCGGGCTGTAGATCAAC
>DAINPV010000417.1:0-2579 GCA_036743315.1 bacterium | reverse complement strand
AACGATCAGGTCGCTTGCGATTTGCGTCTATTCCTTATGGAGCGCCTGCCGCTCCTGGTCATCGACCTTGGCGCGCTGGTTGCTGCGTTGCTCGACCTCGGCCGCCGCCATCGCGATACGTTGCTGGCCGGCGAAACGCACCTGCAGCCGGCGCAACCGATCACTCTCGGTCATTTTCTGCTTTCGCTTGCCTTCGGTTTAAGACGCGACGTACAACGCCTCGACGATGCTCTCGGGCGCATCCGCCTTTGTCCACTCGGCTCCGGCGCTTTGGCCGGATCAGGATTCCCGATCGATCGTCAGCGTTTGGCTAAAGAACTCGGCTTCGACGCGCCGCTGGATAATTCGCTCGACGCCACCGCGGACCGCGATACCGTGCAGGAAACGGTCGGTGCGTTGGCGATCATGGCGACCAGGCTGTCGCGTTACGCGGAACAGTTCATCATCTGGGCGAGTCCGGCGTTCGGTTATGTGCGCTTTGCCGATCAGTGGTCCACGGGCTCGAGCATGATGCCGCAAAAGCGCAACCCCGACACAATGGAGTTGATCCGCGCCAAGGCTGCGCGGGTGATCGGACAGTCCACTGCATTATTGACGCTGACCAAGGGCTTACCCCTCGCCTACGCTAAAGATCTGCAGGAAGACAAAGCCGCTCTTTTCGATGCGCTGGACACCGCGTTTCTCGTCGTGAATGTTTTTCGCGAGGCGATTTCCTCGAATATTTTCAATGTAGAAAACATGCTCGCGAAACTCGACGGCAATTTACCGGCCACCGATCTGGCCGATCTGCTGACACAAACCGGCGTTCCGTTCCGCATCGCGCATCGGCGGGTTGGCCGTTTCGTCGGCGCCCTGGAAAATGAGGGCCGCAACTTGCGGAGCGCCACTGATGACGAGCTGCGCGAGACGTTTCCGGAGTTGCCCACGGTGAAAGAAAAACTGACGTTTGCCGCCGCCGTATCGCGACGTGCCGTGGCGGGCGGCCCTTCCCCGCAAAGCCTGGATGCACAATGTGCACAATTGGCCGACTGGCTGCGGGATATGGACAAGAAGAAATAATTTCGCGTCACAACCGATTCTTGGAAACGATCGTCCGGCATGGTATGAAAGATTTTACGCTCTGTTGGTGAAAATCGAATTGCATCCGTGAATCCTTCAACAACGACGCTCACGATCATCAGGTGAGAGGAACCTCATGCTGGTACATAAATTCGGCGGCACTTCCGTTAAAAACGCCGAACGGATCACCGTCGCCGCCCAGTTGGTCGCACAGCACGACCGACCCGCCGTTGCTGTCACCTCGGCGCTGGCCGGTGTCACCGACACGCTGATTGCCATGGCCGCTGCCGCCAAAGAACGCAAAAGCACCATCGTCGAAACGAACCTGACCGAATTGCGTGCTCGTCATTCGGCAACCGCTGCGGCGGTCGTCTCCGTAGGGAACACGCAGACCGCGTTGCTCGATTTTTGCCGGCAAACGATCGACGAACTGGAGCAACTACTGCACGGCGTTTTTCTGTTGCGGGAACTCACTCCGCGTTCGCTGGCTCTGATTTCGTCCTTCGGCGAAAGGCTAGCCGCGCCGATTCTCGCCGCCGCGATTACGCAACAAGGGCTGCACAGCCGCGTGGTCGATGCGCGCGACATCATTCGCACCGACGACAATTTTATGAGCGCCAATGTCGACATGACCGTCAGCCGCGAACTAACGCGCAAAACGGTGCTGCCGATGGCCGACAAAGCAGTGTGCGTCATCACCGGCTTCATCGGCAAAACCGAATCCGGTTTGACGACGACACTCGGGCGCGGCGGCAGCGATTTTTCCGCCTCGCTCATCGGCGCATTCCTTGACGCCGACGAAATCTGGATCTGGACCGATGTCGATGGCGTGATGACCGCCGATCCGCGCATCGTTCCCGAAGCCCGCGTGCTCGAGGCGATCTCCTATCGCGAAGCCGCCGAGATGGCCTATTTCGGCTCGCGGGTGCTGCACCCGCGCACCATGATTCCGGCAGTGCAGCAGAACATACCGCTGCGCATCCGCAATTCCTTCCATCCGGCGCATCCCGGCACACTGATCACCGATCGCCGCACCGACCGTTTCCAGGGCGTGAAAAGCGTCACCTCGATTTCGGACATGGCGATGGTCACCCTCGAAGGCAAAGGCATGATCGGCGTGCCCGGCATCGTGCAGCGCGTGTTCACCGCGACGGCGCGGGCGGGCGCCAACGTCTACATGATTTCGCAAGCCAGTTCTGAGCAGAACATCAGCTTTCTCGTGCGCCACGGCGACGGAACGCGCGTAATCAAGGAACTGGAAGACGAATTCAAACTCGAGCTGTTCCGCAAAATGATCGAATGCGTCGATTTGGCCGCGCCGGTCGGCATTCTGGCGATCATCGGCGAAGGTATGAAAGGCACGCCCGGCATCAGCCAACGTCTGTTCACCGCCCTGGGTCGCGGGCGCATCAACGTGTTGGCCATCGCGCAGGGCAGCTCGGAGCTGAACGTTTCGGTCGTTGTCGAGCAGGACAATCTTCAGCGCGCCGTGGCCGCCGTGCACACGCGCTTCGGCTTGA
>DAINPV010000416.1:0-2604 GCA_036743315.1 bacterium | reverse complement strand
CAACAACTCTGGGTGGTCGATCCGATCGACGGCACCGACTCTTACCGCCTCGGGCTGGCCTACTTCGGTGTGAGCGTGGCCTTGGCGGTCGATTGCGAGCCGGTGCTCGGCGCGTTTTACAATCCGTACATGGAGGAGATGTATCTGGCCGCGGCCGGCGAGGGGGCGACCCTCAACGGCAAACCGATTCACATCCGCCCGGGCATCTCGCTCGACGACGTCTGCCTCGCGCTCGGGCCGAGCAACTTTCACCGTTATTATTCGATGGAATTGCCGATTAAAATGCGTTCCCTGGGCAGCACCGCGCAGCACTTCGCGATGGTCGCCGACGGCCGTGCCTGTTGCGCGTTTTGCCGCCCGCACGTCTGGGACATCGCCGCGGGCGTGTTGCTGGTGTCCGAGGCCGGCGGCATGACCCGCATGCTCAAAGGTGACGAATTCTGCTTCCACGATTATCTGGAAAACAGCCTCTTCAAACGGCCGGTGCTGGCCGCGCCGCCCGACATCTGGGAGCAACTGGCCGGGAAAATTCGATGGAAACTATGAAAAAATCATTCCTGCCGGCCCTTTCGCTTTGCCTGCTTGCCGTGCTCGTTTTCGCCGCGCCCTCGCGCGATGACGTCAACAAGCGCCTGCGGGAACGACTCGCGGAAATCGACGGTTTCGACGCCACCTACGAGGCGGTTTCGGCCTCCGAGCGGAAAATTGTCATCCGCGTGCGTTATCGCCGGCCCGACAAAATGCGCATGGATCTGGATCCGCTCGGCGCGGTGATGCTCTTCGACGGCGACCGGTATTTGTACTACGACGCCCAGCGCGCCCAGGCGATCGCCCTGGACGGTCGCGAAGCTTTGCGCGGACTGCGCGAGGTGCATCGCAGCCTGAGTGCAATCACCTGGGCGGAACTCGCCGACTTCGGCGACGGCGCGGAAGGAGCCCTCTATCCCTCGCTGAACATGGAACTGGATTTCGAGCGTTTGGACATCTCCATCACCATGGCCACGCGGGCGCATCAACACAGTTGGGTCAACGCCGTTAAGGAGGCGGAACGCATCAGCGACAGCGGCACGAAGGTGATCTTGCAGAACGGTGAAAACGAGCGCGACGTGCGCACAACCATCGACCTGGAAACCGGCTTGCTTGACAAGATCGAATTGAAATCGGCCGCCGAACCCAAGGGGGCGCTCAAGCTGGCCAAGGTCGAATTTCGCGCCGTACCCGAGGATGAGTTTGCTTTCACCATCCCACCCGCTGTGCAGGTGCGTAATCAAAAGGACGATCCCAGTTTGCTGCAGCAGTTGTTGATTTCCGGCTTCCGTGGGAATTTCGACCGCATCCTCTGGACGGCGCGCGACAAGTGGAGCGGCTTGTCGGACGACGACAAAGCCAAGCTTGACCGCGCCATGCATCAAGTCTTTACTCAGGTCTTCACCCTGGCCCTCGACGACACGCGGCGCAACATCGCCGCCGGCCTGCATGGGCCGCGCGTTGTCGAGCGCGTGCGCGGCGCCTACAACGATCAAGAGGGGAAGCGGCGTTTCGCCGCCGATCAGGGCGAACTGCCGGCCGACGAGTTGGACCGGCGCTGGCGCAACCAGGTGGTCGAGGAAACCATGCGCCTGTTACTGGTGGAAATCATCAAAACGGTCGACCAGGAAGTCGTGGAAGCCCTGCGGCAACAGGCCTTGGAGCGCACGGCCGGCATGGACGACGCCGCCCGAAAAGATTTGGTGCGCGCGGTCACCGAACCGGTGCATCGCGCGTTTATCGATTTGATCGTCCCAACGATCCGCACGGAACTGGCCAAAAATCTGGAATAATCAATTCTCCGTCCATGCGCCGGCGCGGCTGATACGTCCGTCGGTTTGCGCGCCGATTTTCTTTTTCGTTTTGATCGTCTCGATCATCACGTCGGCAATCGTATATTGCGTATCCTTCACATTGGCGGCATTTTTAAACATGGTAAAAGCGTCGCCGCCGGCGAACATGTAATCGTTGATCGCGACTTGGTAGGTGCGGGTTTCATCCAGCGGTGCGTCGCCGATGGTGATCTGCGTCGCGCGCTTGTTGTCGATCACGTAACGTAACCCGGCGACCTGCAGGAACGCGCCCGGATTCGCCTCCGGATTTTTCTGCAAGCCCGTTTCCAGCGCCTCGCGGATGACCGCGCCCGTCACCTCGATCGTCACCAGCGTGTTGTCGTAGGGAAACACTTCATGCACATTGTTGACCGTGATCGCCCCCGGTTGCAGCGAGGCGCGAAAGGAGCCGGCGTTGATCAGCACCACGTCCGTGGAAAAGCGTTCGCGGATCATGTCGGCGACGAAATCGCCGAAGTTGCTTTCCTTGCGGCGAATGACCTCGCGGCGCCCGTTCAATTCCGTCAGCGCCTCGCCGATCACCTCGCGGCCCATCTCACTCAACCGGCTGAGGTAGCTGTCCAGGCGCGCTTTGGCGATGCGGTCCTCGGGCAGGTCGGGCGTGATCGGATACACCTTGTAGCGGATGAGTTTGGCCTTGTCGTCGCTGACCTCCAGGTCCAGGCGGCCGAGATACTCGCTATGTTCGCCGGCCTGGACGATCATCACGCCGTTTTCCACCAAC
>DAINPV010000415.1:0-2619 GCA_036743315.1 bacterium | reverse complement strand
CCAATCGACCACGCCCGCCGGGGTCAGGCGCATGGTGACGATATCGTCCGACAGGTCCGGGCCGTCGGATTCGACCGCCACATAGATGTACCCGTCATCGTCCAGCGCGACGGCCTTGGCGTCGTCCATACCGCCGCCGTCCCAGGTGGTCAGCCAGTTGCGCGTGCCGTCGGGCGCGTACTGGGCGATCAACGCGTCCCAATCCTTGGCGGTGGCGGTGAAGCCGACAATGGTGACCGTGCCGTCGGCGGCGACGTGCACGTCGCGCGCATCGTCCCAGCCGACGCCGCCGCTGTAGACCTGCGTCCAGAGAAACTCGCCGGCGGCGGAGATTTTCACCAAGCGCACATCGTCGTCGCCGCTGGGGCCGTAGGAGTAGCCGGCGACGTAAACGTTGCCGGACGCGTCGGCGGCCATGGCCAGCGCGATGTCGTCGATCGAGCCGCCGCCGTCGAAGCGCGCCACCCAATCCACCTCCTGCGCCCGGAGGGGAACCGCGAAGGTCATTACAATCAGCAACGATGTCAGCACAACGATGGTCGAAATGCGCATGGGCCCGCCTCCGCGACAAATGGTCGCCCCTAGTAGCATGATGGTTTAATGACGGTCAAGCAGAAACAGGGACTTTTATCAGCGGCAGGATATCTGGACTGATCTGCTAATATTTGCCGGAATTCTTCATTAACAGCTTTCCAGTATTTCGGTAAAATTGTCATAAATATTACAATACGTAATGTTAATACGTATTCATTTCTTTTTGTTATTTTAGTTAATTATTTATTATTGCAGGCTTTTTTTTATTTTTATCAATTTGGCATAGTCCCTGCGTACCAATGCTCGTGCTTTCATAGGGGAACGTTTCAAAGGAGTGGGTGGATGAGGTTCCGTAGCAAGACAAAAGAATCGGGCTTTACCTTGGTCGAGGTTTTGATCGTGGTGGCCGTGATCGGCATTTTGACGGCGATCGCCCTGCCGCGTTTCGGCGGTGCACGGGAAAAGGCCCGGCTCACCGACGCGCTCAATACGGTCCGCGATCTGCAAACGTTGACGATCGCTTTCTACAGCGAAAACGAAGTGGTGCCGACGCTGGAGCAACTCGATAAGATGTACTCGCGCAACGGCCACAACTCGATCGTCGGTCGCTACCAGATTTTCCCGGCGGAAAACATGACCACGCTCAAGTCGTCGGCCGACCCCTTGGCGCTGGAATATATCATTTGCAGCACCACCGACCTGGGCGAAGTGTCGTATGTTTATTCGTTGGACGACAAGCATCCGAAGGC
This sequence comes from bacterium, assembly GCA_036743315.1. Lineage (GTDB taxonomy): Bacteria > Lernaellota > Lernaellaia > Lernaellales > Lernaellaceae > CALBTQ01. The sequence goes on along the minus strand of DAINPV010000415.1, from coordinate 1,336 downwards.
GGCGAATAAAGGAACCGATCCGCTGGGCGGTCTGTGCGGTCCTTCTGGCGGTGGCACTCCGTCCACGCCGCCGGCGACTCCGCCGACCACGCCGCCGACTACGCCGGACACTCCCAATACGGGCGACGACCCGGGCACTGGTCCCACGACCCCCGCTCCGACCGAGCCGACCGGCGGCGGTACGCCTGACGATCCGGGAACCTCGGGCGACACCGGCGACGAACCGTCGGATCAAGACAACGTTTGCGACATCGACGCCGCTTGCCCCTGCGATGAATTCCGCAGCCACGGTCAGTACGTCAGTTGCGTGGAACATGCGGCGAACCAGTGTGCCAAAGAAGGCAAAATTCGTCACAACGAAAAGCAGAAATACGTAAAACAAGCTACGCAAGCCGCGTGCGGCGATCAATAGTCCGACGAACAACCGCCTTGCGCCCTCGGTGGAGACCGGGGGCGTTTTGGTTTAAAATCACTTGAAAGCCTGAACGGCAACTTCGCCGGCTACTCTGCTCTAATAATCCACGGCCGGGAATTTCGTTTCCAGTTCTGCCGATTCTTTGCGTTTATCAGTCGATTCCTATTTTTTTTGCTAAAAAGATGCATAATGAAGTGTATATAATTTGGAGATATTTACGAACGGCAGAATATGACAGGCAATCGATTGCCGACAGTTTGCAGGCCGACCGTCAACCACATTAATCGAAAAGGAGCAGAAAATGGGAACGACATGCCTCCCAGGACGAGTGGTCCGAGCCCGCATCATCGTGCTGTCCGTGTTGGTGACCTTGATTTGTCTCACGGGGATAACGGCGGCAATCGCCGACGATGTGGATTACATCGACTGTACCGGCTACGAACCCGATCCCGCCAAAATGGACACAGCAATAAACGGAGAAGGCGGCAAGACCTTCAACGCGGACGATGCTCAATTTATTGTCAATCCGACAGACGGTCCACCATATCCCAACGAATACAAAATGATTGTTTGGGACATGCAGACGCAGACGGGGCCGTTTACGATCACCGATTCTCATTCGTCTCCGGCCGGCTCCCCCGTGCACGGCTGGTTGGACGACGGTTATGCCAATCCTCCGACCAACGAGGCCGACCCTTGGATGGGCGTTCGAGACGACCGGATCGACATCGACAATTCGACCGATTATCCATGGCGGGCGACGGTAAAGATCAGCGGGCCTTTGGGCTCATGCACAGGAGTCCTGATCGACGAATTTCATGTGTTGACGGCGGCCCACTGCGTGTACCGGAACAATTCATGGACGACATCCTTGAACTTGTCACCGGGGTATAACGACATCGTGCACTACCTCGGGATGGC
>DAINPV010000414.1:0-2744 GCA_036743315.1 bacterium | reverse complement strand
CTTCCAGCACGTCGCGGATGGTGAAGAAGTTGCCCAGGCTCTTGGACATCTTCTCGTGGTTGACCTGCACGAAGCCGTTGTGCAGCCAATAGCGCGCGAACTCGACGCCCTCGGCCGCCTCGGACTGCGCGATTTCGTTTTCGTGATGGGGAAACACCAGATCCTGCCCGCCGCCGTGAATGTCGAAGGGCTGCCCGAGGTGATGACTGCTCATCGCCGAGCACTCGATGTGCCAACCGGGACGGCCGGAGCCCCAGGGCGAATCCCACGCGGGCTCGCCGGGCTTGGACGCCTTCCAGAGCACGAAGTCGAGCGGATCTTTCTTTTCCTCGTTCACTTCGATGCGCGCGCCCGAAAGCATGTCATCGATGTCGCGCCCGGACAGCTTGCCGTAGGACGCGAACTTGCGCACGGGAAAATAGACCGTGCCTTTGTTGTTGTAGGCGTAGCCGTTTTTCTCCAGCTTGCGCACGGTGTCGACGATCTGCGCGATATGCTCGGTCGCCTTGGGAGCGATGGTCGGGCGCCGCACGTTGAGCGCGTCCATGTCGAGGTAGAACTCGTCGATGTACTTTTCCGACAATTCCTTGGTCGAGATGCCGCGCTCGTTGGCGCGGGCGATGATCTTGTCGTCGACGTCGGTGAAGTTGCGCACGTACGTCACTTCGAAACCGAGGCGACGCAGGTAGCGGAACATCACGTCGAAGACCACCGCGCTGCGCCCGTGGCCGATATGACACTGGTCGTACACGGTGACCCCGCAGACGTACATGCGCACCTTGCCCGTTTCGAGCGGGGCGAACTCGACTTTGCGGCGACCCATCGTGTTGTAGACTTTCAGCGCCATGATCGTCTCCCGTGGTTGAGATCGGCTATTTCTCGCTCAGCAACTGGTCGATAACTTTTTTGTAGAATTCCTCGTCGCGCGCGCCGCGGAACGAACGGCCGTTAACGAACACATGCGGGGTGCCGCGCACGCCCAGTTCGCGGGCCAGCGAGGATTCCTCGTCGATCATCTTCTTGATTTCGTCGCTTTCCATGTCCTTCTTGATTTTCGCAAGGTTCAAGCCGAATTCCTTGCACATCGGCTCGATGACCTCGGTGAACGCCGCGTCGCCTTCCTTGCGGCTCCATTCGCGTTGCGTGGCGAACAGCTTTTCGGCTACCTCGAAGAACTTGCCTTGTTTGCCGGCGGCGTAGGCGAACCGGTGCCAGAAAGCGGCTTTCTCACCGTGCACGACGAAGGTCTGGAAGGTCACGTTGACCTTTTTCTCGCCATATTGCTCGGCGACCTTGGTAATGACCGGGTCAACCCGCGAGCAGAAGGGGCAGAGGAATTCGGTGAAAAGCACGATCTGAATCGGGGCGTCTTTCGCGCCGTACGAGAACGCGTCCTTGCCGACGGAAAATTCCTTGACGTCTTTCATCTCTTCTTCGAAGGACGGCCGTTCGTTGCCCGGGCGCTGTTTGCCCGCGCCCTGCCCCATGCCGGCCTTTTGCACCAACTGCCATACATTCTGCATCGCATCTTTGGTGATGTTGCCGCGCTTGAGGTTCTTGATCATCTCTTGGGCGATGGTCGGGCTCGATGCGGCGATGGCCAGCGCGAGGGCCGATTCGGTTTCGTCCAACTTGGCGAATTCGGAGTTGGATTTGGCCGCCCAACTGGCTTTGGTCATCGGCAGGAAGTTGGTGTACCGGCCGACGGTAAAGCCCAGAAACAAAACGCTGATCACGAATAACGCGATAATAATCTTTTTAGCCACCGTATTTCCTCCATCTGTCATTGGATTTTTCCCGTGTACGTCGGACTATCACCCAGCACAATGTATAAGGCCGTTAAAGATACTCCGCAACCCGTATCTGTCAAGCTTGATTACTGCACCGAACGGGCGCCGATCAGGTAGTAAATGAAGTTGGCGGAGATGGTCAACTGCTTGTCCGGCCAATGGGCGGGCATCGGATTGAAATGCGCTTCCTGGACCGCTTTCATCGCATAACGATCCAGCAGTTGATAGCCGCTGGTGCGAATCACGCTAACGTTGTGCACCCGTCCGGATTTCATCACCGTGAAGCGCAACGTGACCATCCCCTGCTGGCCCATCTGCTGCGCGGCCTGCGGGTAGACCCAGGCCATTTCGATCTTCTCCTTCATGTGGGCGAAATAGGCCATGTACTTGTATTCGCGCGTCGAAATCGACAGCGTGTCGCCCCCCTCGCCGACGTTGGGATTGTACGCGTTGACCGCGCCGTCGCCCCCGCCGCCCGGATTGGCCGGCAGCCCGGCACGCGAGATCATCTGGTCGACGCTGCGCGGTTTCCCGGGCGCGACTTGCTCCGGATGCCCACCCGCGCCGCGTTCGCTTTCCACACCGACGCCCTCGCCAACCCGCGGGATCTTCGGCAGGCGCTGCCCGCCGGGACGCGGCATGCCCTGGCCCGGCCCGCGCGGACCCTGACGATTCTGAATTTCCTCGATCGGCCGATCGGCGCGATGCGTGGTGCGGCCGGCGTCGTGATCCTGGAAGCCGTAGGCGTCGGCCTTTTGCGGAATCTGTTGATTGCCCTGGAAGCGCTCGAAGTGCAGCCGCTCCGGATCGTCCTCAGGCGTCATGCGGCGTAATGCCTCGGCGTCGAGTTGCGAAAGGTCGAAGTCGATGGTCTGCGGTTCTCCCCCACCTTGAAAGACGAAGCCGCCCTACATGAAGCATTGGATAGCACCCACTTGCACCACTCGCCACCGG
>DAINPV010000413.1:0-2759 GCA_036743315.1 bacterium | reverse complement strand
CACGCTTTCACGTTTTCCGGTTCGCCTTGCGTCGCCGCCAGAAACGCCTTTTTCGCCGCAGTCCAGTTTTCCTCGTGCAGGTACACGCGCCCCAACTCGTACCAGGCGCGCGCGGCTTGGGGATTGTCCTGGGTAAAGTCCGTCAACAGCCGGCGCATTTTGCGCATTTCGTTTTTTTCTTCGTACAAAGCGGCGAGGAAAATCGCGGCCTGCTCGTGGTCGGGCCGCAGTTCCAATATGCGCCGATACAGATCGGCGGCTTCGTCGTATTTGAATTGCGCCGCCAGGATGCCCGCCTTGAGGAACAACGTGTCCACGTGATCCGGATAAGCTTCCAACGAACGATCCAGGGCGATCATCGCCCGGTCGATCGCACTGCCCTGGATGTAGATCATCGCCTTGACGATCTGCACTTCGGGAATGATGACGCCCAACTCCTCGAGCATATCGAAATGCGCGATGGCCGTCGGCGCGTTGCCTTCTTCCAACGCAAGATAGCCCTGCGACACGTGATAGGCCACGCGCGCCTGCAATTCCATCTGTTCCATCTCGTTCAGACCGGCATATGGATCATACGGCGCGGGAGTCTGTTTTTGCATGCCGGCGCAAGCGACGAGGAAGAAAAGTAGCAACGATAAGCCGAGAAAATTTCGTTTGTGCATGATGTTCCTGCCTGGTTCATCCAACGGATCGTCAAACCCTATCACCTGCCCAACGACCGGGCAAGCGAAGAGTAGGACACGGGCGACGCAGGAAAGGTTTCCCGGAGAGGAAAACGGGAGCCGAAGTGGTCTTGTAAGCCGGGTTTTGTGCGCCGTCGCGCCGGTCCCGCACCGGACGCGCCGGACGATGGCCATTCCTCTAGGACGACGGTTGCCCGCCGCCTCCAGCGGCATGTCGAACGCATCGGACGGGCCGCCCTTAGCAGCGTTCTTCGCCTTGCACCGGGTGGGGTTTACCGCACCGCCGGTTCCCCGGCTGTCGTGGGTGCGCTCTTACCGCACCATTTCACCTTTGCCTGTGCTCTTGCGAGCCATCGGCCGTGTCATTTCTGTGGCACTTTCCCTAGGGTCGCCCCCGCCTGCCGTTAGCAGGCACCCTGCCCTGCGGAGCCCGGACTTTCCTCCCGCGGTTACCGAAATAACCACCGGCGGCCATCCCGACCACTTCGGCAATTGCCTTCATACTGGGAATCGGGCGACGGGTCAACTTGCTTTCGCTTTTTTCTTTTTCGGCGCTTTCTCGTCGAGGATGCGATTGACCAGCGCGTCGGCCTGCGCATTTTCCTCGCGACGCACATAACGCACGGTAACCTTATCGAACTGACGCAGCTTTTTGTTGGCTTCGATGAACAGCGGCATCAGCCCCCGGTTCTTCACCTTGTACTCGCCGTTGATCTGTTTGACGATCAATTCGCTGTCGCCCTGCACGACGAAGCGTCGCACGCCCAGGTCGGCCGCCAAACGGATCGCCTCGAGCAGGCCGTGGTATTCGGCGACATTGTTGGTGGTTTCCGGCGTGTAGCGATATCGCTCGGCGAGCACTTTGCCGTTCTTGTCCAGCGCCACGGCCACGCCGGCCGAAGGCCCGGGGTTGCCGCGGCTGCCGCCGTCGAAGGCGAACACCATGGCGTTGGGATCGTCGATCTGCCGGCGCGCGTTTTCAGTCTGCACCATTTCCTGCTCGACAACCGCCTCCCATTCCTTCGCCTGCATCGACAGACGACCCGCAAGGTCGGTCAGAATAGTGCGGGCCTGTGCGAGATCCAGGTCGGCCGCATCGGCGGCTTGCGCCAGCGTTTTTTCCTCGGCCAACGCCGCCAGCAAAACCGCCGTGCGCTTGAGATCAACCACCCGCCTGCTCCCGCTTGTTGTTGTTCTGCTGATCCTCTTCGCTGTAATACAGGATGCGATAACAGTTCGGGCAGGTGATGATCTCTTCGTTGCGGATCACCATGTTGTACGTTTGCGGCGGCACGTTCATCAGGCAACCCTGGCAGGTGCGCTTCATCACGCGCACGACCGCGATGCCGCCGGTCGTTTTGCGCAGGTGCGTGTAGCGGTGCAGGAAATCCTTATCGATGCCCGGCAACAGTTCATCGCGCTCTTTGTTGAGCACGTCCAACCGGCCCTTGATGCCTTCCAGCTCTTTTTGAATGCGTTCAACGTCCTTGCGCATGGTCGATTCGATTTCGGCGAAACGGTCCTTGGCTTTACGCAACGCCAGTTCGGCCTCGTCGATGTCGTCCATCACGCGCAGGGCTTCGTCCTCGGACGCCTCGATCATTCGCCGCATCGAATCGTTCTCTTTCTGGATGGCGTGGTATTCCTCGTTGGTCTTTACCGCCATCATGCGCTGTTTGTTCTTTTCGATCCGGCTCTCGTATTCTTCGAGAACCCGCTCCTTTTCCCGGCGCTTGGTCTTCAATTCGGTCAGCACGGCTTCGCGCTCGCCGACGATCGTTCGATGCGACTGGATATCCGCTTCCAACTCGCCGATTTTCCCCGGCGCCAGATTGAAGAATTTTTCCAGCTCCATGATTTTCAGATCGACCAATTGCAACTCGTGCAGTCTTTTCAATTGCTCGGCAGCAGACAAGGAATCCTCCTTACGCCGTTTGCAGCGGATCGCCCGCCGGGCGGCACACCGTGACCGGCACGGCCTTGCCCAGCGCGGACAACTCGCGGTCCAACAACGTTTTCATGGCAATAAATACCAGCTACCGTGAAATTCACTCCACCTAACTCGTAGTAAAATTC
>DAINPV010000412.1:0-2776 GCA_036743315.1 bacterium | reverse complement strand
GACAGCTTCTCCAGTGAGTTTATGAATATTCATAAACTCACTGGAGAAGCTGTCGATGTCGCTTTCCAGCGTCCGCAGCCGAGCGGAGAAATAGTTGTAGGCAACAACCGCCGGGATCGCAGCGAACAGACCGACTGCCGTGGCCACCAACGCTTCGGAGATGCCGGGGGCGACGACGGCCAGCGAAGCCTGCCCTTTGAGGCCGATGTTGTGGAAACTGTCCATAATGCCCCAGACGGTGCCGAACAAGCCGATGAACGGCGCAGTGTTGCCGACCGTGGCCAGGAACGGCACGGCCTTTTCCAGCTTGGTCACCTGCTCGCTACGCGAACGCATGAGTGCGCGACCTACATTATCTTTAACCGCCGTACTGCTTTTCGGTGAAATTCCGTTTTTTTCGGCCGAAGCGCTGAAATCACTACCCTTGGATTGAAAGCGCTTCAGTTCGTCATAGCCGGCGGCAAACACGTCGGCCACCGGGCTGTGCAACAATTGCTTGCTTTGGCGGTATATCTCATCCAGTTGTCTGGACTCCCAGAAGATTTTCAAGAAGATTTCACTTTCCTGTTTTGCACGGCGCAACAGGAGAAACTTCAGAAAAATGATCGCCCAACTGATGACCGAGAACAGCACCAGCAACAGCAATACGCCTTTAACCACCGGGCCGGCCGCCGCGACCAGTCGCCACACGCTGGCGCCGCCTTCCTGCGTTTGCCCGATAATCGTCTGCAACACGAATGACAAGTTCATCTAGTTACCACCATAGGTCAGGTCTAATTGGCGACAAACGTATTTCGAAAACTTCGAGAAGTCAAGCAATTCGCACGAAAATACAACCTGTGGACGCACCGACGGTTTCCCTGACTCCTAATGGTTAGAAACCCGATTTAAAACAAAAGTTGCATGAATCTTTTTTTGAACGGCGATTTGAGCTAAAACAATAGCGGGTTGGCCAGGGAGAAATCATGAAGATTAAATTTGTCATACTATTCCTCATCGCAACGGTCGTTTTTTCTTTATCGATCCTACCGCTTGCCTGCTCGGGCGACGATGACGACGACGATGACGACGACGACGACGAGGCGCCGCCGACTCAATACGACCTGAGCATGATCGGCTGGGCATTCGGCGACGGCGTCTTTCGTTATCAGGGCGGCCAATGGTTGAAAGAGACGGTCTCGGCGGTGACCTTCCCCATCGTGGCGGCTAAATTTCAGCATCGGCTGTTCGGATACGTCATTACGTCGCACAACATCTATCGCTTCAGTAACGAACAATGGGCGACGGTGACGCCGCCGGATCTACCCAATACGGTGAATCTGTTCGATATCGCTTTAGCGAGCGACGGCACGTATTGGTTCGCCGGCAACGACGCGCAGGACAACGGTTACCTCGTACGCATTTTGCCCGACGGCACGCGCAATGTGATCGCCCTGACCGGCACGATCACCACCCAGGCGGCCAAGCTGACGGCCATTTTGACCGTCCCCGAAGACGCCGCCGTGCATATGACGGCTCTGATCGAGGGGAATTGGCAGCACCTCCGCTGGGACGGCTCGAACGTGGCCAGCGACGTAATCGTGGCCTACAGCGAGGAGGCGCCGACGCAGATCAACGATCTCGCCCTCGCCCCCGACGGCGCGTTCTGGACGGTCGGGTGGGACATTGCTGACGGCGAGAAGATCGGCGTCTTCTGGCGTCGTGGCAGCGAATCCTGGTCGCGGCGTCCGGCCGTGCCGGTCTCCACCTGCAAGACGACGGACGTGCGCAAACTGCAATTTACGATCGACGGCGTCGGCTTTGCCATCGCCGATTGCTTGTGGAGCCAGATTTATACGACGACCGACGCGGCCAACTGGAGCGAAATGGAACTGCCGGGGATCAAGGGCGAACAGTTCCTCATCCAGGATATGGACATGCTCGAAGCGAATCGCGGTTGGGCGGTGGGGTACAACTCCGATTGGGACGAACCGCTGTTGTTACTGCGTCAGGCCAGCGGCTGGATGCAGGCGCGGCCGGTTGACGAAGGCAGCGGCAATACGCTCAACGCCGTGGCGGTCTTCGACATTCCGCAGCCGGCCGGCTCGGACGACGATACGGCCGATGACGACACGATCGACGACGACGTCACCGACGACGACACCGCCGACGACGATCTCGTCGACGACGACACGCTTTAATTTCCGCCGTTAAATAAAAAGCGCCGGTTCATGCGAATCGGCGCTTTTTTTATTGGTCCGGATTCAGCAGCCGCATCCGCCGCCCGGGTTGTATCCGCCGTCATCGTCATTGTCGTTATCGTCGTCGTCATCGTCGTTATCATCGTCATCGGCGTCATCGTCGGCCGCATCGTCGTCATCGTCATCGCTCACGTCGTCGTCATCGCCGCCCGTATCGTCGTCATCGTCGTCGTCATCGTCGTCGTCCGTGATTTCGCTCATGCCCGAGGCATCGCCGCGCGCCACCTTCAACGCGCCGACTTCCTCGTCGTAATAAGCGATCGACACCACGCCGGACACGTCGACGGCGATGGAGCAATCCAGTCCGACGTTGCCGCCGTCCTCGATCATATAACGATGCCAGCCGGTCGCGCCGCGCACGGCGTAGCGCAGCATCTTACCGGTGTCGTCGAAATAGCACAGATGGGGATTGCCGTCGCCGTCCACAGTCAAATCCATCGGATAGCCGCACCAGCCGTTCGCGTCGACCACGGCGATGTCCATCGAGTCGTAACTGCCGCGAACGGCTGGTGCGGCTATCCGATGGATTTGACTGT
>DAINPV010000411.1:0-2819 GCA_036743315.1 bacterium | reverse complement strand
AGTTCGGGCGGGATGATCGTCGCGGATTACCAGGAACAACCAAAGAAGCGGAATCGTCAGCAATGAAACAGCTTTACGACAATGTCACCGAGACGGAAGTCATCAAATTCATCGAACAGTGGATGACGGTTCTCGGTCATTTGGCGCGCTACCCGACCACCAATCGCGCGGTCGCGCAAGGCGTGCACAAACTGTTCATGTTGCTGCCGGGCATTCTCGGGCGGCAAAGCGCCTTGGAACTTTCCGAGCTGCATCACCTGTTGCTGATCAACGGCCGGCCGTTGTCGATGGAGGCGCAAAACAAGGAAGCCGTCGGCGCGTTCATGTTCATCATGCTCGAACACAATCTGCGCACGGTGACGATTCATCATGAAGTGGGCGAAGAGGAGTTTCTGGCGCTGCTCGAAATGCTGGCGGCCTCCAGCGACGAGCGCTTCGTGAACATCGCGCAGATGCTGAGCAAGCGCAATGTGATCAACGTGCAGGTCGAGCAGCACGTGCCGCCTTCGGCGGCGGTGGTGGTGGCGGAAATCACGCCGACGCACGACACGGTGGTGATCGAAGCGGACGCGGTGATCGAGGATTGGGACGAGGCGAGCTCGACCGCGATCCGGCGCATGCAGGTCAATCCGCGCCACGCGCGCACGGAAGTGCGGGGCAAGGGCATGCGCCGCGTCACGTTGTTTTTACACGTCGCGCAACTGCCGCTGGGCGGCGCGGAGATTTCGGCGGACAAGCCGACGCCGCAAAGCAAAAAAACCGAAAGCGACGGCAAGGCGATGCTGTTTTTGCCCGCCGGAGAAAACAAAATCGTCATCGTGTACGAAAGCTATACGATCGAGCGGGTGATCGAGGTCGCGGACGAGGATCAGGCGTTCGACATCGACCTGCAGAAAATATTCGAATTTTAACGGCGGGAGTTCCGGACATGTACAAGATCATCTGCCATGGCGGAGCCGGGTCCCGTGGCTCCAAATTCGAGTTGAAAAACCAGATCGTCGCACAAGCGGCGCGGGCGGGCATGAGCACGATGCAGGCCGGCGGCGACGCGGTCGCGGCGGTGGTGACCGCGGTTTCGCTGATGGAAGACAGTCCGTTGCTCAACGCGGGCACGGGCAGCTACGTGCAGACCGACGGCATGGTGCGCATGGACGCGTCGATCATGGATCAGGATTTGAACGTCGGCGCGGTGATCGGCATCTCCAACGTGCGCAATCCGATTCAGGTGGCGCGGCTGCTCAAGGACACGGGGCTGCATTCGATTCTCAGCGGCGAACTGGCCACCGAATTCGCGCGGGCGCAGGGCATTGCGGCGTACGATCCGCGTACGGTGGAGAAGTTGGAACTGTGGTTGGAACTGCGTAAGAAATTTCAGCATCACAACAACCTGGAATTGATGGTCAAACTGCGCGAGATGGTGCAGAACGAAGAGGCGCTGGGGACGGTCGGCTGCGTGGCGATGGACGGTCGAGGGTTCATCGCGGCGGGCACCAGCACCGGCGGCCTGAAGTTGGATCTGCCCGGGCGCGTGGGCGACGTGCCGCTGATCGGCTGCGGCACCTACGCCAACCGCTTCGGCGGCATCAGTTGCACCGGCATCGGGGAGAAGATCATCAAGGTGTGTTTGGCCAACACCGTCGCCGATTTCATCAGCCAGGGAAAAGCCGCACGGGAAGCGTGCGAACTGGGGATGCGGGAGATCGCGACGGTCAACGGGCGCGCGGGATTGATCTGCATCGATCATACGGGAAACATCGGGCACGCATTCAATACCGAGGTCATGTCCTTTTGTCAGCTCGAAGAGGAATAATCGCGGCGCTGCTGGTTTGCCTGTCGGCGGTCGCATGGCCGGCGTGGGCGGGCCAGGGCTTGTTGTGCGTCGGCGAGCAGGAGATGCATCCGCTCGGCGAAGTGCTGCAGGTCGGCGAAGACGTGTATTTTCCCGCCGAGTCGTTGTTGACCGAATTGGGCTGCACGGTGTTCTGGCACACGACCGGACGGCGGCTGACGGTGCGCTACGAAAATCGGACGGCGATGGTTTCGCCCTACTGTCGTCTGGCGATCGTCGACGGCGCGTCGATCGCGTTGGAAAAAAGCCCGCGGTTCATCAACGGCCGGTTGTGCGTGCCGCAGAGCTTCGTCGAACGCGTGACGCCGCTGTTGCTCGGACGCGACATCAAGCTGTCGGCGCTGACGCCCACCGCGCCCAAGCCGTTGCCGGTGCGGCCGTTCGCGGAATTGAAGCGACGGCGGATGCTCAGCCTGCGCAAGATCGTGCTGGACGCCGGGCACGGCGGGCACGACCCCGGGGCGAAAAGTCCGCAGGGCTTGCGCGAAAAGGACGTCAACCTGGCGATCACGCTGGCGCTGGCGGAGAAGCTGAAAAGCCAGACCGACGTCGAGGTCGTGCTCACACGCGGCGACGACACGTTCATTCCGCTGCCGGGCCGCACGAACATCGCCAACCAATCGGGGGCGGACCTGTTTATGTCGGTGCACGCCAACGGCGCGTACAACCGCAGCGCGACGGGCTTCGAGGTGTATTTCCTGTCGGCGCAGGCGAGCGATGCGCGGGCGGCGGCGCTGGCCGCGTTCGAAAACGGTGAGAACGCGACAGGAGCGGAGGCGGTCAACGACGGCGAGGACGGCGGCGACTTGACGCAGATCTTGCGCGACATGTTCCGCACGGAAAACCTGGTGGCGTCGGAACGGCTGGCGGTGGCGATTCAGGCGCGGCTGGACATCGCGATGCAGATGGAAAACCGCGGGGTGAAGCAGGCGCCGTTTTTCGTGCTCTCCGGCGCGCAGATGCCGGCGGT
>DAINPV010000410.1:0-2844 GCA_036743315.1 bacterium | reverse complement strand
CTCGTAGCCGTAGGGCGCCTGCAGCGGTTTGCTGCCGCCCGGATCGATGTCGCCGAACTGGCGCAGGCTGCCGGAAACGGCCATGCCCAGCGTCTGCCCGACGTTGCTTTCGACGCCGACGTGCTCGGTCGCTTCGCGTTCGCCGGTGGTGAAGCGGCTCATCAGGCGGCCGTTGACGCCGTAGGCTTCGGCGAAGTCGGCGCGGCGATGGGTGATGATGTTGATCGTGCCGCCCAGGGCGTCGCTGCCGTAGAGCACCGAACCGGGTCCGCGCACGACTTCGATCCGGTCGATGAAGAACGGATCGATGGTGTTCAGGTACTGGTTCGGCCCGCCGCGAAACGTCGAGTTGTTCATGCGCACGCCGTCGATAAGGATCAAGACCTGGTTGCCGACGAGGCCGCGAATGAACGGGGAGCCGCCGCCGAGGTTGGTGCGCTGGACGAGGATGCCCGCGGTGGCGCGCAACGATTCGGGAACGGTGCGCGCGATTCGTTCGTCGAACTGCTGCGCGGTAATGATCGACACCGACCGCGCCGCGTCGTCCAGGTCGATCGGCGAGCGCTCGGCGGTGACCACCACCTCGGGCAGTTCGGTGGCGTTGTCTTCCGAATCCTCCGCCAGCAACGGAGTCGGGGGAAGATGCCAGGTCATGAGCAGAAACAGGCATAGCACCGCGTAACGGCTGAGCAGTCGCATGGGGCATCCTTTCCGTTGTGGAGGCGGGAAAACGCTTTTGAATTAAAAAGTATTTATTGGAAAAATGTCAAGAAGAATGGTTGACCGCGACGGCAAGAGAACCGAGCGATTTCATCGGTCGAATTAGTATGATTTTTTGAATGCTCCCATGGGGGGGGACAAAGAGCGCGCGCATAAAAAAAGCGGCCTCGGAAGGCCGCTTTTCATTGCGGATGATTTAAGGGTTACATGATTTCTTCCATGCCGCCGTCCTGCTCGTATTGTTCCGGCGGCACTTCGCCTTCGCCTTCCTCCAGGGGCATTTCGTCCTCGGGCGGCAGTTCCTCGAGCCCTTCCATCTCGCCGGCTTCCTGACCGAGCGCCCCGGAAGCGGCGTTCAGCGGCGCGGTGCGGCGTTTCATGCCTTGCGGACGAACTGCGGGGCGGCGCGGGCGCGGCGCGCCGACTTCCTCGCCGGAATCGGCGCCGGCGGCGGCTTCCTCGTTTTTGTTGAGACGATCGATCCGAGTGCGCGCGCGGTTGGCGCGGCGATCGCGGATCGATTTGCGGCTCGCCGGCGAGGTCGCGCGCGCCGGTTTACGCACGTTGGTCGCGCCGCCGGGACGCACCGCGGCCGGACGCGCGCCGGGCGCGGCGGCTTCCTCGCCGACCGAGAGCGTCAACTGCGGCCGTTCCAGGCCGGCGATCTTCGGGCTGGGCATGTCCAGATAAAACCATGCGCCCACGACGACCAACAGGCTGCTGAAAACGGTGGCCAATTTTTTAAAGCCGGAACTCACACAAGCCTCCTTGCGATACCGCGAAGGCGATGGTATTTCGCCCCCCTTTGCAAGTCAAGACACCGCAACGGGCGAATTCGTTCAATGCCGGATCATTTGTCCGTAGCGTTTTCCGCCGTGATAGGTATCGCCCTCGACGGCAATCCGCCCGTTGACGATCACCAGGTCGATGCCCGACGGGAAAACGTCCGGCTGCTCGGTGGTCGAATTGCTGCGGATTTTGTTGAGGTCGAACAGCACCAGGTCGGCGGCGTAACCGCGTTTGAGGTAGCCGCGCTTGGGCAGGCCCATGCTGTCGGCGGGCAGGCCGGTGCATTTGCGCACGGCGGCCTCCAGGCCGATCATCCCCAGTTCGCGCACGTACTTCTGGAAGAATTTGGGATAGCAGTCGTAGAACAAATGGCTCGGGCGGCCGAAGCCCATCATGATCGCGTCGGTGACGATCGAAACGTTCGGGTCGGCCATCGAGGCGAACAGACTGCGCTCGACGAAATCGTCGCCCGGGTGGGTCAACGTTTCGAAGACGAGCACCTTGCCGTTTTCCTGCAGGAGCAGCTCACAGGCGGCGTCGAAGGGGTGCATCTTCCACCGGCGGCCGATTTCGACCATGTTGCACCCTTCGAGTTCTTTGTTTTTCGCGCTGGTTACGCTCATGACCGACACCGATCCCCAACCCATGATTTTGAAGAAGTTCATCGACCAAGTGTCGTTTTTATCGTGTGGCCAAGCCTTGGTGTCGCCCTTTTCGATGTCGCGGCGGATCTTCTTGCGGATTTTCGGATCGCGCAGTTTGTCGAGGATCTCGCCCATGTTTTTGCCCTTGATGACCCAGGGCGGGAAGAAGGCGATCAGGTGCGTGAAGCCGGCGCTGGTGGGCATGGCGTCCACGCCGATGCGCAGGCCGTCGCGGCGTATCCGGTCGATGCCGGCGAGGATCTGCGCGGCGGCGCCGTCCAAGGGGACGGGGATCTTCACGTGTTCGTAGATTTTGCTGCCCAGGTGGGCGGCGTAGTTGGTCAGCTTGTTAACCACCGGATTGACGTCGGGCACCCAGAACAGGTGGCTGATCTGCACCGGAACGTCGGCCTCGCGCCCAACGGTGGCGACTTCCTCGATGGCCTGGGGCAGCGTGGCCGAATACGAACGCAGGTGGCTGGTGAAGACGCCGCGCTTGCGGGCGACGACGCGGGCCAGATCGATCAGCTCGGAGGTTTCCGATTGCGAGCCGGGGAAATACTGCAACCCGGTGGACAGGCCGATGGCCCCCTCGTCGAGCGCCTGTTCGAGCCAGCGGGCCATCAGGGCGACCTCCGACGGCGTCGCGTGGCGCGTTTCCGGTCCCACCGCGGCGATGCGCAAGATGCCG
>DAINPV010000409.1:0-2856 GCA_036743315.1 bacterium | reverse complement strand
ACATCGAGCGCGAGAGCAAGCTCAGCGGCAAAATTCATGATAAGGGCATGCTGATTCTTTCAGGATATTTGCGAGGTAAATATTCGCAGAACAAGCCGATGTCGATTCAGGCCAGCATCTGCTTCGAGCAGAGTTACGGCGGCATCGACGGCGACAGCGCCAGCTCGACGGAAATGTACGCGCTGTTGTCGGCCTTGGCGGGTCTGCCGATCGACCAAGGTATCGCCGTGACCGGCAGCGTCAACCAAAAGGGCGAGATCCAACCGATCGGCGGTGTGAACGAAAAAATCGAAGGCTTTTTCGAGGTCTGCCGGGCGCGCGGCCTGGACGGCAAGCAGGGCGTGATGATTCCGCACACGAACGTCGACGATCTGATGCTGCGCGACGACATCGTCGACGCGGTGAAAAATCATCAGTTCAATGTGTGGGCCGTCAAGACGATCGACGAGGGCATCGCGTTGTTGACCGGCGTGCCGGCCGGCAAGCAAAAGGAAGACGGCACGTACCCCAAGGGGACGGTCAATTATCTGGTCGATGCGCGCCTGGACGAGATGGCCCGCGCGTTGCGCAAGTTCGGCCGCGAGCGCGACGGCGAGAAGAAGATCGAGCGTATCGGCGAAGCCGCGCCGAAGAATCCCGATCCCGGCGATAAAAAAGTCAACGGCAAAAAACGGGCGCCGGCGGGCAAGGGCGGTAAAAGGTCCGGCAAATAGCCTTGACGTAAAAACAACAATCAATCGGCGAAGCGATGAAACGACGGGCGCTCCGGCGTATTTTTCCATTTTTGCTGAGCCTGATCGTCGCGCTGGCGGCGACCGGCTGCGGGCAAGAAGCGCCGACGCGTCCGCGTGTTTTGCTCATTGGCTTCGACGGTCTGAGCTGGGATCTGCTCGGCGCGATGATCAAGGCCGGCGAAGCGCCCAATTTTGCGCGCCTGCAACAGGAGGGCGCCTGGGGCGTGCTGGAAGACAATCAGCCGCGCTACCCCGGCGCGTTCTGGGCTTCGGTGGCGACGGGGCGTCCCGCCGCGGATCATGCCATTCTCAAGCCGATTCAATTCGACGTCGCAACCGGCGAACTGCAGCTTCCCTCGCGTACCGTTTCCACACTGTGGGAAATCGCCACGCGCTACCAGAGACCCTCGGGCGTGCTCGGTTGGCCGCACAGCGCGCCGGTAGACGAAACGGTGCAAACGGCCGTCGACGATCTGTCATTTTACCGCGGTCTGGGGCTGGCCGTACCCTTTCCCGGCGCGACGCTGACGGTGCCGCCGTTCAAGTCAATCAAATCGCCCTACGTCGGCGAGCCGCCGGCCGGACCGAACGTGGCCGCGCGCATCGAGGCGGCGGCGCTGTCGCAGTTTCCGCAAATGGCGGAAGACGCGTGGCCAAAGCTTGATGTGCTGGCCGTGTTTTTCGACGGCGCCAACAGTGCGCGCCATTACAGCGGCGCCGCGCAGGCACTGGAGCCCAAGCATCGCTGGCCGCGCTTCGGCAAACCGGCGCGCAAACACATCCGCCGCATCGACGGCGTGTTGGGCGATCTGCTCGCTCTGGCCGATGAGCAGACGTTGGTCATGGTCGTCGGTTGCGATCCGCAGTTTCGTGCGGGACGCAACGAAGAGGGCGATTTTGCCTCGCCGGTGCGCGGCATGGTCGGGCTGCTCGGTCCGATGATCGTCAAGGGGCGCAATTTCGAGGGCGGCAGCGCGCTGGATTTCGTGCCGCTGGCCTTGACCCATCTGGGCATTGCACACAGCGAACAGATGACGGGCTCGCCGTTTTTGGCGGCATGGTCGGCCAAGCCGCCCAAGCTGCCGCCGGTAGCGACGCACGATATTTTCATCCGCCGACCCTATCCGCGCGACGGCCGCATCAACGATCCCGACGCACTGGCGCGCCTCCGCTCGTTGAAAAAGCTGGCTCGCTCGGGCCCGGCGCTGATCAACGAACGCAACGCCTATACCCTGGAATTGCTGTCTTCCGGCAGCCTGCGCGGTGCGTGGAGCGAAGCGGCGATCGACCTGGAAGAACATCCGGACAATCCCATGTCACTGTACGCGCAGGGGGAACTATTGCTGCATCGGCGCGATGCGGCGACGGCGGCGCAACGTTTCAAACAGGCCGCACAGATTCTGACCGACCGGCCGACGACCGATGCGGGGCGCGCGTTACGCGTGGCGGTGGGCATTGCGTTGGCCGAACTCCACCTCGACGGCGGCCAGGCGGACCAAGCGGCGGCGCACTTGCGGCCGGTAGTGGAAATCTGCGACGAATGCACCGGAGCGGTGACGATGCTCGCCCGTTGCCATCAACGACTGGGGCACGCCGAGCGTGCGGTGACCATCGTCGAGAACGCGCTGCGCCGCTGGCCCAACGACGCGCAACTGCTGTTGACGCTGGGCCGCATGCGCCTGGAAAACGGCAATCTCAACGGCGCACGCGAAGCTTTTCGCGCCGTGCTGGCCGCGAAGAACGACGATCATCTGGCCGAAGCGTATCTGGGGCTCGGACGCATCGCGCTTAAGGGCAATGAAACCGGCGAGGCAATCCGTCATTTTGCGAAGGTCGCTGAACTGGCGTCGTCATTGCCGGACGGGTGGTTCTATCTGGCCGAGGCGCGGCAACGCGCCGGACACAACGATGAGGCGGAGGAAGCGCTGCTCGCCGGACTGCGTCTGGCACCGGGCGACACGCGCGCCTGGCTGCTGTGGCGGCGCATTCAAATCGAAAACGGACAACCGATGAAAGCGCGGCGTCTGATGCAGATGACGTTGGAGAGCGTCGCCGGCAACCGCCTCGCTTTTTAGACATTTAAAAAGCTGAGTAACCAGAAAAGCGGGGCTTTGAAGTAGGA
>DAINPV010000408.1:0-2862 GCA_036743315.1 bacterium | reverse complement strand
GTCGAGGATCAGACGGAATTCCTTTTCCACGTCCGCCGGTCGCATCGCCTCGCAATAGCGGCCGGTGTTGATTTCGACCACCTTTGCGCCGACGTCGCGCGCGGCTTTCACCTGATCGAGCACCGGGTCGATGAAAATGCTCAGTTCGATCTCATGCTCGTGCAGCAGGTTCGCGGCGGTGCGGATCGCTTCTTTGCTGTGGTTGATGTTCAATCCGCCCTCGGTGGTGATTTCCTCGGGCCGTTCGGGCACCAGCGTGACGATGTCCGGCCGTACTTCGCAAGCGATGCGGATCATCTCCTGCGTCGGCGCCATTTCGACGTTGAGGCGCGTCTTGACCGTTTTACGCAGCAATTCCAGATCGCGATCCTGGATGTGTCGGCGATCGCTGCGCAGATGGCAGGTGATGCCGTCAGCGCCGGCCAGTTCGGCCAGTCCGGCGGCAAAAACGGGATCGGGTTGATCGATCTTGCGCGCTTCGCGCACGGTGGCGACATGGTCGATATTGATGGACAGTTTCGGCGGCACTTTCTTCCCTCCCGTATCAGGCGACGCCCATGGACAACTTGTCGGAAAGCTTCGGATGGGATCGCCGGTAAAACCCTTAGTTCTTCTTCAGTATTTTGCGATTGGTAACGGTGATTTTCACCCGCGGTCGCTCGATGTTGCGAAACCGCATGCCTTCGGGCAAAACCAAAGTGAGTTCGACCGTATGCAGACCTGGCTCCAACGCGGCGGCGTCGAGCACCAACTTGAGATCTTCCGGATTGATGCGCGTCAGCTCCTCCTGCGAGCCTTCGAGCTGCACATCCAGCCGCTCACGTTCGACGCTGTATTTGTACTGCGCGTTGATAACCTCGATGGGTACGCCGGGAAACATGCGTTTGACCTGCGGCGCGCCGATGTACACATTGATCAGCACATCTTGTTTTTGCGCCAGTTCGACATGCCGGCCGATCAGATCCAGACCGACGCGCAAGGAGAATGAATCCTTGCGCCCTTCGATGTCGATGATTTCCGTATCGACCGTGTTGAGAATTTCGATTTCCTCGCGCGCGCCGGTGACCTCGACAAACTCGGGGACGACGGTCCGACCGAGCACCTCTTTGCCCTCGATCGGTTTGCCGCGGAGGATCGGATTGACGCGGACGGTCTTGTTGACGCGCTCGGATAGCTGCAATTCGATCTGGGTCGGGGTAATTTCGGTGATCGTCGCGCCGCCGGGAATGCCTTCGATGCGCGGCGTGTAAATTTTGTAGATGCGCCGCCCGGCACGCGCTCCTTTCAAATCGAGCACGTAACGTAGTTCGCCGTCGTCGATATCGCGCAGCACGGTGTGCGTGCCGCTGACTTTGATTTCGATTTCCGCCGGAATGTCGCTGCTGCGCACCAGATCGGCCGGCAGGTTTTTCAATTCGACGCGCACCTTTTTGGGCAGTTCCGATTCGGTCTGCCCCAAGCTGACGAAGACCCACAGCACGATGGCGAAGCCGACGCTCAGCAATTTGATGGCCAGGTTTTCAGTAAAGAAGGTTTTCAATCGTTTCAACATGGCTTACCCAAAATGCCGGTGGATCAAATCCAGCAGTTGATCGCTGGCAATATTGCTGGTGATGCGTCCGTAATGTACGACGCTGACCTGCGCCCGCTCCTCCGACACGACCAGCACCAAGGCGTCGGTTTCCTGCGACACGCCGATCGCCGCGCGATGGCGCGTCCCCAGATCCTTGTCCAGTTCCACGTCGGTCGCCAGCGGGAAAAAGCAGCCGGCGGCGACGATGCGCCCGTTGCGGATAATCACTGCGCCGTCGTGAATCGGCGACGACGGCAAAAAGATGCTGACCAACAGTTCGCGACTGACCTGCGCGTCGAGTTGGACGCCTTCGTCGATGTACTCGTTGAGGCCGGTTTCCTTTTCCAACACGATTAACGCGCCGATGCGCCGGTTGGTTAGCGCCGTCGTCGAGCGCACGAGTTCCTCGGCGAACTCGATGTTCACCGGCGAGGCGATGTTGAACGGGTTTTGCGCGAACCGGGCCAGGGCGCGGCGGATCTCCTGTTGGAACAGAACGACAACGACCAGGATCAAACTTCCCAGGAACGAGGACAGCAACCAGTTAAGCGTGTACAGGCCGAATAGTTGACTGGCGACATAAAACAGGAAAATAAAGCCGAGGCCGAGCAAAATCTGCAACGCCCGCGTGCCGCGAATCATCATCAACACGCGATAGGTGATCAACGCGACAATCGCGATGTCGAGCGCATCGACCACGTTCATGCTGCGAAACGTTTCGATCAAGTTGGTGATGCTGTTGGCGTTCATTCATCCATCCCGACGATCGCCTCGGCGACGCGCACAGCGTCGATCATGGGGGCGACATCGTGCACCCGCACGATGCGCGCACCCAACACGACGGCCGCCGCCACCGCCCCGATGGAACCGTACAGCCGCCGATCCACGTCCTTGCCGGTCAATTCCCCGATGAACCGTTTGCGGCTCGGCCCGATTAAAACCGGATACCCCAACTCCGTAAAACGTTTGGTTTCGCGAATGAGTTGAAGATTGTGCTCCCATGTTTTACCGAAACCGATGCCCGGGTCAATGACAATATTTTCCGCCGTCGCGCCGGCCGCGAGGGCGCGTGAGGCAGCCGCGGCCAGAAAGTCGTTCACTTCTTCGATTAGATTTTCGTAATTCGGATTTTGTTGCATCGTGCGCGGCTCGCCTTGCATGTGCATCAACACCAATCCCGGCCGGATCTCCCCGATCACCCGCGCCATCGCCGGATCGGCCAGCGCGGTGATGTCGTTGATAATGTTCGCTCCCGCCGCCAACGCCTGCCGCGCCACCTCGGGCTTGGC
>DAINPV010000407.1:0-2889 GCA_036743315.1 bacterium | reverse complement strand
CTCGCCTTGTCGCTGCCCATGCGGCGAGAGTCGCCGCCGGCCATGATCACGGCGTAGCGCATGGTTCAATCCTCGTGTTCGCGTTCCATTTCCTGCAACCTGGCATCGATGGCCTTCAACAGGGTTTCCACGCCCATTCCGGCTTTCGCACTGACGGGATAGATTTTTATGCCTCGCTCGTTCAATGCTGTGGTCAGATGCTGCAAAGCCTCTTCGGCGGCGGGAATATCGATTTTGTTGGCGACGACGATCTGCGGCCGCTGCGCCAGTTCTTCGCTGTAAGCGCGCAGCTCGCCGTTGAGCGCGTCGAAGTCGGCCAACGGATCGCGTCCGGTGTGCTCGTCGAGATCGAGAATGTGCACCAGCAGCCGCGTGCGCTCGATGTGCCGCAAAAAGCGCAGTCCGAGCCCCGCGCCTTCGCTGGCTCCTTCGATGATGCCAGGAATGTCGGCGACGACGAAACTGTGTTCGCCCTCCGGATACACGGTGCCCAGATTCGGCGAGAGCGTGGTGAACGGATAGGCCGCGATTTTCGGCCGCGCCGCGCTGATCGCCGCGATCAAGGTGGATTTGCCGACCGAGGGGAATCCAAGCAGGCCGACGTCGGCCAGCGTTTTGAGCACGACCTTGAGCCAGCGCTGTTCGCCGGGTTGACCTTCTTCGCAATAGGTCGGCGCCTTGTCGGCGTTGGTCATGAACCGTGTGTTGCCGCGCCCGCCGCGTCCACCGACGGCGGCCGTCCATTGTGTGCCGGGGCGGTCCAGATCGGCCAGCACCTCGCCGGTGTCGAAATCGGAAATGACGCAGCCCGGCGGCAGATGGACGAACAGGTCTTCCGCTTTGCGTCCGTGTTTGCCGCTGCCTTTGCCGTGCTGGCCGCGCTTGGCGCGGATTTGCGGTTTGAACTTGAGGTCGATCAGCGTGTTCTTCGAGGAGTCGGCGACCAGAATCACGCTGCCGCCGCTGCCGCCATCGCCGCCGTCCGGCCCGCCTTTGGGCACGTATTTTTCGCGGCGGAAGCTGACGCAGCCGTTGCCGCCCCCGCCGGATTCGACAAAAATCTTCGCTTCATCCACAAATTTCATGATCGCCTACTATCGGCTTGTCGCCTTCGTCCTGTGGGGATGTTTGCAGTGTAACATAAAAAAAGCCGCTCGTCGCAAAACGAGCGGCCTTGGTTGCTCTTTTCTTTTCGGTTAGTTTTCCGGAGTCGCCGGCTCTTCCAAGGGAATGACTTCAACCCGTTTGCGGTCTTTGCCCCAGCGGGTGAACTTCACCGTGCCGTCGACCTTGGCGAACAGCGTGTAGTCGCGGCCCATGCCGACGTTCTCGCCCGGATGGATCAGCGTGCCCAACTGGCGGATGATGATCGAGCCGCCCGGCACCGTCTGTCCGTCGTACACCTTCACACCATAGCGACGGCCACTGCTGTCGCGACCATTGCGGCTGCTGCCGCCGGCTTTCTTATGCGCCATGACGGACCTCCTAGCTCGTGATCTTCGTGATTTTCAACGCGGTGTAGGGCTGACGATGGCCGACTTTCTTGTGATAGTCCTTGCGGCGCTTGTACTTGAAGATGACCACCTTCTTGTTGCGGTCCTGAGCCACGATCTCGCCCAGCACCTTGGCTCCGTTCAGATACGGAGCGCCCACTTTCACGTCGCTGTCGGAGCGCACCAACAGGACTTTATCCAGTTCGATCTGCGCGCCGACTTCACCTTCAATCCGCTCGACTTTTATCGTCTGGCCTTCCTGCACTTTGAACTGCTGGCCACCGGTTTCAATCAAAGCGTACATAAATGACTCCCTTCCGCATCATTGCGGTTTCGAAGGACGCTTACATAGAGGATATCCCGCGAATTGTCAAGTATTTTTTTCTTTCTCCCGGGTTAGATCGACTTCCACAAACGGAATATTCGTGTTTTGCGTCAAAGAATAACTATTCGCCTTTGGCTGATCCAAAAAATAAATGCACAAATTCAAGTAGTTAGTCGTTTGCTGCGTAAACCATTTCTTTTCGGTTGCCTGAAAGGGGACAACTCTCTATGATTGGCGCCGATGACAACCGATAAACGCAAGAAATTACTGCAATCATTGCCGGCAGTCGGCGAGTCGATCCACGCACCCGAACTGGCGGCGGTCGTGGATGCCTTTCCGCGCTCACTGGTGGTGCGGGCGCTGCGCGATGAAATCGAACATCTGCGGGCGCTGATTCTGACCGGCAAGGTGGCGACGGTGGATGCCGTTTCGTTTTATCGGGCTGTCCAAGAGCGCATTCGCCGCCATGATCGCCCTCGCCTGACGCGGCTGATCAACGCCACGGGAATTGTCGTGCATACGAACCTCGGACGGTCGCCGTTGGCCGAACCGGCCGTCGCCGCCGTTATGCAGGCCGCGCGCGGTTACAGCAATCTGGAATACGACCTGGCTGCCGGACGCCGCGGCAGCCGCACCACGTTGGTCGAGGAGATCCTTTGCGAATTGACCGGGGCCGAAGCCGCCCTGGTGGTCAACAACAACGCCGGCGCGGTGCTGCTGGCCCTCAGTTCGCTGGCCAAAGATCGCGAGGCGGTGGTCAGCCGCGGGGAGTTGATCGAGATCGGCGGCAGTTTCCGCATTCCCGACGTGATGGCCGCCTCCGGCGCGATGATGGTCGAGGTCGGCACGACCAACCGCACGCACCTGGCCGATTACGAAAAGGCGATCAACGAACGCACATCCTTATTGCTTAAAGTACACACCAGCAATTATCGCATTCAGGGTTTCACCAAAACGGTGACCGGCGCGGAACTGGCCGAGCTGGCGCATGCCAAGGGCGTCAAGGCGATCGAAGACCTGGGCAGCGGCTGCCTGACGGACACGGCGCTGCCCAGGTCTTCGATCGCCTTG
>DAINPV010000406.1:0-2914 GCA_036743315.1 bacterium | reverse complement strand
TGTCGAGACTGTCGATTTTCTCGTTTTGAGAAAGAGTGAGTCTGCCGCCCCTCCGGGGCTTGGGGGAAAAATGGGCTTTTTTGCCCGGCGCTTACGCACCGGGCTACCCTCTATCGCCCCTGACGGGGCTGTTTGTCGCCTGTCGGCGCATTTATCGACAGTCTCTGTCGCCCTTCGTACCTGACCATCCGCCCCTGCGGGGCTTGTCGGCTCTGGGTATCCCGATTTGGAAGTCAGGAAAGATTTCGTGGGTGTCGGAAAGGGATTCCTTCCTTCTCCGCTAGAGCTATGGCAGATAGGCCAATCGTTGCGCTGACGCGCTTCTCCGTCGGGATGACAGAAGCGGCTCTACCGGCGGCCCTAAGCTATTTTGGACAAGAGCGCTCTTGGAATATTAATGTTGATATTAAGATGAATTAATAATATTAAATGGATAGTTTTATTGAGAGTGGTTTATCTCAATTAAGTGAAGTGATAATTATAATAAGAATAAAGTTTACAAAGGAGAAATAATGTCACGCTTTTATAATTTTTATGAATTTGTTGATAGTCTTATGGACCTTGATCGTCTTGAGATAATAAATAAAGCAGAATGGGAAGGTAAAAATGCTGATCGTTTATCCTATAATGTAAAAGGGGCTGTTCAACGTAGGGAAGATGGCATTGTGGAATATTCAAGAAAAATTGGTGGTCTAATATTTTTCTTGCGTAATGAAATAAAACCGGCCAGCATGGAAGAGGATGATTTTCAAGCGCTTAGGCCGTTGTGTGAAAAGTTAGTTGAAAAGAAGCAATTAAGTAAAGATGTTCTTGATATGTTCGAAGAGTAAAATAATAAATGAAAGTATGAGTATTCCTTCTACCTTCTCCCCTTGATGTCGCGTTCCATGTCGCGTTCTTCCTGGCGGCGGCGGATGGTTTCGCGTTTGTCGCCTTTTTGTTTGCCGCGGGCGAGGGCGACTTCGATTTTCGCGCGGCCTTCGGTGAAGTAGAGACGCAGCGGCACGCAGGTCAGGCCGCGTTCGAGGATCTTGGTGGCCAGCCGCATGATCTCCCGCTTGTGCATCAGCAGTTTGCGCGGTCGTTTGGGGTCGTGGTTTTCGCGGTTGCCGTGCGAGTACTCGCTGATGTTCACGTCGATCAGCCAGGCCTCGTCGTGGCGGATGTCCACGTAGCCGTCCGAGAGGTTGCAGCGCCCTTCGCGCAGCGCCTTGACCTCGGTGCCCACCAGCGCCAGCCCGGCCTCGAAACGGTCGAGCAGCTCGTAGTTGAAACCCGCCTTGCGGTTGACCGCGATCGTCTTTTCGCCTTTGGCCATGATCAATCCAGGGTGACGGTGAAGCTCGCGTCGGCCGGGGCCCAGATGCGCAGCATTTTGTTTTGATAGATCCACTTCACGCCGGGGTCGGCGTCGATGGCGGGCATCTCGTTAAGGAACGCCGCGACCATGCCGCCTTCCGGGCCGACTGAGAAGGTCCAGGCGTCGCCGGACCAGTCGACCCACACGCGGCGGTCGTAACCGAACTGCCAGACCTGCCGCTCGCCCAGGGCGAGGTAGTGCCCGCCGTCGACGTAGGCATGGCCGGCGCTCGCGGCGGCGTCGGTGCGCAGCAGCAGCGTGCGCGCGCTGGTGGAAACGGCGACCGAGCCGGTCTGCGCGGCGGTCAGGTTGCGCACCCGGCGCACGTCCTGCGCGAAGAGGAAGTCGGTGTCGGTTCCGTCGATGCGCGCGGCGATGGCATTGTCCATGGCGTCCCAGGCGACGGTGCGCGGCGTTTCCTTGGTCAGATTGTAGGGCGTGGCGACGCTGACGATCCGCGCGCGCTGGGCTTGCGTGTCGACCTGCGCGGACAGGCTGACGTGCTCGATCATCTGCCCGTAGGTGAACGAGTGGATGTTGATCGAGGTGTCCAGCACGATGTCGCCGACGCTGGAGTTCACGTGCACGTCCACGCCCGCGTTTTCCGGCTGCCACGAGCCGCCGTCGGCCAGCAGGGTGAACGGATAGCCGCTGTCGCCGCCGCCGTTGCCGTGCCAGAGCACGCCGTAGGTGTGGTTTTCGTCCGCGGACATGTCGTCGACGGCGATCAGGTAGTCGCTGTCGGGGAAGAACACCGTGCGTTCGAACCGCGCATCGTTCCAGGCGCCTTGGCCGGTGACGAAGGGCGCGGCGGCGTCGGTCATGCCGTCGACGATGAAGGCGTCGTTGCCGCCGACGAGGATGACGGGATGGGGCGCGGGCGGCGCGTTGCCGTCGACGGTCGGCACGTTGTGGTGCTTGCCGAGCATGACGACCGCGTGCTCTTCCCACTTGATGTAGCCCGGATCGAGCAGGAGCGATTCGCCGCGCGCGAACAGCGACACCGAAAGGTTGTCGCCGTGCTCGTGACCCGCGCCGGCCGTGCGCGCCTGGCCGTTTTCGGCGAGGAAGAGCATCCAGGAATCGTCTTCGCCCCAGCCGCTGCGGAAGACCGCTTCACCGGCGTCATACAGCAGGAAGTTCGGGCCGAACCAGCCGTCGGGCGGCGTGGGGGTCACGTCGTCATCGTAGGTGGCCACGATGTGCACCAGCGTATCGGCGCAGTGCTGGGTGAACATGGGGTACGCGGGGCTGGTCAGCCATTCCCAGGCGAGCAGGCCGTCGCCCCAGACCGGGGCCATCAGGCCGTTGATGAAGCCTTCGCTGTTGGCGTCGTCGATCGGCGGCGCGGCGCCGTTGGGCAGGCGGATCTTCACGAACCATTCGCTCTGCTCGTAGAGCTTGGGATTGTCGACCGGATTGACCACCTCGACTTCGGACCAGGTGCAATTGGGGCCCATCACGCAGAAGTCGCGCTGCAGCAGCGTGGCGTCCTCGCCGACCAGGTGGTTGTACATGACGAAAAAGGGCAGGTGGTTCACCGCGCTGTAGGTG
>DAINPV010000405.1:0-2957 GCA_036743315.1 bacterium | reverse complement strand
ACCTGATGCACAACTGCGGCGACATCGTTGCGCAGGATATGCTCGTGCAGCACCTGGCCGTGCGCGGGCGCCTCGGCGAGTTGGATATCGTCGTCGGCTCCTTCGACGATCATGCGGCCGGCGAGGTCGAAACGCTCATCGAAGGCGGCCTGGAATTCATGGAGCCGGCCTTCGACATCTATTGGGAGATGATCGATTACTTTTTTCTGCACGAGGACGGTCGCCGGCGTTTGCTGGAAGCGACCAACTTTTACCTGGCCATGTACGAGGAATATTTCGGCGTGCGCGTGAAAATTTCGCCGCGGCGTGCGGCCCAATGGGCGGCGTATTTCCTGGCCGACCCGCGACGCATCCCGGTGGCGCACAACGGCGGCGAGGCCGTCTATCGCTTCGCCCTTTCCGGTTTCACCGATCCCACGCCCTTTGCCGACTTGACCATCGATTGGGACGAACTGCTGCGCCTGCTGACCGGTCCGGCGATCACCCCGGCGTTTTGGGATACCTACTACGCCGAAGATTTTTATTTGTTGTCCCCGACGATGATGCTCACCTTTGCCGCGGGGCAGGGCTACTACGATGTCTTCCCCAATTGGTCGGCGAAGATGATGAAGTCCGGCGTCATCCAGTCGCTGGCCCACTATCTGCCCGAGCAATTGACCGTGGAGGACGGGCGCTTTGTACTGGACCTGAACTGGTATCCCAACGACGCGCTCGTGTCGATCACGTCGATCGAAGCGATCAGCCCGCCTGCGACCGTCACGCTGGAGGTCGTCTTGTACGACGTGCCCGGGCGCACGTCGACGGAAAACGCGGTCACCTTGCGCGTGCGCGAGGATTCGCCGGACGCCACACCGATTGCTTCGGCTTCGGCCGACGTGTACGTCGACCCATGGACTTACGATGTCAACGAACCGGCGACGCTCAGCGTTGAATTTTCGCCCGCCGCGTCCATCGCCAACGGCGCGACCGGTTTCATCGCCGAGTTGTCCCTCGGCGACGATCCGCAGGCGCTGCCGTACTTCACCACCGACTGGTCGATCTACGCGCAAATCGACGAGATCGACATGTCCAAGCAGGCTTACACCATGCAATATTCGACCTACGGGCATTGGCCGTATTCGCTGTTCATCGAGTATCCGCCCGACAGCGCCGTCGCGCCGACGGCGCATAAAGGAAGCGGACGATGAAGGCGCGCGTGTGGTTGACGCTCGTGGCGATGTTGCTGGGCGCGCCCGCGCTGGCGCAGTGGACCACGCTGCCGGAAATGTCCGCGCCGCGCGTCGATCCGCTAGCGGCGGTCGACGACCTGGGGCGGGTCTTCGTTTTCGGCGGCGACGATCTGGTATACGTCGAACAATCCGCGGAAATGTATGACGGTGCGCAGTGGTTGGCTTTATCGCCGATGCCTGCACCGCTGACCAACGGGGCAGCGGCGTTCGCCGACGGTGCGATTTTCCTGGCCGGCGGTTACGACGGCGCGGAACTGGTCGACGATCTGCGGCTGTACGATGTGGCGACCGACGCCTGGTCGACCGGCGCGACCGTGCCGGTTGTGCGGTACGGTCACACGCTCGACGCGCTCGATGGCGCACTGTACCTGGTCGGCGGCGGCGACGAGTATGATGTCAGTTCGGCGCAGGTGTGGCGTTACGATCCGACCGACGACGCTTGGACACGGACGGCCGATCTGAATATCGCGCGACGCTATCACGGCAGCGCGGTGCTGGACGGTCTGCTTTACGTGTACGGCGGCATCGATGCGAACGAACCGACGCCGCAGCACCTGGCCTCCGGCGAGGTGTATGATCCCGTGAACGACGAATGGACGATGATCGCCGCGTTGCCTGTCGCCTGGTGGGGCGGCGCCGCCGGCGCGCTCGACGGCGAAGTGCTGGCCTGCCACGGCGTGCAGGATCAAGCCGTTTCCGCTGCCTGTTGGATTTACGATCCGGACGACGACGCCTGGACGGAAGGTCCCGCCGCCGCCGAGCCGCGTTACCGCGTCGGTTCGGCCGCTGGGCCGTTGTTCGCCGTCGGTGGGATGCGCCTGGGCGACTTTCCCGAACCGCTGGCGATCGTCGAGCAATACGGCGAATTGCCGGCCGATGATGATACTGCCGACGACGACGTCGTCGACGATGACGATTCGTTCGACGACGACGCGGTCGACGACGACAACGACGACGATGTCGATGACGATGTTATCGATGACGATGACGACGCCGCGGATGACGATGACGATGACGAAACGGATTGCGGTTGTTAGATCTTAAATGATGCCCGCGTGCAGCAGATCGTGCAGGTGCAACATACCGACGATCTGGTCGGTTTCCTGATCGCGCACCAACACCACGCTGATCGAATTTTTATCCATCACGTGCGCCGCGCGCGAGGCGAGGGCTTCGGGGTGAATCGTCTTGGGCGCCGAGGTCATTAGTTCGGCGGCCTTGCGCGTTGAGAGATCGTTGAATTTTTGCAGCGCCCGGCGCAGGTCGCCGTCGGTGATCACCCCCAGCAACGCGCCGTGCTCGTCTTCCACCGCGGTGATGCCCAGACGCTTGGCCGACATTTCCATCAGCACTTCCATCACCGGCGTGTCGGGCCGCACGCGCGGTAGATCGTCGCCGGTGTGCATCAAATCGGACACACGCATCAGCAAGCGTTTGCCCAACCGGCCGGCCGGGTGAAACCGCGCGAAGTCCTTCTGCGAAAAGCCGTGCTCTTCGAGCAGCGCCACGGCCAGCGCGTCGCCCATCGCCAATTGCGCCGTGGTCGAGGCCGTCGGCGCCAGACCCAGCGGGCAGGCCTCTTCGACGACGGAGGTGTCCAGCACGGCGTCGGCGGTGCGCGCCAAGTTCGATTCAATACCGCCGGTGAGCGCGATGATCGGCAGACCCTGCCGACGCAGCGCGGGCAGCAGGGCGAGCACTTCCTCGGTTTCGCCGCTGTTGGAAACG
>DAINPV010000404.1:0-3030 GCA_036743315.1 bacterium | reverse complement strand
GGAGTCGGGCGTGTACGACGCGCAGCCCAAGCGGCCGGCGCTGTCGGTGGGCGATCCGTGCTTGAATCCGGGCGCGGCGATGATCGGCGGGCTGGTGGAAATCATGGGCATGTTTCTGCAGGCCGGCTGGGTGGACATCGGTTTTCTTTCGGGCAGCCAGGTCGATAAATTCGGCAACATCAACACGACGGTCATCGGCGATTATGAACACCCGAAAAGCCGACTGCCCGGCAGCGGCGGCGCAAATCCCATCGGTTCGCTGGCCAAGAAAATCCTCATCATCGCCCTGCATGATACGCGGCGGCTGACCGAGCGCGTGGATTTCATCACCACGCCGGGGTACATCGACGGGCCCGGCGCGCGCGAGCGTTGGGGCCTGCCGCCCGACACCGGTCCGGAGGTGATCATCACGAACAAGGCGGTCCTGCGTTTCGACAAAGCCACCGGCGAGGCGTACCTGGAATCGTACCACCCGGATTCAAGCGTCGAGGAAGTGGTGAAGCTAACGCCGTGGAAGCTCAACGTGGCCGACGATGTGCACGAAACCGAACCGCCGCGCGTCGAGGAAATCCGCGCTCTGCGCGAGATCCTCGATCCGAATCGGATGATTCGCCTCTACGAAGGGCGCGGCTATGTGTGACGGCAAGGGGTGATCAAATGGACGAAACCAAAAAGCTCGCCGACTTTTGTGCGGCGCTGACCTTTGACGATCTGCCCGCGGCGACGGTGGAGAAAGCGAAGCACTGCCTGCTCGATTTTTTCGCGAACGTCTACGGCTCGCTGCAATTGGATGAAGTGCGGCGTGTGGTCGATTATTACCGGGCAGACGGCGGACTCGCGACGGCGACGGTGCTGGGTGCGGGATTTTCCACCGGCGCGCAGGCAGCCGCGTTCGTCAACGGCGTCGGCGGCGAAGCGCTGGAAGCTCAGGATGGATTGCGCTTCGGCGGCAATCATCCGGGCGTTGCGGTGATTCCGGCCGTGCTCGCGGCAGCCGAGGAAATGGGCGCCGGCGGCAAGCAGGTATTAACCGCGATCGTCGTCGGTTACGAGGTTGCCGGCCGCATTGCCGCGGCGGTTCATCCGGCGCACACGCTGTCGGGCTTTTTGCCCACCGGCACCTGCGGCGCGTTCGGCGCGGCCGCGGCGGTCGCCGCGCTACAGCAAGCCGATGCGGAGCTTATGTTGCATGCGCTGGGCAACGCCGGTTACCTCGCGCCGTTGTCGATGGCCGAACATCTGATGGGCGGGTACACCGCGAAAATTCTACAGGGCGGGCAGGCGGCGAGCGTCGGCCTGACGGCGGCGGGATTGGCGCGGGCCGGCATCACCGGCGCGCCGTATGTGCTGGAAGGCTCGTCGCTCAACGGCGGCTTTTTGCAGATCACCACGAAGAACAACGCCAACCCGGAGCGCATCGTCGCCGGTTTGGGGAAATCGTTTTCGATCGACGACATCTACTTCAAACCCTACACCGCATGCCGCCACACGCACGGCAGCGCGCAGGCGGCGTTGGCGTTGCGCGCCGAACACGATTTTGCCGTCGCCGACATCGCGGCGATCGACGTGTTCACTTACATGATCGCCGCGATCGCCGTGAGCAAAGGCGTGGCGAAAGACAGTTCCTTCGTCGCCGCCCAATTTTCCATTCCCTACGTGGCGGCGGCTTGCCTGCTCGACGGCGACATGGGTCCCGCACAGTTTCGCCGCGAGCGCATTGCCGACGACGAGGTGCTCGCGCTGGCCGGCAAGGTCAGGGTACATCCGGATGCGACGCTCAGCGAGATGTACCCCGTGCATACAGCCAGCCGGGTGGAAATCAAATTGACCGACGGCACGACGCTGGCTCGGCAGATCGATACGCCCAAGGGCGATCCGCGCGACCCGATGACCGCGGCGGATCTGACCGCCAAACTTGCGCGTTTTGCGGCGCCGGAACAAAGACCGAAAGTGCAGGCCGTCGCCGCGGCGACCTTGGCGCTGGACCGAACCGACGACATTCGAACTTTGACCACGTTGCTATAGAGAGGATACGCGATGGATTTCAATCTGAACGACGAACAACAAATGCTCGTCGATATGTTGCGCAAAATGGGGCAGCGCGAAAAGTTTAAAGAGCTGGCGGTGGAGATCGACCGCACCGGCGAGTTCCCTCGTCACCTGATGACCAAATACGCCGAGCTGGGTTTGCTGGGCATGACGCTCTCGCCCGAATACGGCGGCGGCGGCCAGCCGGGCATCAACGCGATTCTGGCCATCGAGGAACTGGCGAAATTCAGCCCGATGATCGCCGCGCCAGTGTTCGAATCCAACGTCGGCCCGGTCAAGGTGATCAACAATTTCGGCACCGAGGAGCAGAAGCGCGCGATCATCCCCGGCGTGTGCAAAGGGGAGTCGAGCGTATCGGTTTCGATGACCGAACCGGGCGCCGGCTCGGACCTCGTCTCGCTCTCGACCAAGCTCACGCCCGACGGCGACGATTACATCCTCAACGGCCGCAAGGCCTTCATCACCGGCGGCGGCGAGGCCAGCCACTATTTCGTCTACTGCCGCTTCGGCGACAAGCCCGGCTACGGCGGCATTGGCGGCGTGCTGGTGGAAAAGGGCGCGCCAGGATTTTCCTTCGGCCGGCAGGAGGAATTCATGGGGTTGCGCGGCATGCCCTCGTGCGACCTGATTTTCGAAGACGTGCGCGTGCCCAAGGAAAACGTGGTCATTCGTCAGGGACAGTTCCGCGAGTTGATGACCACCTTCGACCTGGAGCGGTGCGGCAACGCGGCGATGTGCCTGGGAGTGGCCGGCGGCGCGGTGGAAGAAGCGCGCCGTTACGCCACCGAACGCAGCGCCTTCGGGCGGCAGATCTGCGAATTTCAGGACATCCAATTCAAGATCGTGAACATGGCGATGAAGCTCGATGCGGCGCGGCTGATGGTTTATCGTGCGGCGTTGGGCGCGGGACGAGGTTTCCCATCGATTTACGAATCGGCGATGGGCAAGTGTTTCGCCAACGAGATGGTCGTGGACGTGACC
>DAINPV010000403.1:0-3032 GCA_036743315.1 bacterium | reverse complement strand
GTTGTCGCATCGCCTGCAAGGCCCAGCGTTCGCGGCCGGTGGTCAGCGAAAAGGCGGCCAGTTCGTCGCGCGCGGTCAGCACGTTGTCGGCAAGCGCGACCGGATCGCGGGCGATGAGCACGCGGGCGCGGTGGCCGGCGGCGCGCAACGCGGCGGCCAAATGCGCTTGTCCGAGGTAGATGAAATAATCGGATTGGCAGAAAACGACGTTCATGACCTTAGCGGTCGTACCAGGACGGTTTGATCATCCCGACGTAATCGGACAGTTGCGCCTTGCGTCGTTGCGAACGCGACGGCAACACGCGATCAAGCAGATAATCCAGCCCGATGCTCAAACTGACCTTCAACCACCATAAGTACATACGGCGGCGATACGTGTGGTGCGTGAACAGGCCGCGCAGCACGCGCCACGGCCTCATGTATTTGCTGTTCATCCGCCAGAGGGCCATTTCCAGCTCGTCGCGACTCATCGTTTCGGTGCGCATGACCGGCGTCATCCAATCGTAGCGGGCGAAATCGGTGATCTCCAGCCAACCTTCGCGCTGCGCCTGCTCGAACATCGCCGTGCCGGGCACGGGCGTGAGCGGATGAAACGCGGGATAATCCGGATCGATGCTCTCGACGTACGCCAGCAACCGGTCGAGGCTGGCCTGCGTTTCGTGGCGCAAACCGACGATGAAAGTCGTCTGCAAAAACAACTGTGGATATTGTTTGCGCATGCGGCGGATCAACTCGGTCGAGCGCGCGATTTGGACGTTGTGCTTTTCCATCGCGTTCAGTTCGTCGTCGTCGGCCCGCTCCATGCCCACGCAAATGTGCGCCAGCCCGGCACGCAGCAATTTGGCGAACAGTCCCGACTGCTCGTCGCGGTAGAGAAAATCGGCGCGCATAAATGCGAACCAATTCAGCTCGAGCCGCCGGCGCAGCAGTTCGTCGGCGAAGCGATCCTCCCATTTCGGGTCGACGTTCCACGTGTCGTCGACGAACACGATGCACGATTTGCCGTAGCGTCGGTGGAGCGTTTCCATCTCGTCGACCACCGGCTCGACCGACCGCGTACGCCAGCGCGGGCGCGGC
Source organism: bacterium (assembly GCA_036743315.1). Lineage (GTDB taxonomy): Bacteria > Lernaellota > Lernaellaia > Lernaellales > Lernaellaceae > CALBTQ01. The sequence goes on along the minus strand of DAINPV010000403.1, from coordinate 1,955 downwards.
ATGGAGAGCGTCCGGCCGTTTTCTTCGGCGAATTGCAGCCAGCAGGCGCAGAAGGTGCAATTGGAAACGCAGCCGCGGCTGTGATGCATCGTCACGCCGCCGGGCGAAAACAGGTAGCGCGCCGTGCCGTAACGGTGCATCGGCAGCAGATCGTAGGCGGGGAAGGGCAACGTGTCGAGATCTTCGATCAAGGGACGCGGCGCGGTGTAAACCGGTTCGCCGGCGGCGCCGCGCAGAATCAACCCCGCCACCTTGGTCAGGTCGCGGTCGCCGTCCCACGCGTCGGCCAACGCGGCGATGGTCAACTCGCCTTCGCCGCGCACGATGACATCGAGGGGATAATTCGCCAGCGCATGCGCCGCCGCGTGCGAAAAATGCACCCCGCCGGCCACGGTGAGAATCGTCGGGTCGATTTGCTTGGCCAACGCGAAGACGCGACCGCTTTCGTGCTGGTAAAGCGTTTCGCTTTCGCCCGCGCAGACAATCTGCGGACGCAGATCGCGGATCGTCCGCTCCAGCGAAGGCCAGCCCAGACGCAACGGCATGCAATCGAGCAGATGCACCTCGTGTCCGGCTTGGCGCAATGCCGCGCCCAGGTAAACGATCGCCTGCGGCAGCAGATAGTTATCCTGTTCGTTGATGTATGGCCAAAGATATTTAGGGGGACGGACGATCAGCACGCGCGCCACGGCTTACTTCTTCCTTCCTACCACGCTCAACACCCGGGCCAGGTTTCGTGTGCGCGCATCGTCGCGGCACTTCTGTTCGCCGGCGACGATCTGCCGCCGGTATGCGGGGTCGCCCAGGCGCCGGTCGTCGAGCAATTGCCAAAAGGGGCCTTCGCTGAAGTAATGCAGTGGTTCGATTTTCATGATCTGCCAGACCTTGTTGTCGATCAGCGTGATCGTCTGCTCGCGATCGAAAAAGGTCACGAAGCGATCTTGCTCGATCAGCAGCGGGTGGCCGGAAAGCAATTCGCCGAGGTAATCGGACCGGCCCAACGGCAAACCGCAGAGGCCGCCGGGTAATTGCTCGACGGAAACGAAGAGGTACGCTCCCGGGCGCGCCAGGCGAGTCAACTGCGCCATCACCGCGGCGGGATCGGTCGCGTAGCACAGCAGTTCCACCGCGAAGATGACGTCGAACAAAGCGGTGGGCAGCTCGGCGAGCCAACTCAGGTCGGCCCAGTGCAGCGTCACGTTGGTCAGGCCGGCGTCATCCAGATGCTGACGGCATACCTGCAACGAGGTGCGGCAGGCGTCCACGGCCGTGACCTCGGTGAAGCGGCGGGCCAACGGCACGGTGAAACGACCGATGCCGCAGCCGAGATCCAGCGCATGACCTGTTGTCGGCAGACCTTCGTAATACGGCGTGAAGGCATGCCAATACAATTCGGTGGCCAATTGCTTTATCGGGAAATAGGGAGAAGAAGGCGAAAGATAATCCTGGCCTTGTGGATCGTCGGCGAACGCCAACTCGTATCCCAACACGTTGTGCAAACCCGGATCTTCGGTCAGTACGCGTTGCTGTTGTTCCCGTGAACCGTACAACTGACCGATGCGGCCTTTCGGTTCGATGATCGTGGATTTAAAATCCATTATCTCTCCCCGGGCAAAAACATCCACTTGCGACCATGATGATTGGTCGCTTGTCGACATTTCCGCCCTTGACCGCAAATCAGAAGTTGATTGTGCAGTTATTTCGCAGGGGGATTCGGACGGGGCTTGGGTGACGGACGCCAAAACATTTTTGCTACCTCCTTCATTAGGCAGGATATATAATAGCCGAACACTAGTTTATGTGTCAATGATTTCTTTCTCGGCCCGGGATCCAATTGGTCGAACCTTTTGACCTGGAGCGCGTATGGCCGCTATAATAGAGGCAAATTCAACCACCATGTTGAGGAAATGAACAGTCGCCGAAGAATCGTCCTGCTGGCCTGTACGACCGTGGGC
>DAINPV010000402.1:0-3043 GCA_036743315.1 bacterium | reverse complement strand
CCATGCTGTCGGGCTCGTCGGCGGGCATTAAATACGCGCCGCTCACGCCGGGAATGTTCGCCACCAGCGAAGTGTCCTGCGGTTCGGGCGATAAAACCAGCGTGAACAGACCGCCCTCGCCCAGCGAGCGGCGCAACGCGGCCGGCGTATCGCAGGCCACCAATCGTCCGCCGTCGATGATCGCGATGCGGTCGCAAAGTTCCTCAGCCTCCGCCATGTAATGGGTGGTCAGCAGCACGGTGCGACGGTTGTTTTCGGCGATCCACTCGCGGATGTAGCGGCGCACCTCGCGGGCGATGTGCACATCCAGTCCGAGGGTCGGTTCGTCGAGAAACAGAATTTGGGGATCGGTGACGAAGCCGCGGATGATGTTCATCTTCTGGCGCATGCCGGTGGACAGGCTATGCACTTTGGTCTTGGCTTTTTTATCCAGGCTGAAACGCACGAGGTATTCATCGATGCGCTTTTTTGCCACCGCGCCGGGCAAGCCGTAAAACTGGCTGAACATCCAGATATTCTCACGGACGGTCAGAATGCCGTAGCCGCTGGTTTCCCCGCCGCTGACCATGTTGATCAACGGGCGTACCTTCTCGGGATGCTCGACCACGTCATGTCCGGCGACCAGCGCCTTGCCGCCGCTGGGGTACAGCAGCGTCACGAGTATTTTGATCGCCGTGGTCTTGCCGGCGCCGTTGGGTCCCAGCACGCCGAAGACCTCGCCGGGGCGGATTTGCAGATTGACGCGATCCAGCGCGGTCAGCGTTTCCCCGCGTTTGACCTTGTAGATACGGGTGAGATCGATCGTTTCAACAGCCAGATTCATCGGGATTCTCCAAGAGCCGCCGGGTTCGATGCGCAAACGTTAGTGCAGTACCCTCACTGCGTCAATCGAGAGGCGGCGGCTTTCTTGCGTTCGCCGGCGTTTCACGCCATCATCGTTTCATTCAGAAAAGGAGAGCTTCGCCATGCCCAATTCCAAACAGATCGCCCAGGCGTTGGAGGAAATCGGCGTGCTGCTTGAACTCAGCGGCGAGAACCCGTTTAAAACCCGCGCTTATTTCAACGCCGCGCGCATCGTGCAAAGCAACGAGGCGGAACTGGGCGAGTTCGTCGCGCAGACGGTCGCCGGCGAGATCAAAGGCATCGGCCAAGCCTTGAGCGAGAAAATCCAAACGCTGTACGAAACCGGAGCGCTGCCGTACCTGGACGAACTGCGCGCCCGCTTTCCGGCCGGACTGTTCGACATGCTGCGCGTGCCCGGGTTGGGCGCAAAAAAGGTCAAGACGCTGTACGAGGAACTGGGCATCGCCTCGTTGGGCGAGCTGGAATACGCCTGCCAAGAAAACCGCTTGATCGATCTCAAGGGCTTCGGCAAGAAAACGCAGGACAACATTCTGCTGGGCATCGCACGGCTGGCCAAGTACGCCGGGCGTTTCCGTTTTCCCACCGGATGGAACGCGGCCGAGGCGTTAATTCCCGCGCTGAAAGAAACCGGCGTGGTAAAGCGCATCGAAACCGCCGGCTCGCTGCGGCGGCGTCTGGAAACGGTGAAGGACGTCGATCTGCTGGCGACCACCGCCGACGCTCCGACGTTGATGGACGCCTTCGTGCATCATCCGGCGGTCGCGCAGATCACCGGGCACGGCAAAACGAAATCGTCGGTCGTGCTGACCAGCGGCATCCCCGTGGACCTGCGCGTGGTCGAGGATGCGCAGTTCGCCACCGCCCTCGCCCATTTCACCGGCAGCCGCGAGCACAACACGCAATTGCGCGCGCTGGCGAAAAAGCAAGGTTTGAAACTCAACGAGTACGGCCTGTTCGACGGCGAAACGCCGCTGCCGATCGCCGACGAGGCCGCGTTGTACCGACGACTGGGGTTGTATTTCATTCCGCCGGAAGCGCGCGAGGCCGGCGGGGAGATCGAATTCGCCGCGGTCGAGGAGTTTCCGCGGTTGATCGAACACGGCGACTTGCGCGGCATTTTGCATTGTCATACGACCTATTCCGACGGCGGCAACACGGTGCGGCAGATGGCCGAAGCCGTGCGCGACATGGGGCTGGATTACTTGGGCATCTCCGATCACTCGCAGACAGCGGCCTACGCCGGCGGGCTCAAGCCCGACGACATCAAACGCCAGCACGAGGAGATCGACCGCGCGAACGAAGCGCTGGCGCCGTTCCGCGTTTTCAAAGGCGTCGAATCCGACATTCTGCCCGACGGTTCGCTGGACTACGACGAAAAGGTGCTGGCGAGTTTTGACTTCATCATCGCTTCGGTACATTCGCATTTCAAAATGGACGAAGCGACAATGACCGCGCGGCTGCTTCGCGCCATCGAAAATCCATACACAACCATTTTAGGGCATCCGACCGGCCGGCTGCTGCTCTCGCGCGACGCGTATCCGCTGAACATGGCCGCCGTGCTGGAGGCCGCCGTCGAGCACGGTGCGGCCGTCGAACTCAACGCCAACCCGCACCGGCTCGACCTGGATTGGCGGCACCATCGTAAAGCGAAGGAGTTGGGCATTCCCATTCCGATCTGTCCCGACGCACATTCGGTCGAGGGGCTGGCTGATATCGAGTACGGGCTGGGTATCGCCCGCAAAGGTTGGCTGACCGCCGCCGACGTGCTGACGGCCTGGTCTACCGAGGATATATTTGCGTTTATGCAAAGGAGAAAATCGTGAGCAAAGAGGAATTGAAGAAAAAAGCGCGGCAGGTGTATGCGCTGCTCAGAAAGCTGCATCCGGAAGCGAAGATCGAACTGCGCTTCGGCAATCCGCTGGAACTGGCTGTGGCGACGATTCTCTCGGCGCAGTGCACCGATGTGAAGGTCAACGAGGTTACCGCCAAACTGTTCCTCAAGTACAAAACGCCCGCCGACTACCTGGCTGCGCCGGTCGAGGAGTTGGAGCAGGATATCCGCCAGACCGGTTTTTACCGCAACAAGGCCAAGAGTCTGCGCGGTCTGGCCGAGCAGTTGCTCGCCAAACACGGTGGCAAAGTTCCCGGCGACATGGAGTCGCTGACCAAGCTGCCGGGC
>DAINPV010000401.1:0-3053 GCA_036743315.1 bacterium | reverse complement strand
CTTCCAGCGTTTGGTCGATGCCGGCCAGTTGGAAGGTGATGTTCGCACCGGTCGAACGGCCGATCCACCGCCGCTGAGCGTGCTTGGTGATCTCGGACCAGTCGATCCACTCCAAGTGGTCCAGCAGCTTTTGGGCGTATCGGGTGATGCGGAAGTACCACTGTGCCATCTTCTTTTTTGATACCGGGCTGTCGCAGCGCTCACAGAAGCCGCCGGCCACTTGCTCATTGGACAGCACCGTCAGGCAACTCGGACACCAATTGACCATGCCGGTTTCGCGGTAGGCAAGACCAGCCTTTAGCAACTGCAGAAAGATCCACTGCGTCCATTTGTAGTACGAGGGCTCGGTCGTATTGACCTCGTGCGCCCAATCGAACATCGCACCCAACCGTTTAAGCTGATTTTCCTTGAAATTCTCGACATTTTTCGGAATCAAATCCCAAGGATGGGAGCCGGTTTTCAGTGCGTAATTTTCCGAGTGAATACCGAATGCGTCAAAGCCCATCGGCTCGAAAACATCATAGCCCTGTCCTTTGCGAAAGCGGCCGTGGATGTCCGCACCGGTAAAGGCGAAACAGTTACCAACATGTAGCCCTTCCGCCGAGGGATACGGGAACATCATCAGGTTGTAAAACGGCTTGGCCGCCCGCTTCAGATCCAGGTTGTAGGTGCGCTCGGCACTCCACTTATCCTGCCACTTTCGCTCGATTTTAAGATGGTCGTATTTCTCCATGTGCCCACTCTCCCGGAAAAAGGGACCGCATTATATGAAGGCATGACGCGTTTCGTCAATGATCGAAACCGCCGGACAACTATTGGCTTGAACAACCCCCCCCTTTATGCAATACTCCATCCGTTTTTTGCCACCGAATCCGGTGGAGAATTGTCGATTATTCCCCTTAGGGAGGAAGGTTAATGCGCCGCTTAATGCACGTTTCAGCACTGATTGGTTTGATGATGCTTCTCGCCATGTCTTTCATCGTCGTTCAGGCGTGCGAGGACGAGGACGAACCGGAAGCTACCGAGCAGAACACTTGCCCCACCAACGGGGACGATGATGACGATGTCGTCGATGACGACGACGATGACGACACCGCTGATGACGATACCGGTGACGATGATGACGACGACGACGACACCACTCCCCCGGGAGAAGAAGTGAGCGTCGATTCGACTTCCGCCACCTGGATCGACAGCGGATTGACCATTGCCGTCGACGATGAGATCGATTTCATCGCCACCGGGACAATCGCCATCGACAGCTATTACGAAGAAGTTACGCCTGACGGCGTCGACGGCACCGAGTGCGGCGATGATTGCCCCTTGACCGACGCTCCGCGCGGTGCGCTGGTGGGCCGGATCGGCGAAGGAAGCAAAGGCGATCCGTTCCTGGTCGGCAGCGAATTGACCGACTACGCCGCGACCGAAGCCGGCAAGCTGTACTTGATCGTCAACGATAAGGATTACACCAACAACGAAGGTTCCTTTACCGTGTACATCGACGTCACGACAGCCGGCGATGACGACACGACGGATGACGACACGACCGACGATGACACGACCGACGACGATACGACGGATGACGACACCGTCGACGACGACACCGTGTAAGGAGCCCAGGAGAGCCTAACCGCTCCAGCAGATCGACGTGAAAACGAAACGCAAATAAAAGGCAGGCTTTGCAAGGAGCCTGCCTTTTCTATCTGGCAACGTTTGCGCAGCAACGAGGAAACGATCATGACACGCCAAATTCTCCTAATTGTTTTCGCCCTCTTTCTTCTGCCACAGGCCGCTTTCGCTCAAGCGAATCCTCAGGTGATGTACGAAGGTCATCCGGCCGCCGCCGATAGTTGCATCATCGAATTCGACGAAACCGTTTTGGTGATCAACGTCGAGCGCGCATTGACCGACGCCGGTTATCAACTTCGGCGGGTCAGTCTGTTCGACGGCAGCCGCGTTCCGGCGATCGAACTGCATCAACTCAAAGGCTACCATGGGGAAGACGTCACTTTTGGCGTGGTCGCACTCGATCCGCAGCGCGATCTAGATCAACAATTGACCGAACTCGAGCATGTGTCCGGCGTCTACGCCGCCTGGCCGAATTACCTCCATCACCTGAACTTCACGCCCAACGATCCTTACTTCAACGGCTACCAAGGCAACTTCCGGCAGATCTACCTGCCGGGCGCTTGGGACATGAGCACCGGTTCGGGCGCGACGGTGGCGGTCATCGATACCGGCTATCGCAAATCCGGCTTGGAAGACAGCGTAAAGAATTTGCTGACCGGCTACGATTTCTGGGGTAACGACAACAACGTTCAGGACTACATCGGTCACGGCACGCATGTGGCCAACACGGTCGCCGAGCGGACGAACAACTCGACCGGCTGCGCAGGCGCGGCGTTCGACGCGACGATCCTACCTTTGAAAGTATTTCCCGATTACGACGAAGGCGCCTACGAACAGGACATCATCGACGCCATCTATTACGCCACCAGCCACGATGCGGACGTAATCAACATGTCCCTGGGCGGCGGCGGTTATGTCGGCGCGACGAACACGGCGATCAGCAACGCAGTCAATAACGAGGTGATCGTTTTCGCCGCCAGTGGCAACGACGGCATCAACGGCGTGGAATACCCGGGCGCTTACAGTGACTGCATCGCGGTCGGCGCCGTTAAACAACACAGCGTGGGCGGAACGCCGGTTCGAGCCAATTTCTCCAACTATGGTTCGGCCCTGGATCTGGTGGCGCCGGGCGTGGAAATCGTGCAGGAAACCTATGATTCCTACAGCGGCAGCACAGACTATTACGCTTACGACGGCACCAGTTCGGCGACACCGCACGCGGCTGCGGTCGCCGCGTTGTTGGCGGCGAACGGCGGCGCGGACGCCACGGCGATTCGCGAGGCGATGGAAAGCACGGCGTACAATCCCAACGGCTCTTGGACGAACCAACTCGGAAACGGCGAAGTGGACGCCAAAGCGGCGTTGATCGCCTACGGCGGTTCCGTCTCAAATGAACCGCCGGTGGCCGACGCCTCCGCCTCGCC
>DAINPV010000400.1:0-3112 GCA_036743315.1 bacterium | reverse complement strand
TGGATGCTGATCCTTGATCGGCGTGATATAGCTGCCGTTTTCCGTTTTACTCCAGTCCAGATGGCGCGGCACGTCGGCCTTCGCCGGACCGGGATAATCCATGTAGTACTCGCCCTCGACATCAGGCGATTCCAGCGGCAGGTTGGCCAAGTCGGCCATCTCTTCCGGGCTCAGGTTCGAAAGGGAAGTTTCTCCGGCGGTCCACTGCGCGCCCGAGGCGCGAATCGCGGCGCGGATCGCTTCGATGTCCACGGCGAACGCCGGCGCGGCCAGCAACAGGCCGAAGGTCAACAAAACAAGAATGACGGTCATACGCTTCATGGCTTTTTCTCCACTTGGACGATTTGCCTTCGCCGCATAAATCCCTACTTGGCGATCAACTCGAATAATCGCCTTAGCCGCCCTACTCGACCCTGTAGCATAACGCAGTTGCCGTTTTTTTCAACCGAGCATATGATTATTCCATCCATTTGTTTTCACAGTGCTTTTAACCATACGGGCGACGGGTGAAGCGACTTTTGTATCCAATTTTTCATCTGGCCGAACACCGGCTTTCGCGCGATAATGCAGTTTGGGTGGCCACCTTCCGGCAACCAAATCGGCCGGCGATTGTCTGAATCAGAAGAACAACCGGGGAGACGAAGATGAGAAACTTGCGTTGGATCATCTTGCTGATGTTGGTGTTCGCCTTGGCTTGCGGAAAAAGATCGGACGTAGGCGAACTCTCGCCGGTCGCCGACAAACCGGCCGCAATGAGTCCGGCCGCCGAATACGAGGCCGATGAAGCCAAAGCGGTCGCCGACGACGGCGAAGGCAGCGGCGGGCGGAACGAAACGCCCGCGATCGCCAACCGCAAATTGATCCGCAACGGCGAGGTGCAGGTGCGCGTCAAGGATATCGTCGCAACGCGCACCCAATTGGAAGAGATGGTCAAAAAGGCCGGCGGGTTCATCGCCGACGTGCGCTTCAACCGCCTGACCGAACTGCATTATCTCGAAATGACGTTGCGCCTGCCGGCGGGCGATTTCGACGGCTTCGTTGCCGCGCTGGACAAACTGGGCGCGGTGGAAAACGAACAATTCACCGTGGAAGACGTCACCGACCAGTGGGTCGACCTGGGCCGGCGCATCGAGACGAAAGAGAAAATGGCCGCGCGCCTGCAGGAGTTGATCGCCAGCAAAAGCTACCAGTTCCGCGACCTGCTCGAAGTCGAGCGCGAGCTGTCGCGCCTGCGCTTGGAAATCGAGCGCTTGCAGGGATCGCTCAACGGCATGAACGACAAAATCGCCTTTTCAACCCTGAAAATCACCTTGCGGCAGGAAGTGTTGCAGAAAATCGTGCCGCCCGACTCGACCTTCGCGCCTTTGCTCAACGCGGTGGAAAATTTCTGGCCGCGCTTGCAGGCAAGCGTGCGCGCGATGGTCACGATCCTCGCGTTCTTCCTCAACCTGCTGGTCTATCTGCTGCCCTGGGCGGTGGCCGGCGGAGCGTTGTTGCTGGCGCTGTATTGGCTGTTGGGCCGCAAAAAAGCCAAGAAGTGATTTTTGAGCGAAGTAAATAAATAACTTGCGATCCCGGGCCATCGGTGGTTATATTGCCGCTGTCGGAATGGATGATGTAATGTGAAAACGAGCGATTCAGCCGGGGGACGCTCCTTTCTCCAGCAGCGAATTTGCAGCGCGGCAGCAGGAATTTCAACACTTGACGTTTGCGTATAGTTTGCTTATACCTATACGTATACTGTCATTTTGGGACGGATCATGACCAGCCGGAAAATCTTCACGCTCGACGAGGCGGCCGCCAACCTCAAAGTCGGACCCGATCTCATCGCCCAATGGTTGGCCGAGAAGATCGTCGCTCCGACAATCATCGCCGATCAGGACGAGGCGCTGTTCGACGAGGACGATCTACGTCGGCTCGAGCAGATCCGCAACCTGGGCGACATCGGCTACGGCGCGACGGAGATCAAAAAGATCCTGCTCAAGGTCGGCCTGCCCCAGGCGGAGAAAAAGAAACCGGCGCGCAAACAGATCTTTCTCACGGTCGGCGAGTTGGCCGCACGCAGCGGTCAAAGCGCCCGCACGATCAAATATTGGGAAGAACGCGGGCTGATCGAGCCGAGCACGCGCAGCGAAGGCGGCTTCCGGCTCTACGCGACGCATCAGGTCGAGGTCTGCAAGCTGATTCACGACCTGCAACTGTTCGGCTACTCGTTGGAGCAAATCAAGGAGTACGCCGACCTGCTGCGTTTCATCCAACCTCCGGACCCCGGCGAACCGGCGGACGACGTTGAGCAGGCGCTGAGCACGCTCGCAGAGATGTCGGCCAAAACGCGCAGCTTGTCCGAACGACTCGACGAACTGGCGAAAGGAATCGACCGATGGAAAAAACTCCTCAAGGAACGGCAAGCGGAATTGCATGCGCGCAAAAAGAAGCTGTTGCGCGAACGGGAAAAAATCGTCGCACCCGCCAAGCCGGCGACAAAAACAAGCTAGTTCTGCTGGAGCCCAAGGCGCCCGGGCAGCACGTGTATTCCAAGCTCAAACTGCCCCGCCTGGGCGCGGTGTTGCTGGGCACGATCGCGCGCCGACTGGGGTGGGACGTGCGCGTGTACGTCGAGGAAATCGCCGACATCGATTATCGCGACGCGCTCACCGCCGATCTGGTGGGCATTTCGACGATCACCTCGACCGCCTCGCGTGCCTACGCCATCGCCGACGCTCTGCGCGATTTCGGCGTGCCGGTGGTCATGGGCGGTCCGCACGTCACCTTCCTGACTGATGAAGCGCTGGCCCATTGCGATTACGTTGTGCGCGGCGAAGGCGAGGAGGCGCTGCCGGCGTTGATGAACGCCCTATTCGGCGACGGCGACCTGAGGCAGGTGCCCAATTTATCCTACCGCGACGCGGCGGGCGAAGTGCACCACAACGAACAGACCAGCATGGTGGATGATCTGGACGCGCTGCCCTACCCCGATTACGAGTTGATCGTCGGTTGGCGGAAGGCGATGAGCTTCTCGTTGCGCCCGGTGGTGCCCATTCAGGCCACGCGCGGTTGTCCCTTCGGCTGCCGCTTCTGCTCGGTGATCGGCATGTTCGGCCGGAAGATGCGT
>DAINPV010000399.1:0-3117 GCA_036743315.1 bacterium | reverse complement strand
CAACGGCGCTACAAAGGCTACCAGGTCAGGTAAAAAGTCCAAGCTCCACATCGTACGAGTCCTCCTTTACCTGTCACATGGATACGAAACAACTCTCTCTTTGCCGAGCGGTCACATGCGGCCGTTGATTTCGTTCATCGCTGCGTCGATCCCTTCGTTCAGCCACAGGACAACGGCTGCCACAGCTTCGTCCATCCGCGCCTCATGCATTTCCAACTCGGCTTGTGAAAAAGGCGCCAATACGTAATCCGACAACTCGAAACGGGGATCCTCGGGCCGCCCGACGCCGTAGCGCAGCCGGTCGAACTCCAGCGTATTCAACCGGTCGCGTAGCGAGTTGAGGCCTTTGTGCCCCGCCGTTCCGCCGCCGTGTTTGAGCAGAATCCGGCCCGGCGCGAGGTCGGCATCGTCATGGATGACCAACAACGCGCCGGGTTCGGCCCGGAAAAAGCCCATCGCCGGCGAAATCGAATCACCGGATCGATTCATAAACGTTTGCGGCTTGAGCAGCACGACCTTGTCGTCGCCGTGGCGTCCTTCGGAGAAATGAGCCGAAAAACGCGTGGTGCGAAAGGTCGCGCCGAGGTGGGCCGCCAGTTTGTCACAGATCATGAAGCCGACATTATGCCGCGTGTTTGCGTATTTCAAACCGGGATTGCCCAGCCCGCAAACGATCTTCATCAGTCGGTTTTATCCGCTTTCTTTTCGACGAGCTTCGGTTCGGTCGGCTCGGCCGCTTCACTGGGTTTGTGTTCCTCGACGCCGCGCGGCACGACGATCGTGGCGATCGGCGTACTCGGATCCATCGCCGTTTCCACCCCCTCGGGCAGCGCCAGGTCGGATACGTGCAGCGACTGGCCCAGGCGCAGTTCGGCGGCGTCGTATTTGATCACCGACGGAATGGCCGAGGGCAGACACTTGACTTCGAGGGCGCGCAACAGCACGTCGAGCACACCGCCCTGCTTCTGGATGTTTTCCGTGTTGAGCAACTCGATGGGGATCTGCACCGTGACTTTTTCGTCCATGCGGATCGCGTACAGGTCCATCGTTAAGGGCGTGCCCTTGTGATGATGGCGCTGCAACTCGCGGACCATGAAGGTCTGCTGGGCCAGCTCGGACTTGCCGGGCAGTTCCAACGTAATCAGCGCCTGGTTCCAACTGCCGGCGCGGATCATGTCGATCACTTCCCGGATGTGCAAACTCAGCGAGGTGGTTGCAATGCCCTTGCCGTAGGCCACGGCGGGCATTTTGCCGGCGGCCCGCAATTTGCGCGCAAAGCCTTTGCCGGTTCCGGAGCGAAGCTCCGCGGTCAATTTTACCTTGTCAATCATTCTGATTCATCTCCTGTCCCAGTTTCCGCGGGGCCCGGCCGCCGCAGGTATCCGGGGTGATTGTCATCGGCGGGGAGTCTCCCCGTCGTTAGTTGATCACTTCGATGTCCGGGAACAGGCTGCTGATGCTGCCGCCCATGACGATATTCCAAATGCCTTCCGCCAGCAGGTGGCTGACGGTGGCGACTTTGAACTTCTTGCTTTTCGCGGCGTCCTCCCGCAAGGGAATCGTGTCGCTGACGATGATTTCGCGAATTGCCGAATCGTTGATGCGCTCGACCGCCGGATCGCTGAGCACCGGATGCACGACGCAGGCGTAGACGCAGGCCGCGCCTTCCTCTTCGAGCTTGTTGGCGGCTTTGGCCAGCGTGCCGGCCGAGTCGACCATGTCGTCGATGATCACGGCCGTTTTGCCTTTGACGTCGCCGACGATATTCATTTTAGCCACCTGGCCCGGACCGCTGCGGCGCTTGTCGATGATCGCCAGACCCGATTCGCGGCCCAGCAGGCGCGAGAAGTACCGCGCCCGGCGCACGCCGCCGGCGTCGGGGCTGACCACGACGATGTCGGAAATGTCGCACTGGATGCAATTTTCGAACGCGTGCGCCAATTCGCGCGCGGCGTACAAGTTGTCGACCGGCACGTCGAAAAAGCCCTGAATCTGGCCGGCGTGCAAATCGACGGTGATTACCCGGTCGGCGCCGGCGGCGGTGATCAGGTTGGCGACCAGCTTGGCGGTGATCGGCGCGCGCGGGCTGACTTTGCGATCCTGGCGCGCGTAACCGTAGTAAGGGATGACCGCGGTGATGCGCTTGGCGCTGGCGCGTTTGACCGCGTCCATCATCACCAGCAGTTCCATCAGGTTCTTGTTGACTTCGGGGCAGGTGGGTTGGATGAGATAGGTATCCATCCCACGCACGCTTTCGCCGATTTCGACGTTGATTTCGCCGTCGGCGAACTGCGAGACATCGGCTTGCCCCAGGGGAATGTCCAGATGTTGGGCGATGGCTTCGGCCAAGGCGCGATGAGCGTTGCCGCTGAAGAGCTTGATCCTTTCCGCATTGGGGATGGCCAATTTACCCGCGGACATATTTCTTCTCCCGAAATCAGAGGGTGTGTATCAACAAAAACAACAAACCGTCGACTACACAAGCAGTCACGGTTTTTTCAAACCGACAAATTTGTTCGGCCGCAAGGGCCGATCCGGTGAGCCGCTTCCTCCATGGCCGGCTGCCGGTTCAGGGATCCAACGAATAAATATGGCTGGGGCGGTAGGATTCGAACCTACGATAGCGGGTTCCAAAGACCCGTGGCTTACCACTTGCCCACGCCCCAGCACTCAGGTGGCGATGTATCAACGAAGGGGCGTACACCCCGTAATCATGTCGCAACCCCAGGTGAGTACCAAACCGATGCACGCCGCGGATTATTCGTCGTCCGCGGTCATCTCCGGGGGTTCCACGAGGGCTCGTTCATACTCCTCGAGGACGGCGGCTTCGATCTTGGCCCGGGTATCGGCGTTCAGCGGGTGCGCCACTTCGCCGAATGTCCCGTCTTTCTTCTTCTTGCTCGGCATGGCCACAAACAGGCCCTTGTTGCCGCGAATCACTTTCATGTCCCGAACAATGAAGCAATTGTCAAACGTGACGGTTACAAATGCCTTTAGCTTCTCTTCCTCTACGGGAAAGACGCGAACGTTGGTCACTTCCATTGTTGGACCCTCCCCTTGGCTGAATACTATTGCTTTGATTTGCTCGTTTACGGTCGCTTCTCGCGTTCCCGTTTG
>DAINPV010000398.1:0-3136 GCA_036743315.1 bacterium | reverse complement strand
CGCGAAGTCGCCGGTCTGACGCTGTTTCGCCGCGGCGAGATCATCGCGACGCCTGACCGAACCGAGCAGGCCGATCTTGACGATGTGCTCATCCCCGATTACGACGCGATAAAAATCGAGGATTACATCACCACGCAGACATTGGGCGTGCGCGATCTGGCGATCACGACCAGCCGCGGCTGTCCGGGCGCGTGCCGTTACTGCTACAACCTGCCGTTCAACCGTCGCCGCTGGCGCGCGGCGTCAGCCGACGCGGTGGTGGCGCACATCAAGTTGATCGTCGAGCGCTTCGCCATCGACGGCATCCTGATCAAGGACGACAATTTTTACGTCGACCGTCAGCGCGTGGAGACGATCGCCGAAGGCCTGCGCCGCGAAAATCTGCGCGTGACGATCCGCGGCGAATGTCGCGCCGATTACATCGCCCAGCACTGGGATGAGGATTTTCTCCATTACCTGCACGCCGCCGGGTTTCGCGAGATGACCGTGGGCGCGGAAAGCGGCGACGACGAGACGCTCAAGGTCCTGCAAAAGGGCATTACCGTTGCCGACATCAAGGAAGCCAACCGACGGCTCCACCGGGCGAACATTCCGACCAAGTTCACCTTCATGACCGGATTTCCCGGCGAAACGCCCGACAATTTACGCCGCACGCTGGAGTTGATGCTGCACCTCACGCAGACCAACGAGCAGGCACGCGTCACGCCGCTGCACCTGTTCACACCCTACCCCGGCACACCGGTGTACGAGGCGGCGCTCGCCGCCGGGTATCGTCCGCCCGCCGACCTGTCCGGCTGGGCCGACGCCGGCTTTCACGAACTGCATCTGCCCTGGATCGATCCGCGTCGAAGCCGGCAGCTCGAACGCGCCAGCCTGGCCACGTACTTCCTCGACGGCCGCACGGTGCCCGAATACTTCAGCGGGCAGACGTTCATCCCGCTGCTGGCGCGCCTGTACACGCGTATCATCCGCTGGCGTTGCCGGCGCATGTTCTTCCGCCTGATGCCCGAGGTGGCCGTCATCGATTGGTATCGCCATCGCCAGTAGCCGTTCCGGCGGCGGTCGATTTTTTCCGCGAGGTCAGCCACAACAGACCAAAACCGACGAACACCAGCAGCGCGGCAAGAAAATGATCGGTCAGACCGTGCCAGCCCGCGGCGGGGAAAATCACCTGTTCGGCGGGATGAACCGGAAATCCTTTGCTATCGTAAAAACTGTAAATGTATTCGTTGACGAAAATCAGCGACGCACCCAGCGCGAACACGGCGACCAGCAACAGCCCGCCCAATTCGCGCCACGCGCTTGGTCCGTCCCCCGGCTTGGCCATGCGCGAGCCGGTCAGCGCCAGGCTCAGCGACACGGCCCACAGGGCGAGAAAGCGAAACACCGGAACAGTTACCTCATGATGTAAGCCAGTATCGTCGGCCGAGAAGAAAAAGGACGGTCCGGTTGCGATCGCCCAACCGGCACAGCCGATGGCGGCCAGCAGCAGCACCAACACGCCAAGGAACCGCGGAAAGCTCATTTCCCCTTTTCCCCCCACCTTATCCACGCGGCCAGCGCGGCCAACATGGCGGCGGCCAGCAACGCCGTGGTCAGCGGATCGGCCTTGGGTAGCGCGTCGCGCGCGAAAAACTCGCCGAGTTGCGTCGGTGCGACCAACAGGCTGTAGAACACCAGTTTCAACGCCTCCAGTCCGGCGATCAACGCGATCAACGCCGCAATGCGCCGCGTGAATTCGCCGAAATCGGCGATTTTCAAGCGCACCCGGTCGAGAAATGACAGTGGCCCGATAACGATCTGCAAGCCGCCGACAGCGATAAAAAAGGTCAGCAGGCCCAGCAGAATGATCTGCACCGGGTAGATCAAATGCACGCCGACGTTGCCGGCGGTTTGCGGCAAACTCTCCAGTTGGTCGAACCACTCGCCTTCATAGAGCGCAAAGGCGTACATGAAGCTCATCGCGCTGACGATCATCAGGATCACGAAGAGAATCAGATACAACAGCAACCAGGCGGTCAGCGGCACCAGCAGGGCTTTGGCCAGCTTGCTTTCGTTTCCTTCCAGACGCTGAAACAGCTTGCTTTCGCGGACCAAGCGGTGCGAGGCGATCAGCCGCAGCAACAGCAACGCCGCACCGAGCGCCACGAGGAAAATCAACGCCAACAAAAGGAGCATGATCCACTTCACGGCGATCCTCCATCAGCCAGATCGATCCGCCCGCATTCATCGAGCGATGCGTCCAACCGCACCACCTGCGCGGTGGAATCCAGGCCGACCAGCAAGTTCGTTCCATCGGTGGCCAACGCATGCGGCGCACCGGTCAGGCTCCGCTCCAAGGCGATGCCGCCGTCGAGCGGATCCAGCGCCAGCAGACGGTCGTGCACCCGGTCGGCAACGACGATCCGCCCCTCGAACCAAACGATGTCCACCGGCCCCGCGCCCGTTGGGGTGCGCCAGATCAGTCCGCCGTTATCGAGCCGAAACGCCTCGACGACACCGCCTTGCGCGCTGGCGAGCACCAGGCGATCGCCCCATAGCAGTGCGCCGGTCGGTCGCGGCGGCGTAGCGACACGCCAGATGATCTGCCCTGTCTTTCGATCCAGGCAATGGATCGACTCGGCTTGATCGTTGATCACGAATAAGTGATGTTGTGTCGCCAACACGCGCCAAATGCCGGCCGACTCCTCGTGCCAGACCTCATTCTCGTACTTCCACGGCGCCGGCCGCACCAACAGCAACGAACGCGGAAGTTCCTTTTCGAAATAATAGACCATCCATTCATACCGCGAGTATTCGGGCATATAAAAAACGTCTTTGTCTTTATCGGCAATCCGATGCTTGTTATGCCCAATCACCCACACGCCGTCCGGTTCGGCCAGCACGCCGGTCAAGACATATTTGTGCGGAAAGCTAGTGGGGATGCCCAAGCGGCCATCCGGCGACAAGCGGCCGATCTGCCGGGCGAACAGGCCGAGAATGAACGCGCCGCCGCGGCCGTCCGATTCCAGTTGAATGGGATTGGGATACTCGTGCGTAACGACCTTCCCTCGTTGCCAGACGCTGAGTTCGTTACGATACAGTCGTGCCGCCGCGAAGCCGTCGCGCAGCACGATCAAGTCGTTGATGCCGCCGG
>DAINPV010000397.1:0-3140 GCA_036743315.1 bacterium | reverse complement strand
TCAATCCCGACACCAAGAGCGTCTTCCCGCTCAACGGCGCCTATGAAGATTCCTACTTCGCCCTCGACAGCCAGGGTTTCCAAATGGAAATCACCGGCGTGTCCATCGCCCTGGATCTCTTCCGCGTCAGCGGCTTGCTCAACCAGGATCTCACTTCCGATGCGCTCAACTGCTACGCCGAAGTGACCTGCGGCAACGTCGAATTTTTCGGCTTCGCCCTCAATTTGTTGGGCTTGTGTCATCCGCTGAGCAACAAGATGATCGTGAACGGCACCGCCTTGTTTGCCCCGGCGGACGAAGGCCTGGGTGTCAAACCGAATGGGCTGACCGTGACGTCCCTGACGCACGCGGCGACCGGCGGTTGGCACAGCGCCGGCACGATCACCGCGCAATTCAACGCCGCCACGCTGCCGGCGAACGAACACGTGCCGGTTATCCTGCTGATCGATCCGGCGACCGGCGAGGGGCTCGATTTGGACTATGGCTTCAATCTGGAAAAACTGGCCGACGGGCAGGGGTTGCTGACCGGCGTTAGGCTGCATCTGCCCGTTGGCTTCGAGGTCGACGGCCAGCGCGCCGTGGTGGTCGTCAACCTCTATCCGCTCTACGAGGAGACGCTCTAGTTGGCCTCACGCCGCGGCTGCAACGCGCGTCGGCGCAACACCAGCAAGAACGCGGCGATCGAGCCCGGCACGTAGAAGAACGTCAACGCCGAGCCCTTATCGTACAGATAAAACGCCAAGACCATCGCCATCTCCGCCGCCGCCGGGATGAACCCGGCGCGCCCGAAGTAAAATAGGGCAATGGCGATCAGCGCGTGCCAGACCATCGGCGCGACGAAGCCGAACGCGAACGGATACCAGATGTCCAGCAACGTGTCGGTCGCCACGCACAACACGCCCAGCAGCACCAGAAACGCCTCGCGCCGCGCCTGCTCGCTCAGTTCCGCCGCCGCGTGCCGCGCCTGCCGAAACAACAAAACCAGCATCAACACGGCCAGCAGCGTGTTGACGATCACCAACGTCACGCGGTTGCGACTGATCGGAAAGTCGGTGTCGGTCAATCGCAGATCCGGGCGATTCGGCTGCTTGATCTGCAAGCGGAACAGCAAGCCGCACGTCGCGTCGTAAATCGCCGTGCCTGCGCGCTCGCCTGCGGCGGTGAAAATTCCGTAGCGGTAGGACGCCTGGCTTTGCAGGATGTCGTCCATCAGTATCAGGCTCGCTTCCTGTCGCGCCGTGTAAGACTGTTGCGGTTCGCCCAACACGCCGATGTGGTCGTAGATCGGGTATTCCGGATTCTCCGTGTTCAGCGACAGCACCGGGTTGCTGAAATGCAGCCAGAAGGGCGTGAATCCCTCTTCGCCGTTCGGCCCGGCGTTCATGCCGTGTCGGTCGGTCTTCAGCAGCCCGTTGATCTCGCCGGTCACTTCGTAGATCGAATCCTCGGTCGCGCGCTTGATCGCCACCGCGCCCTGGTCGGTTGCGTATGTCGCCGAAAACTTGCGCCCGTCGAAGGCGATGGGATCCTTCGCCACAAGATTGATCTGTGTGAGACTGTAGAGCATGGCCGACGCCAGCAAAAATGGAAGAATGGCCAGAAAGATGATTTTCAGCCTCGTTTGCCAGTTCATCATGCGGCTCCGTAAATTATTATAGTGGATGGAATTGATCGTCGTCATCATGCCGGGCTTGGGCACGGCCGTCAACCGTTGTCCGGCCGGTTGTTGCGCCGAACGACTGTTCGGTGGAAAATATCGAAAATGTGGTAACCTGCCGCTCGTTGATTCCGGCAGAATGAATTCATCATGTCATGAGGGAAAAGAGAATGAAGATGACCCGCTTGCTGCTTTTGGCTGCCTTGCTCGCCGTCGTCTGCTCTTGTCTGTTGATCGCTTGCGGCGACGACGATGACGACGATAACGACGACGATCAAGGCGATTGCATCGTCTGCGATTCCACCGCCGAATGCACGGCGGCCCTGGGCGAAGGCTGGGGCTGCCAGGGCGGCTGCTGCGAAAAATTCGGCGATGACGACATCGACGGCGACGACGATGACGATGATGATGACGACACCGGCGATGATGACGACGATGACGATGACGACGTGACGCCCGGCGACGTCGACTTTGTCGTCGAGACCGTCGACCGCACTTCCGGCGGCAACCGCCAGACGTCGATCAAGGCGACCGCCGACGGCGCCGTGCATGTCGCTTACACCGGCTGCAACAACCTGGCCTGCGACAACAACGTTTTGGCCTACTCCGTCAAACCGGCCGGCAAGGGCGCTTTTGCCACAACCTATGTCGATACCCAGGACGGTGACACCGGCTGGTTCCCCAGCATGGAAATCGACGATGCGGGAACCGTCTATGTCCTTTACGGCAACCACCAGCGCCACAAACTGAACTTCGCCTGGCTCGAGCCGGCGGGCGCCTGGCAGAAAAAGACCATCGACAACGGCAACGGCGGCTTCTGGACCTCCTGTGCGCTGGCCGGCGACCGTCTCGTGCTGGCGCATACCGAACTGGAGATGCCCGAGCTGATCGGCAGCCTCGAAGCCGGTCAGTATTTCGAAGGCTCCTGGGCTTTCGAACCGGTCGACACGTCTTATGATTCCGGCTGGTTCACGGCCATGGCGACGACGCCCGACAATCGCCCGGTCATCTCCTACATGGCCGGTGGCTATCCGGTCGGTTTCCTGACGCTCGCCGAGTGGACCGGCACGGAATGGACCCTGTCATCGCTCGACGGCAATGCGATCGGCAGCGATGTGGCCGTCGACAGTTTCGGCTACTTACATCTGGTGTATGCCAAGGTCGATCCGCAGGACGCCAACCTGTGGGATTTATGGTACGCCACCAACTCCCCGAACGGCGACTGGAGTAAGGTTGCGCTGGATGCCGGCGAAAACGACAGCGACGACACAGGTCACCAGCCGCATCTGGTGATTGATGATGACGACAATTTGCATGTCAGCTATCGCAACGGTTACTACAACGAATTGTGCTACGCGCGTAAAGTCGGCGATGAGTGGACGATCTACACCGCCGACGGCATCGGCCATGGAACTTACAGCTCCATCGCGCTCGACGGTCTCGGCGGCGTGCACATCGCTTACGAAGACGGCCAGAACATCAA
>DAINPV010000396.1:0-3144 GCA_036743315.1 bacterium | reverse complement strand
CATGACCTTCGTACGATAGGCGCCGAAGTCCTTGATGCGCTCTTTGATGAACGCGGTATCGAACGTGGTGACGGTCAGGGTTTCGAGCATTTTCGTATCGGCCGCCGGACCGCCGATCCGCAACAGTGCGCGGACGGTTTCGCCGACAACCTGCGTGTTGGCGTGCGTCATGAAAGGCATCAACTTGACGACGCTACGCACATCGCCCGCGCTGCCGATGACGCGAATGAGCAGCAGGCGGAACCGATCGTCCATCTCCTCGTTCAGTTCGGCGTACAGTTCAGCCAAGGCCGGCGGACCGATGTGGGTGAGGATCTGCACCGCTTCCTGCAGCACGCTTTCGTCCTCGGTCGTGTAGATCAGATCGACCAGATGCGGCGCGGCCTTTTCGCCGACTTTGCCCAACAAAGAAGACGCTTTGGCGCGCCGCTGTTCGTTTTTGCTTTCCAGATCGGCGATCAACTTGCGGATGTTCGCCGGCGTGGCGATGTTGCGCAGCGCCACCTCGGCCGCCTGCCGGAAGGTCGGCGGCGGCAGCGCGCCGGTCACGTCTTCGCGGGTCAGCGAACCGATAACCTTCATCGCTTGATCGTAATCCCCATTGGCGATGTGCACCTGCGCGGTCTTTTCCAAGCCCTGGGCCAAGGTGGCGAAGACCTGCGGATCATTTTCCTGCGCGGCCTGCGCGGCCATCATGTCGCCGACTTCGTTGTGCAAACCGTAAAGCGTATAGTCGACGGCTTTGGCGGCGATTTGGGTGAAGGTTTTCGCCGAAGCCAGGCGGTGTTCCTCATCGCCCTCGTGCAGCGTCCGGGCCAGGCGATCGAGGATCTTATTGGACATATCCTCTTGTTTACTGTAGCGCAGGTTGGTGACCATCGAGGCGAGATTGCCGACCTTGTTGAGTGCGTTCAGATCCATCTGCGAAATGATGTTGGCTTTTTCGAGCAGCTCGTTGATGTTGAGCTTGCTGAGCTTGCGCTGAAGTTCGTCGCTGATTTTCGATTTGACAATCACACCTTCCATGACCAGTTCGGACGAGAGCGCGACGTGCCGGATGCCCATGCGCTTGAGCGTGCGCGAAAGGTTGCGCTTCTCGACGATCTCCTTGGCGGGCTTGGCGAAAAATTCCAGAAAGATCTGAAATTCCTGCTTGTGCAGCCCCTTGTGGAATTCGAAAGTGCGGACGTTGCGTTCGGTCAGATAAAACAGGAACGCCTGCACGTAATCCTGCTGCTGGCTGGCCAGCGACAGAATGGCCTGGTTGACCTGCATGTTGCCCTGCACGTCGACGATTTGCATCGAATTGTGCGAGCGCAACCATTTGTCGAGCGCCTCACGCGTATCGTTCATGGCATCCAGGATGACCTGGTTGATCGACGGATACTGTTGCAGCTTGCCTAGGCAGGACATCATTCCATGCACGATTTTAAGAACTTCTTTTTCTTCCTGTGCGCTGATCGAGCGGCGTTTGGATCCGTCGAGGATAACGCTGCCGCGGGATTCTCCGACATCAATCATGGCTTTGATCCTGCAAACATATTGTTGATTTGGGGAGTGCCAAATCAACTATAGATTGCTCTTGACGTGCAATTCAAGCCCGCGGTGGGTGGAAAACGACAGCGATTAATTGATCAAATAGGGATGCGCCTCCCGGCAATTGAAGCAACCGCGTCGCTGGCGGATGCTGTCGATTTTGTCGTCTGGGAAATGGTTGCGGAAATAGCCGTACACTTCCTCGAAGTCGTTCGCGGGGAAGTAGCGGACGATGGAGCGGTCGATTTTTTTGCTGTGGCTGTAGCGGCAACTCACTTCGACGACGATGTCGTCGTCATCCTCGCGTGCGTCGGCGAGAAATTCGGGCGGATCGTCGTCGAGCGGCGTCCAGGTCGCCACGACCGGATCGGCCACCAGAAAGCCGTGCACCTTGCGCATGAGCACGCGCCACATTTCGAAGATGTCCAGGGGAATGTAGCGTACGCTGCCGGCGTCGCGTTCGTCCCGTTTCAGATAGCATTTCACCATCTCGATCGATTCCATGAACGACTCCCTGCTTGATTCGGTGTTGGTCCACTTTAATGCGACGGCTCGCCGGCCGTCAACCTTTGCCGCCGCGCAGTTCAGAAGGAACGGTAGATGAGTCGATCCAACCGAACCAGATAAACACCGCACTTGCCGCAGGCGAACAAAAGCCGGCGTTCGGCGTCGTAGGCGAAAGAGCGCAGGTACGGCCCCACGTCGATCGGCGGGGCGAGCAGGCGCATGGTCAGCCAATCGTAGATGTAGACCTTGCCGCCGAACCAATCGCCGACGAACAACCAACCTTTTTGCGCGTCGAAATATACCGCGCGCGGTTTGTATTCCAACTTGATGCTTTTCACCGGCCGCAGTTCGGGCACGGAAAAGACTCCCATCCGGTCGGCGACCGGATCGACATGGAATAGATAACCCCATTCTGGAAACTCAATTATACTGCCGCCGGCGGTGAACCGCTCGCTACGCTTGGTTTCCAGCGTGGCGGTGTCGAGACTGAATATCCGGCTGAGAAACGGGGCGATGTAAGCGTGGCGTGCACCGTCGGTATGCCAAGCATGCATGATGAACCGACTCGGCAGTTTTTTCCATTCCAGTTCCCGAAGCAAATCCGGATTGAACAAATGCAGCTTGCCGTCGATGGCCAGGACGAACAGCTTCTCCTCCGCAGCATCGAAGAAAATGGCATTGGGCTCAAAATCGATTTTTATCGTGCGCTTCAACCTCAGCAGCGGATATTCGGAAATATCAACGGTGGCCAGCTGGTGATGCTGATGTCCGACCATGGTCAGGTACAACATCTGGCGCCGAGGACTGAAGACGATATTTTCAGGCAGGAACGGACCATGCAAAGGCAAGACATGCATTTGCGGTCGATCGATATCGCGCAGGTCGAAGGAAACCAGATTGTTGGCGTCGGGACGATCCCAAGCGTGAATGGTCAGGTTGCCGGCCATTTTGAAAGTGGCGAACAGAGCCTTTTTTTCCGGCAGATACAGCGCGTGGTAAGGTTGGCTATACCGGCCGGGATAGGTCGCCGGCGATAGGCGCGTGGTCAAGCCGGGAACAATCGCCGCTGCGCACACTTCGTCGGCGGGCGCACGCCACATG
>DAINPV010000395.1:0-3160 GCA_036743315.1 bacterium | reverse complement strand
ACCCGTTCGCCGTCCAGCTCCAGCACGATGCGCAACACGCCGTGGGTCGACGGATGCTGCGGGCCCATGTTCAAGGTCATGTAGCGTGATTCGGCCATGCCTAATCCTCATAACCCCGGGTGGGGAACTCTTTGCGCAACGGATGAAAGTCGGCGTCCTCCTCCAGGAAGATGCGCCGCGGGTCCGGGTGCCCGGCGAAGACGATGCCCAGCATGTCGAAGGCTTCGCGCTCGTGCCAGTCGGCCGCCCGCCAGAAGGCCGCGAGGCTGGGCACGGTCGGCGGATCGCCCACGGCGCGCACCTTGACGCGGATCTGCCGCGCTAGGTGCATCGAGGTCAGGTGCACGACGACCTCGAAGGGCTGCCGCTCGCCCGGGTAATGCGCGCCGGTCAAATCGCTGAGCATGGCAAACTGCAGCGACGATTCGTCGCGCAGCGTTTTGATCGCCGCGACGTAGGCGTCGTGGGCCACGGCGATCACCGGCATGCCGGCCAGGTCGGACGTGACCGTCGCGCCGGGCAGCAAATCGGCCAGTTTGACTTTCAACTCTTCGTTGGTGATGCGTTGTTCGCTCATCGCCGCCTCACGCGCGCTTCTTGATCGAGTCGCGTTTCACTTTTTTATCGAGCAGCTCAAGGATGCCGTACAAAAGCGCCTCGGGTCGCGGCGGACAGCCGGGCACGAATACGTCGACCGGCACGATGCGGTCCACGCCCTGCACCACCGCGTAACTCTGGAAGATGCCGCCCGTGCTGGCGCAGGCGCCCATCGCCAACACCCACTTGGGTTCGGGCATCTGGTCGTAGATTTTCCGCAGCACCGGGGCCATTTTTTTGGTCAGCGTGCCCGCGACGATCATCAGGTCGGCCTGGCGGGGGCTGGCGCGGAAAATCTCCATGCCGAAGCGTGAGATGTCGTAGTGGGCCATGGCTGCGCCCATCATCTCCAGAGCGCAGCAGGCCAGGCCGAAGGTCACCGGCCAGGTCGAATAGGTGCGCGCCCAGTTGACCAGGCTGTCGACGGTGGTGGTTAGAATGCCGTCGGGGATTTTTTGCTCTATTCCCATTCCAACGCTCCCTTGCGCCAGACGTAGAGGTAGCCGACGAGCAGAATGAGCACGAAGACGACCATCTCCGCCAGTCCGAACAGGCCGTAATTCTCGTTGAGATCTTTATAGATAACCGCCCAGGGGTAGAAAAAGACGACTTCGATGTCGAAGAGGATGAACAGCATGCCGATGACGTAATACTTCATCGGGAATTTGGCGCGGGCGTCGCCGACCAGGGGCACGCCGCACTCGTAGGGACTGAGTTTTTCGGCGGTGTCCTTGCGCGGCCCGATCAGGCGCGAAAGGCCGACGATGCCGCCGGCGGCGATCGCGATAACCAGCAACAAATACAAGAAAATCGGCAGGAAATCACCAGGCATGCGCCACACCCCACGCTGTATCGATTTGCGCCTGATATTAACATCCAAGCCGGTCCTGTCAACACAGGCCGCCCCGGACCGCCGCCCCCCCGACGGCGCCGCCTAACCTGGCTTGATGCATCACTTTTTTTTCCAAGAGCGCAATCATTTTCCGCGCCCGGCACCATGTTGGTTATCCAAGCCTGAGGTTTGCCGGCGGCCGCCGGTTCGTGGCAGAATGTCCGCAGACCATCGTCGATACTCAAACCCACAACCATAGGAGTTCGCTATGACCGACAAAACCACCAAATTGTTGCTTTTGTTGATCGCCATCGGCTTGCTGCTCAACGCGGCGGGCATGTTCTACAACGCCGTCGTGACGCCGGCCTACGCGGCCGACAGTCGCGTCTACCTGGACGGGGGCAACCTCAAGGTGCAGATCGATCAGCCGATTCGCGTCAAATTGGACGACAACGTCAACGTAAGCCTGGAACGCATGTCCGGGTTCGACACCATCGCCGTCACGATCAAAGACGTGGTGCAGGTGAAGAATCAGTAGGAGCAACGCGCTTTTGCATTTGCCCCCGCGCGGCTGGTAGGATGGCGCGAACGTGACGGGAGGTCCGTTTGTTGAAGTGGATTAAAAGTTTCTACCTGCATCCGTGGGTGAACCGGTTCAACCTGCTGTACCTGGCCGCCGGCGCGCTGGCGACGGCGACAGTGCCGGTCGACAACATCGGCTGGTTCGTGTTGGCGGGCGAAGCGCTCTACCTGTTGGCGCGCGGCGCGTTGGACCGCAGCGACAAACCGGAATTCCAACTACGCAAACTGCCGATTCGGGCGCGGCTGCGTTATCTGAAAATCTGGGACATCGCCGAACAAATGAAGCGCGACCTGGATTCCAACCGCCATTTCGCCGCCGGGTTGACCGCCAGCGTCGATCAGGTCGACCGTCTGCGGCACAGCTTCCTTGATTTGCTGCTGCTGCACCAGCGCCTCGATCAATACACGCGCCGGCAGCAAACGAACCATCCCGAGAGAATCGCCCAGCTCAACCGCGAGATCGCGTTGGCGGGCGATCCGGCGCAACGTGAGGTGCTGCAATCGAATCGGCTGCTGCTGGAGAAGCGGCAGAAGGTCACCCAGGATCTCCTGCAACGCCGCAAGACGATCGAGGCGCGGCTGGACGCCATCGAAAATTCGCTGCAGTTGCTCAACGAAGTCGGCATCGGGCTGATCGACCCAGCCGAGGTGAGCCAGCAAGTGCAGGTCATCCTGACCAACGTCGAGGACGCGGAAACCTTCGTCAACGAAATGGCCGAGGTCGTGCTGCCCCTGCGCGTGAGACAGTAGCGTGGCGCGCCTGCTGCTGCGCGTGTGGAAATTCTGCGGCCGCTGGCCCGCCCTGCAGCGGTGGATCCTGCGCCTGGTCAATCCGGCGTTTCTGGTCGGCGTGGTCGCGGTGATTTTCGACGACGCCGGTAAGGTCGTGTTGTTTCACCACACCTACCGCCGACAATTCAACTGGTCGCTACCCGGCGGCTGGCTCAAGCGCGGGGAGGACCCGGCACGGGCGCTGGCGCGTGAGGTGCACGAGGAAACGACGCTGAAGGTCGAAGTGCTCGCGCCGCTCAAGGCCGTGGCGCTGGAGGTCGCGCCGCAATTCGAGGTGATCTACCTGGCGCGGCTGACCGGCGGCGAGTTTCACCCCAGCGCCGAGGTCGACGCCGTGGGCCGCTTCACCGCCGACGA
>DAINPV010000394.1:0-3182 GCA_036743315.1 bacterium | reverse complement strand
TGTTGTCGGCGTATTTGCGCGCGACCACTTCCGGATGCTGTTGCGTCGCGCGCAAATACGCCGACAACACGCTCATCGCCACCGGTGCGGCCACGCTGCTGCCATGCCCGGCGTGTTCGGCTATGACGACCACGACGATCTTCGGATCGTTCGCCGGCGCGAAGCAGGCGAACAACGCATGATCGCGATGTTCGTAAGGCAGCGAAGTAATGTGCATGCGCTGCTTGCCGATGCGCCGCACCTGGCTTGTACCGGTTTTACCCGCCACCGTCAGGTTGTTCATCCGCGAGGCGTAAGCCGTACCGCCCGGATTGTTCACGACGCTGATCAACGCCTGGCGCACGTAGTCGAAATTCTTCGCATCGATTTGCGAATCGCCCATCTCATGCGGTGCGAATTCCTTGATCGGCGAACCGTCGGGCGCAACGATCCGCCGCACGACCTGCGGTTGATAAAGCTTACCGCCGTTGGCGATGGCCCCATAAAGCACGGCGAGCTGCAACGGCGTCATCAACACCGAGCCTTGACCGATCGACGTGTTGAGCGTTTCGCCCGGCATCCATTCCTGACTGTAGCGTTGCCTTTTCCATTCCGGCGTCGGGATCAACCCGCTCAATTCTCCGTCCAGATCGATGCCTGTTTTGCGTCCGCCGCCGAGCAATTGGGCATACTTGGCAATGCGCTCGATGCCCAGTTGGACGGATAATTTATAATAAAAGATATCGCAACTGCGCATCAGACTGACCGCCAACGGCACCCAACCGTGTCCCTTTTCGTTGTGACAACGGAAGTAACGGTCGCCGTATTTCCACTGCCCGCGACAGTCGAATGTGGTTTGCGGCGTGATTTCCTTTTCCTGCAAACCAGCCAGCGCCGAAACGACCTTGAAGGTCGAACCCGGCGGGTAGGTGCCGCCGATGACCTTGTTTTGCAACGGTTTGAGCGAATCGTTGACCAGCGCATCCCACTGGGCTTGTGTCAACGGTTGGTTGAACAACTCCGGATCGAAACTTGGCGCGCTATACAGCGCCAGCACTTGGCCGTTGCGCGGATCGAGCGCGACCACCGCTCCCGCGTTGATGCCCATCGCCCGCGCCGCCGTTTCCTGCATTTCGACGATCAGGTTCAGTTCCAAATCTTTGCCGGGCAGGGCGGGCGTATACTCCAATGCGCGGATGCGGTGCCCGCGGGCGTCTTCTTCAACCTTGCGCAAGCCGAACTCGCCGCGCAGGTATTGCTCATAATAGGCTTCGACACCGAAACGGCCGACGCGATCGCCGGAGCGATACCCCGCATATTCCGGCGCCTCCAGACGATCCTGATCGATCTCCCCCGTGTAACCGACGATGTGGGCGAAGTGTTGCCCGTATTTAAACGTGCGCTTACCGACTTTCTCGATGCGCAACGGGTATTCCTGCCCCTGGTAAAACATCGACAACGTTTCGATACGCGCCAATTCGTCGCGCGTGACGTCCTCTTTTATCTTGATGGTCGTACGGTTTTTATTCGCGTCCATGCGGCTCTGAATAACGTCCAGGTCGAGTTCGACCTTCCCGGCGAGGTTGCGCAGGTATGCCATTTCCTCGCCTTCGTTCACGGCGCGAGGATTGAACAGCAGATCGAACGACGGCCGGTTGTCCACGATCACGTCGCCGAAACGGTCCTTGATCATGCCCCGCGCCCCGGTGATGCGGTAGGCGCGAATACGGTTGGCTTCGCTGCGTTCGGTGAGTTTCGGACCCTGGATGATCTGCAGAAACCAAAGCCGCGCGAGCAGCAAGAGAAAAGCGACAATCACCACCGTCATGTAGATGTTGAGGCTGCGTCCGTACGATTTTTCCGGGGAGGTATGCTCAACCACTTAGAACACCCCAATGCGTCCCATGAAACGGTCGGAATAATCGTCTTCCGTCCACAGGTCGATACGTTCGAGCAGCGACACGATGGGAATTGCCAACACACCATTCCAGATTATCTGCCGCCAGGTCGAATCCCAGATCAACGCCGCCAGGTTCGGCTGCGGATCCAGGGTGCGCAACAGTGCGTATTGCATCAGTTTGGCCAGCGCGGTCATCGCCACAACGATCAGCAGTTGGAATGGATAGCTGCGCATGTAAAAGCGGCGGCCGCTCAGACGCGACAGAAAAAAAGACGCCGTGTAGATCACCGCGAAAATGCCCGGCTGCAGGCCGAACAGCGCATCGATGCAGATGCCCAGCACGAAGGCCAGCAGTGGACCGACCAGCCGATTGCGGTAGATGCCGGAATAGACGACCAGAATGAAAACGAAGTCCGGCGAGCCGAATGGAATGATCATCCGCCAGATCGACTGCGCGATAATGAGCAAAAAGCCGATGGCGAGAAAAAGGATGAACTTTTTCATCGCAACAGCTCCATCATTCCGTGCCCGCCGGGCAGGACGGCCACTTCTTCCAACGCGTCCAGGTCGACCGCCGGTTGGATTTGCGTTTCCTGCAACACGCCATAATCGCCGCGTGTCACGCCCGCGACCACGCCGATCGGCAGGCCCTTGGGAAACACGCCGCCCAGTCCCGAGGTAATCAGTCGGTCGCCCTCGGCGACGTCCACGCCCGATTCCATGTACTCCAATGCGCAGGCGTCGGCGCCGCGTCCGAAAACCATCGCCCGCGTGCGCGTCCGCTGGAGGATCGCGTCGATCCGCGCGCTCGCGTCGGTGATCAGTACGACCTTCGCCGCGTTGGGCACCGCGCCGGCGATGAAACCGACCAGCCCCTCGGGGGCGACCGCGCTCATCCCGACCTGCACGCCGTCCATCGTCCCCGCGTCGATGAGCATGGTGTGGAATTCCGAGTTGTTGCTGCGACCGATTACCCGCGCGAAGGCCACCGGTTGCTGCTCGTTGCTTTTGAGTTGCAACAGCGATTTCAGGCGTTCATTTTCCGCCCGCATTTCGTCGCCGTTGGTGATCAAACCCTTAAGCTCGCGGTTTTGCAGCCGCAAGCGGGCATTGGATTCCTTCAGGTCGACCAGGTAGAGGTATTTGGAAATCAGCAGCGCCGATTTGGCGAAGGGCCAGGAGAGAATTTTATAGATCGGCGTGTAAACGACCAGGATGACCTTGTCGATAAAATTCAATTGGGTTTTATGGCGAAGCCCGCTGCTGAGCAGATGCAATCCGATCAACAACAACAGCAAGACAA
>DAINPV010000393.1:0-3184 GCA_036743315.1 bacterium | reverse complement strand
TCCATGGTTGCCCAGATCGGTGGTCAGTTAAAAGGCACGACCATGCCCTACGGGCAGGACCGTGGCACCCAATGCTTGAGCCCGGATTTTTCTCTTTTCAGAAAAGGTCAGGAAGGGTATTTCCAATTCTGGGTTCCGGGTCTTTGCCCGGAATGACGAAGTAATCGGCTTTGTCCCCCCTTCCTTCCGACGGCGTTTTCCGTCATGCTGGCGGCATGCAAATACGCGTGGTGACCATCTTTCCGAACTTTTTCGACTCGTGCCTGGGCGAGGGGCTGCTGGGCAAGGCGGCGGGCAAGGGGCTGGTGCGGATCGAGGCGGTCGACCTGCGCGCCTACACCGACGACAAGCACCGCACGGTCGACGACGAGCCGTTCGGCGGCGGCGCGGGCATGGTGATGAAGGTCGACGTGTGGGACCGGGCGATCGCCGCGGCGCGGGCGGCGCTGCCGGGCGCGCGGGTGATTTTGCTGTCGCCGCAGGGCGAGACGCTGTGCGAGGACGTCGCGCGGCGGCTGGCGCGGGAAAAGGCGCTGGTGTTTTGCTGCGGGCGTTACGAGGGCGTGGACGAACGCGTGAGCGCGCACCTGGTCGATCAGGAATTGTCGATCGGCGATTACGTGCTCACCGGCGGGGAGGCCGCCGCGCTGACGGCGATCGACGCGATCGCGCGCAAGCTGCCGGGGGTGGTCGGCCGCAGCGAATCGGTGGACACCGACACCTTCACCGCCGGGCTCAAATACCCGCAATACACGCGCCCGGCGACCTATAAGGGTTGGAAAGCGCCCGCGGTGCTGCTGGGCGGGGATCATCGCAAGATCGCCCAGTGGCGCGCCGAGCAGGCCGCCAAGCGCACGGGCGAGCGCCGGCCGGATCTGCTGGGGCGCGTCCTGGCCGGGCGGACGCGGCTGGCCCTGGTCGATCCGCCCAAGGCGCTGGCGGCGCTGGCGCAACAGGCGGTGACGGCCTACGGGCTGCGCGAGTTGGCCGTTTGCGTGACCGACGCCGATCAGCGCGCGCAATGGCGGGAAAAGGCGCAGGCGCCGCAACGCATTTACGGGCCGTTGGCCAACGCCCGCCGGCGCTGGAAAGACAATCGTTTCGTGCACCTAGCCGCGCAGGCCGGGCCGGGGCAGGCCGCGCCGGGGGAAATCGCGCGGCAACTGGTTGACGAAACCGGCGAAATTACGCTGACCTGGGGCCTTTCGCCGGTTCCCGGGGGGCTGGTCGCCGCGCCGGTTATAGAGGCGCAACCATCTGAGATCATAGGGCTTTTTGCCTGGCTGGCGCGCTTCTTCGGCCGGGGGTGAAAAAGGGCTTGACAATTGGCGCGGGTTTGCAGATATTACTGCGCCTGTTTTCCGATGAATGGTCAGGAGTGTACCAATGGACGCGATTACATCCTTTGAAAAGAGCCAGCCGAAGCTGGATTTGCCGGACTTCAATATTGGCGATACCGTCCGCGTCAGCCTGCGGATCAAGGAAGGCGACAAAGAGCGCCTGCAGCCGTTCGAGGGCATCGTTATCGCGATGCGCAAAGCGGGCAGCCGCAGCAGCTTCACCGTGCGCAAGGTGAGCTACGGCGTGGGCGTCGAGCGCGTGATCCCCTTCTACTCGCCTTCGCTGCAGGGATTGCAGGTCATGCGTCGCGGCGACGTGCGCCGGGCCAAGCTGTACTACCTGCGCGACCTGCGCGGCAAAGCCGCCCGCATCAAGGACAAACAAGACTGGTAAAATCCGGCTCGTCCGCCAGACGAAAAATCCCTCGCCCACCGGCGGGGGATTTTTGTTTTAAGCCGGGTTAGTGTAAACTGACCATTAAATTGCATTTTCGCGCGTGGGGCGCGAAAGCTGGATATGACGCGGGGATCCGATGCGAACTCAGCGGGCCATTCTTTTTTTCTTGCTTTGTGCGGCGTTGACGGCGGCGATGGTTCTGGCGCTTGCCTGCGGCGACGAGGACTCCGAAAAGCTCAACGACGAGGAGCGTCTGGGCCTGGCCCAGGGCATGGTCGACAAATACGTGCAGTATTTCGGCGACATGGATATTGACCGTTTGGTTGCTTTGTATGCCGGTTACGCGACGATCGTCGTGCCCGAGGCGGGCTCGTTCGAAACGCCGGGCTACCGCAGTTACCTCGAACAGTTGTTCTCGCCGATGGAAGTGGTCGTGGTCAGCGAAACCGACCGCAACGTCTACCTGGTCACTTCGACCAAGGCCAACGTCAAGTTCCGCGCGTGGTATCTACTGCGCACCGCAAGCGAGGAGTTCTTCGCCTACAAAACCTGGATCACCTGGCAGATGAACTGGTCGGACGACAACAAGTGGCGCATCGCCCAGGAAACGGGCGAGGACAAGCTGGACATGCAGCGTCACCTCGAAATCTTCGTCGAACAGTGGAGCGGCGCCTGGGAGTCGATGAATCTCGACTTGCTGATCGGTATTTTTGCCGCCGATGCGACGATCGTCGGCAGCGACGGGCAAGAATACACGCGAGACGAATACCGGGCGCTGCTGGAAGAGCAATTGGCCGGCGTGGAGTCGATCGACAGCAGCTACGCGGCGTTCGACGTCGAGTGGTTCACCTGGGAAAAGGCTAATGTGACTTTCCAGTTGCGGCTGGCAATCACGCCGACCGCCGGCGCGCCTTCCGAAAAGAAGATCACCTATGCCTGGGAGATGGTTCCGGGCAACGAGGATCAATGGTTGGTGAGCCTGCAGGGCGTGCGCGACGAGGAAATCGTCGACGACGACACGACGGACGACGACACGACCGACGACGATACGACCGATGACGACACGACCGACGACGACACCGCCGATGACGATACGACCGACGACGACACGACCGACGACGACACGACCGACGACGATACGACCGATGACGATACGACCGATGACGATTCGACGAATTAATCGTTGGACCGCCTTCGGTGTTATTGGGTACACTTGATCCGTTGGGTTCTCAACGATCTTGGCGAGGGTCATGATGAACGCCGTTAAATGGAACAAAGTATTTTTGTTATTGCTGTTGGTGGCGATGGCGATGGTCGCCGGTTGCACCTGCGACGACGATGACGACGACAACGATGCGGCCGACGACGATGATGATGACGATGACGACGACGACACCGGTGACGACGATACCGGCGACGACGACACCGACGACGACGACACCGACGA
>DAINPV010000392.1:0-3201 GCA_036743315.1 bacterium | reverse complement strand
CCTGGCGGGCACGGAAATGCCCTACTCGCGCATCTATGCGGCAGGCGGCCACATCCCCGGCCAGGGCATGTACATTTTGGGCGGAGCGGTCTACGAGCAGTACACCGACACCACCAACTTCCTCTGGCAGATGTGCGCGCCGTTCATCGATTTGAGCGACGCGGTGGTCTATCAGCCGGGTGAAGCGATGACGATTACGGGCCTGGATTTCACCACCGATGCGGTCGGCTACCTGTATGATGAAACCAAGCGGCTTTACGCGCTGGACGATTCGGCCGCACAGAGCAAATACGAAGTCACCGGCGCCGTGCCCGCGGATATGGAAGAAGGATTGTACGGCCTATCGGTCGAAGCCTTCGACGCCCGCAACGCCAAGCGCGACGATTCGATTCTCGTTCGCGTTTGCGACAGCGAGGAATTGGTCGTCGACACCGGCGCGGCCGACGGCGGCATCGTTCTGGCCACCCAAGGCGACGTGGCCGCGCAGGGCTTTACGCTGCCGGGCGATCCCGCGCGCTTGCTGGCCGTGCGTTACCGCATTCTTTCGGATAAAGAACGGCACAACCCGGTACGGCTGGTGGTCTATCACAACAGTTCGACCAAGGGCGAGCCGACCGGCCAACCGATCTACCGCGGCGATCCGCTGGCCCTGGGTGCGGCCGGACAATGGCACACGATCTTCGTACATGACACCGCGCTGGCCGATGAAATCTTCCACGGCGGCGAGGTGTTCGTCGGCTTCGAAGCGACGATGGACGGCAACGGCCCGACCCTCGCGACCGACGCGACGGCGACCCCCAACGGTCACGCTTGGTACTACGGCGGCGCCTGGTATCCGCTGGGCGGCGGCTACCTGCTGCGCGCGACGGTCGAAACCGGCTGCGAAATCGACGGCGAATTTTACAGCGCCGGTCAGGCCGATCCGACCAACGCGTGCCAGTACTGCGATCCGGCCGTGAGCCTGAGCGCCTGGCAGTCGCGCGAGGACGGCTTCAGTTGCGACGACGAACTGTACTGCAACGGCGCGGATGTGTGCACCGCCGGCGAATGCGTGCACGACGGCACACCCTGCGAGCAGGACGGCACCTTCTGCAACGGTGAGGAATCCTGCGACGAGGAAGAGGACGAGTGCTACTCGCCCGGCGATCCGTGCGCCGAGGAACAGACCTGCGACGAGGAAAACGATCAGTGCCTCGATCCGCTCGACGACGATACAACTGACGACGATGTCACCGACGATGACGACGACGATGACGACGATGACGACACCACGCCCGCCGGCGACGATGATGACGACAACGACGACGATGGATGTGGTTGCTGATTATTAAGACAATCCGATTTATCCACCGACAAAAGGGGCCGCACCAATAAGGGCGGCCCTTTTCCTTATCGTGGCGCGAGCGCTCCCGCGTTGACACCCCCCGGTCCCGCTGCTATAAAGTCAAGCCAACTTCCCCGCACGATACACCTGAGACGCGACTAAGATATTCCATTATATATATTCCGTTTGGGAGGAAAACCGGATGAAAGAAGTTTGGATTGTCGGCGCAGCCCGCACGCCCATCGGTTCGTTCAACGGCGCCCTGGCCGAAGTGCCGGCCAGCGATCTGGGCGCGACGGCCATTCGCGGCGCGCTGGAACGTTCGGGCATCAAGGATGATCAGGTCGACGAAGTGATCATGGGCTGCGTGCTTCCCGGCGGTCAGGGCCAGGCGCCCGCGCGTATGGCTACGCTCAAAGCCGGTCTGCCGGCGAAGGTGGCGGCGCTGACAGTCAACAAGGTATGCGGCAGCGGCCTGAAGGCGATCGGCCTGGGCGTGCAGGCGATCCAGTGCGGCGACGCCGAGGTGGTCGTCGCCGGCGGCATGGAAAGCATGACCCTCGCCCCGCACGTGCTGCCCAAATCGCGCGCCGGCTATCGCATGGGCAACTTCGCCGTCGAAGACATGATGATCAAAGACGGCCTGTGGGACAGCTACAACAACTGCCACATGGGCAATTTCGCCGACCAGACGGCCAAGCAATACGGTTACACGCGCGAGCAATGCGACGCCTTTTCCATCGCCTCGTACGAAAAGGTGTTGCAGGCGCAGAAAGACGGCGTGTTCGACTGGGAAATCGTCCCGGTGAAAATCCCGCAGAAAAAGGGGGATCCGCTTGTCGTGAGCAAAGACGAGGAACCGGGCCGCGTGAAGTTCGACAAGATCCCCAAGCTCTCGCCCGCCTTCAACAAGGACGGCGTGATCACCGCGGCCAACGCCTCGTCGATCAACGACGGCGCGGGCGCGGTGGTGCTTGTTTCAGCCGACAAGGGTAAACAGCTCGGCCTCAAGCCGCTGGCGCGTTACGTCGCGCAGGCGACGGCCAGCCTCGAACCGCACCAGTTCCCGCTGGCCCCGATCGACTCGATTAAAAACGTTTTCGCCAAATCCGGCCTGACCGACGCGGACATCGACGTCTACGAAATCAACGAAGCCTTCTCGGTCGTCTCGCTGGTCACGATGGACGAGCTGAAAATCAATCCGGCTAAAGTCGACATCTACGGCGGCGCGGTGGCTATCGGCCATCCGATCGGCGGCTCGGGCGCGCGCGTGTTCATCACGCTGCTCAACGTGATGCGGCGCAAAGGCGCCAAGCGCGGTCTGGCCAGCTTGTGCATCGGCGGCGGCGAAGCCATTGCCATGATCATTGAATCCGTCGAGTAGGAGGACCCGATGGCGTACAAGAACATTCGCTTTGAAGTGGAAGACGGCGTGGCGGTCGTTTTCATCGATCGCCCCAAGGCGCTCAACGCGCTCAATTCCGAAACGCTCAAAGAGCTGACCGGCGCTTTCGAAAAGGTCGGTAAAGACAAAAAAATCCGTGTTGCGATCCTCACCGGCGGCGGCGAAAAGGCCTTTGTCGCCGGCGCCGACATCAGCGAGATGATGCGCTTCACGCCCGTGAAGGCCGAGGCCTTCGCCAAACTCGGCCAGGAACTGCTGCTGGCCATCGAGCAGTGCCCCAAACCGGTGATCGCCGCGGTCAACGGCTTCGCCTTGGGCGGCGGCACGGAAATCGCCATGGCTTGCGATTTCATCTACGCCTCGGAAAAAGCCAAATTCGGCCAGCCGGAAATCACCCTGGGCATCATCCCCGGCTTCGGCGGCACGCAGCGCCTGCCCCGTCTGGTCGGCAAGTCGATGGCCAAGGAACTGG
>DAINPV010000391.1:0-3201 GCA_036743315.1 bacterium | reverse complement strand
GCTTGATCCACGATTCGACCAATCCCACCGTGCTGAAGGTGGCGCAGGATCAGCATCCATGCGGTTCCTGCGCCACCTTCAGCACGGTGGGATTGGTCGAATCGTGGATCAAGCTGCTCAACGATAACACGTTCATCGAGCCGGATCTGGCCGAACAGATCGTCTGGTCGTGCGCGGGCGGGCTGATGCCGCCGGCGAGTTTCTTCCATACCCTGGGCTGGTTGAAAAAGAGCGGCACGGCCGACGAGTCGTGCTACCCGTATCAGCAGTCGCAGTGCGACGAAAGTTCGCTGGGGCGCATGCCCTGCGATGACCGCTGTGCCGACTGGGCGAGCCGCGCCTTCAAGATCCGCAGCTATCGCTTCTACATGTGGCCCAAGCCCGATGCCTACATTCAGGAACTGCAGAAGGGCCCGATCGTCGCCGGCTTTATGGTTTTCGAGGATTTTCAGGCGTACAACGGCGGCGTGTATGAGCACGTCAGCGGCCGGATGCTGGGCGGCCACGCGATTCAGATCGTCGGTTACGACCTGGACGAGGAATACTGGATCTGCAAGAACTCCTGGGGTCCGAGTTGGGGCGAGAACGGCTACTTCCGCGCGAAGTTCGACAGCGGCTTCCTGGGCTTCGGTTACCAGGGCGCGTCGATCGACGTGGATTACGACTACCTGTGCGGCAACGATCAGGCCCCGCAGATCGCCGCGCTGGCGCTGGTCGATGACTCGCTGGCCGAAGACGGCGATCTGGAAATTTCCTTCACCTTCACCGACGCCGACGCCAACCTGGCCGGCGGTGAGTTGTTCTACGCCATCGACAACGGCGAACCCGAACGCTTCAGCGATCCGTTGCGCGGCTTGACCGGCACGGCTTCGAAAGAGGCGGCCGCCTTCCGCCTGGCCGGTCCGTTTGCCGCCGGCGAACACACCCTGACCGTCACCGTCGCCGATGTGTGCGGCGTGCTCAGCAACGAACTGAACGCTCCCTTCACCGTCGCGGGCGATGTGTCCGATGATGACGACGATGACGACGACGCCGCCGACGACGATGACGACGATGCGGCCGACGACGATGCGACCGACGACGATCAGGCGGACGACGACGATGACGACGACAGCGGCGGTTGCGGCAAATAAGTAACTACGCTACATTGAAGATCCGTGGGGGGCGACGCGTTTCGCCCCCTTTTTTATGCGCCACGATGATCGCGAAGATAGGAGCCCGATGCGGCGGATCCTCGTGCCGATGTTGTTGGTGCTGCTCTGGTGCATCCCGGCGCTTTGTTGGGGGCAGGAGACCGGTGCGCTCGAAGGGCTGGTGCGCATCAAGGGCAGTCGCGAGCCGGTGACCTTCGCTCCGGTAAGGCTGGAGGACTCGTCCTTTGCCGCCGAGACCGACGCCGAAGGCCGCTTCGTTTTCGCCGAGGTGCCGCCGGGCAATTACACGCTGACGATCGGCGGCGACTTCGTGCGCGAGCATCGCCAGGCGGTGGCGATCGTCCCCGGGCAGACCGCGAAAGTGACGATCTACGTGCGGGTGAACGTCGAGGAGCTGGAAGAGATCGTCGTTTCGGAAAAACGCGAGCCGGAGCATGCGGCGCACCACGAAATCAGCCGCGAGGAACTGACCGGCGTGGCCGGCGCGGGCAACGACGCCGTGCGCGTGGTGCAGAACCTGCCGGGCGTGACCAAGATGCCGCCTTTTTACGGCGGCGGGTTGGTGATTCGCGGCGCCAGCGCCAGCGACAGCGCGTATTATCTGAACAACTTCGACATCCCGATACTGTTTCACTTCGGTTCGCTGATCAGCGTGGTCAACTCCGAACTCATCGAATCGATCAATTACTATCCGGGCGGCTTCAGCGCGCGCTACGGCAACGCGCTGGGCGGCATCGTGGACAT
This sequence comes from bacterium, assembly GCA_036743315.1. Taxonomy (GTDB): domain Bacteria; phylum Lernaellota; class Lernaellaia; order Lernaellales; family Lernaellaceae; genus CALBTQ01. Next base: position 1,303 of record DAINPV010000391.1, on the reverse strand, counting down.
CACCACGCGCCGGCCCGACCGTCAGCGCTTCGGCGGCGTGGTCGATCTGGCGACCTATTCGTCCTACGTGATGTTCGAAGGGCCGCTCGGCGAGGATATGGCCGCGGCGGGCGCGGTGCGGCGCAGCTTCGTGGATTTCTTTCTGCCGCTGGTGATCCCCGAGGATCAGCAGGCCTTCACGCTCTCGCCGCGCTTCTACGATTATACCGGCCTGTTCGAATACACGATCAACGACAAAAACCTGCTGACCGCCACGGTTTTCGGTGCGGACGACGCCATCGGACTGATCAGCGACGAGGGGGGTATGCAGGAAGCTTTTGTCGGCGATTCCTTCGATTTCTCGACCGCCTTTCATCGCGGCGACGTGCGTTGGGATTTCGTGCCCGATTCCGCGTTGCAAAACATGCTGGCGCTGGATTTCATCTACAACCTGACCAACATGAACCTCGGCGACGAATTTTACGTCGAACTGACCGGACCGACCGTCGCGTTGCGCGAGGAACTGTCCTGGCGCCTCGCCGATTGGAACCGCCTGCGCCTGGGGCTGGACGGCGGCCTGGCGTCGGTGCGGCTCAAGTCCAACATCATTCGCTCGCCGAAAGAGGGCGACACCGGCGCGGGCGATCTGTTGACCTCCGATTCCTACGAGACCGACTTGCAAATCGACACCTTCATGGGCGATGTCTTCGCCGAGGAGATGATCGACCTGGGGCGATGGGCCACGCTCATCCCCGGCTTGCGCGTCGATTACCTCGACTACACGCAACTGGCGCACGTCGATCCGCGCCTGACCATGCGTTTTTATCCCGCGCCGCGCACGACGATCAAAACGAACGTCGGCGTGTATCATCAGTTTCCCAGCTTCGACGAGATCCTCGAAGACTACGGCAATCCCGATTTGGCAAGCGAGGTGGCCTACAACTACGCGGGAGGCGTCGAGTACGACTTCGGGCAAGGCTATTCGCTGGACGTCCAGGGTTACTACAAGCAGTTGGACAACCTGGTCGCCTCGACCGGCGCCGACAGCGACGAACCTTACGAAAACACGGGCGTCGGCTATGTGTACGGCGGCGAGTTGCTGGCGCGCAAGCAGTTGAGCGATCGCTTCTTCGGCTGGATCAGTTACACGTATTCGGTGTCCAAGCGCAAAGACCGGCCGGGCGAGGATTGGCGGTTGTTCGACCAGGATCAGCCGCACAACTTCATCGTCGTGGCCAGCTACAAACTCGGCGAAAACCGCGACTGGCGCATCGGCGGGCGCTGGCAGTATTCGACCGGCCTGCCCTACACCGAGATCGTCGGA
>DAINPV010000390.1:0-3249 GCA_036743315.1 bacterium | reverse complement strand
GTCACGCCAACGCTCGATCGACTGCTGGTAAAACGCGTTGTAGGACAGATGATCATGATAGCCGACCAGCACCGCGCCGGTAGGCAGGCCGTCCAGAATCGCCCGCCCGTGCCGGTACGCCAGATCGTGGGACGCCCGATTGCAGTACGTGTGCGAAGTGGCGAAACCCCACGCGCCCATGGCCACGGCCAACGCAACAGGCAGCGCGACCGCCTTGCCGCCGAGCTTCGCCGCCAGTCGCTCTCCCACGCAGGCCAGGCCGATCGCCCCGGTCCATGCCGCCAGCAGATACAGCGGAATATAGCCGAAGGCCTCGTCCCAATCCTTGACGTACAAATACAAATGCCCCGCCGTCAACAACAGGACCATCGCCAGGGCGCGGGCGCGTTTTCTCGCCAGCGCATACAGGCCGAGCAACGCGGCTGCCGCGAGCAGCGGATTGAGCTCGCGCACGATGTGCCCCGGCAGCACCGACAGATCGTGTCCGATGCGCGCCCAGGGAAAACTGTGAACGATGTACGCGTACGTGCGTCCGGTGATGTGCGCGACGAACGCGTTCCAGGTTTCGGGGTTGCCGTGATCGTAGGGCAGATCGGTCGCGCTGCGGATCGGCAAGTAGACGAACACGCTGAAGCCGAGCAGGAACATCGACGCCATCACCGCCAGACCGCGCCAGTGAATGCGTCGTGGCGGCGCGATCAGCAACGCCAAGGCGAAGGCGGGCACGTACAGGATCTGCACCATGTGCACGCCGCACGACAATCCCAGCATCAGGCCGATGATGCCCAGCATGCGCACATCGGGTTCGTCGCGCAGCGCGACGGCCGTCAGCCACAACAGGCCGGCCAGCAGCGCCGCTTGCGCGGAGTAGACCTCGGCGACTTCGCTCCAAGCCCAGAAGCTGCGCGAAAAGGCGAAAGCCGCTGCCGCACCCGCGCCCCAAGCCCAGGCGGTTTTCCCCAGCGTCGGCAGCAGCAGTTCGATCCATTTCGCCGCCGCCGCCCACAACAACAGCACCGCCGCCACGGCGCCCAGCACGCTGACCAGATTGGCGCGCCAGGCGAGATTGCCCAGGGGAAGGAAGCTCAGCAGTTTCGCGACCAGCGCGAAGGTCGGTGAACCGGCCGGATGGCCGATGTCCAGATGATGCCCGATCAGCGCGAATTCCATGCTGTCGCGCCAGAAAATATTGTCGGCCATCATCAGCAAATAGATCGCCAGCAGTAAAAAAGCGGTCAGTATCATGGCGCGTCGCACGGTCATGCCATCTCCCGCTTGCTTTGCCGACGATCCTGCCACAACAAGCCGACGCACAGCAGCCAGCCGACCGCGCTGAGCGCAATGCCCGCCGTCAGCCCCGCTTGTCGATAGCGAAAGACCACCCGATGCCCGCCCGCCGGCACCGGCGTCGAACGTAAAAAGCCGTAGGCGCGGCGGAGCGTGGACGGCCGCCCGTCGATCGTGCAGCGCCAGTCCTTGCCAAACGCCTCCGCCAGCACCAACACGGCCGGCGCGGCGCTTTGCACGTCGAGCACGACTTCGTTGGGCGAATGACGGACAAACCGCACCGCTCCGGCGGCGGTGTCCATCGCCGGCGGCTCGCTTTCGCCGTCTTGTCGCTCCCACACGACCGTCTTCGCCGGATCGATCGCGCCGGACAGCAGCATTTCATGCGCCTGTCGCCTATTGTCGACCAGCGCCACGTCGAAGCGCAAATAGGCGCGGCCGAAGCGACGATGATTTTCATACAACTGCTGGCTGCTCATTTGCAGATCGGCGATCTTCTCCCAGGCGGGTTCGGCCAACGTCTCGACCGACAGCAAGTAGCGCACGTCCAAGACATCCAGCGCGGCCAAGCGCGACGGCCGCTGGTCGGTCAGATAAGCCTTCTCGAATTGATACACGTCATCGGTCTTGAGCACGCTGATCGGAAAAATCGATCCCAGGCCGTGCAGCAGGCCATAGTTGGGCACCAGCTCTTCCCAATGCAGATTCACCCGCGCTTCTTCATAACTGCGATTGGGCCAATTGGTGAATTGATTCTTATGCACCGTCCAGTTTTGCATTTGATAAAAACGGGCGCCAAACGGATCCGGCTCGACATAGGCGGCCACTTCCGGCGTTTGCGCATAAAACTCCGCCGCGATAGTCGGACACAAATACCGATTGGCTGAATACAGGTCGACGACTGCCAGCAGGCAGATGAATGCCCCGACCGCTTGCGCCCATCGGCGCCGGGCAAGTGCAAGGAAGATCAACGCGCCGAAACCGACCAGGAGCACCGCGTCGATCATCAGCCGCTTGAGCGGCTGCGCCAGATCGTTGGACAACCGGATGATATCGACGGTCGTCATTGCTTTCGTATCCAGATCGAAAAGCAACTTGGCGAAAATTGAGACGAACTTTCCCAACGCCACCGACTGCCAGATCGCCAGACCCAGCAGCGCCAGCGCCGGCGCCGCCGCGATCCACAAACCCCGTTTGGCGCGCGGCGGATCGGTCATCACGGCCTGCAGCCCATAGGCAGCCAACACGCACAACCCAAGGGTCGTCAGCAGCAGAAATTTTTCCGGATAACGGAATTGCCTGAAAAGCGATACCGCCTGGAAAAGCACCGGATACACCGGCAGGTGCTTGCCGAAGGCCAACAGCAGCGAAACCAACGCGGTTCCGCCCCACAGCCATCGTTGCCGACGCGGGGCGGCGCCCAAGCCGATCAGCGCAAAAAACAACGCGAACAACCCGGGGTAGACGTCCAGCAGCCAATTGGGGCGCGAGCCGGTGAAAAGTTGTGAGCGAGCAATCGCGGTTGTTCCGTCGAAATAATAAAAGAGGTTGGGAATGAAAAAGTTGAGCAATCCGATCGGGCGAAAACTGACTCGCGTGGATTCCTTCAACGATACAGCCTCAGCGTATATCGACTCGGACATGCCCATCGTCGTGGGCAACCATTGCACCGCGGCGATCGTTAAACCCAGCAAACCGATGCCGACGACCATCCCCGCCGCGCCCGAACGCTGCCGCCAACCGCCGTTTTTACGATCGGCAACCACCGTCCCCATGGCGATGCACCAGGCCAGCAGCCCGGCAACCAGGGCGTATTGCGCCGAGGTAACCACCATCATCGCATAGCTTATCCCGCCGCCGGCCAGATGAGCCCGGGAGCCGCGACGCCACAAGACGCTCAGCACGAAATGCAGAAAAAACGGCAACCAACAAGCGGCTTCGAAGTAGTCCATCGTATTTTGC
>DAINPV010000389.1:0-3256 GCA_036743315.1 bacterium | reverse complement strand
GACGGGGGTCGTCAGCACGACCGCACAGCCCGCGCCGGTGGCCGACGCCTCCGCCTCGCCGAAAAGTGGCAGCGCGCCGTTGAACGTGCAATTCGACGGGTCGGACAGCTACGATCCGGACGGCTCGATCCAAAGCTACACGTGGACCGACACGTCCTCTTCCAAGATCATCGGCTCCACCACCAAATTCAATTATACCTTCAGCTCGGCAGGCACCTATACGATCAAACTGAAGGTCGTCGACAACGACGGCGGCAGCGACACCGACACCGTCACCATTACCGTGACGGGCGGCGGCAGCGATGACGACGACGACGATGACGACGATGCCAATTTCGGCGACGATCCCTGTGGGACGATGCTCAGCACCATGTACAGCGACTGCGATCTAGCTTTCCGCTACAGCAACAATCAACTGGTCAGCGGCGCGGAAGCCTACACGCTTTGCCTGGAAGATGAGGATGCGGCGCCCTGGCCTTGCCTGCTTGCCTGTCATGACGTAGTGCAAAGTTGCAGCCAGTTTGAGGAATGCGCCCGCAGCGAATGCGAGGTGGACGTCACCGCCGACGAAGAAGACAGCGGCGACGATGACGACGACGATGACGACGGGTTCGGGTGCAATTAAGCCTTTGTCCGCAGTTTGATCAACGCGTCCACCACCACCGGCTGGTCGCCCTTGGTGAGAATCGGATTGCAGTCGACTTCTTCAATAACCGCCTGCTCGGCGGCCAATTTCGACAAATTGGACAGTAAATTGGCCATCGCCTCGCGATCGATCGCCGGCAGGCCCCGCACTGAATACATCAGTTTGCGCGCTTGAACGTCGCGGATCAGGTCCACCCCATCGCCCACTTCGAAGGGCGCGACACGAAAGGCGACATCCTTGATCGTTTCGGTGAAAATACCGCCCAGACCAAAGGCGACCACCGGTCCGAATTGCACGTCCTGCGTCACGCCGGCGATGAATTCCCGCCGGGTGTCGAGCATCGGGCTGACCAGCAGACCGTCAGCGTCCTGCGGCAAGCGGGCGAACATGTCCGTTGCCGCCCGGCGCACGGCATCGGCATCGGTCAGGTTGACCTGCACGAGGTTCATTTCGGTTTTATGCAACAAAGTGCGGCCACACCCTTTCAGAACAACCGGATAACCGAGCGCATCAGCGGCCGACACCGCCTGCTCAACATTGCCGACCAGCCGATCGTCAGTCACCGGAATGTGATATTCCTTCAACAATTGCTTCGCTTCGAATTCAGAAAGAAAAACGGTTTTCTCCGCGATCGCTTTATCGAGAATGGACATGAAATCCTACCTCCGTCTGGTTGCTTTCAATTGCCTGATTTGCGACGGCAAGTCAAGGCGGGAGTGGAAAGCGAACCGTCACGATAGGGGGAAGACGACCCGCTCATCCGCAATTTGATCATGTTCAACTCGAACAGGCTGGGGGGCAAGGCGTCATCTGGCGAGGCAGCGCCGCCGTTGATCGCAGAAAAGAAGAAGCCAATCGATCAGTCAATCCCCGCCGGCGATTGCGACCAAAAAAAGTAAAACCTCGATGATCCTGTCACCGGGCGGTCGATTTATTTCATTTGACGGTGTAAAACACTCACAGTATGCTGACGCACCAATTGCGAAGGGACGCTGGCTGATGGACAAGAATCTCTGGGGCCGCGAAATCGCCGTACTACTCAACGAAAACGCCCGCAAGGTGAGCAAGCAGATCATTGTCAACGTACGCCGCTTTGTTCCCGAGGCTCAACTTTACATCAGCAAAAGCCTCGATGACGCTCAGGATTCGATCCGCGACATGATGAACCGCAACTTCACTCATGTTGTATGCGGCGGCGGTGACGGCACCGTGGTGGAAACGATCAACATGCTGCGCAAAGCCTTGCAAGAAAAAGGCGGCAGCGATCTGGACATGCCCAAGCTGGGTTTCCTCAAACTGGGCACCGGCAACGCCTGGTCGGGCCTGCTGGGCATGGACAGCGGCAAGAACAGTCTGCCGAAGATGGGTCATTCCGAAAAATGGCGGTTGCAACGCTTCAATCTGCTGGAGAGCGAAAACCGCGTCTTCCATTTCGCCGGCATGGGCTGGGACGCGGCGGTGCTTAACGATTATTATCTTTTCAAAAATAAATTTTACGATGCCGCCCCGATCATGCGCAAGTGGATGAACAGCCTAATCGGCTATTTCGCCAGCATGTTCACCAAGACGATCCCCGAGCAATTGTTGCACAACGAAACGCCGCGCGTGCGCCTGATTGCCCGGACACCGGAAGCCTACCGCATTTCCCACGGGATGCCGCCGATGCCGATCAAGATTAAACCGGGCGAAACGCTGTACGAAGGCCCGGCTAACGTACTTGGTGCGGGCACGACCACCGATTACGGGTTCAAGCTGCGGGCTTTCCCCTTTGCGCACACGATGGAAAATTTCATGAATTTCCGCATCGTCAAAGCGAGCCTCTTCGAATGCCTGACGCACATGCGCTCGATCTGGGACGGCACCTGGACCAGCCCGAATTTTATCGATATGTTGGTTAAAAACGTCACGGTGGAATCGGATCGCCCGATGCCTTTCCAGATCGGCGGCGATGCCGCGGGCATGCGCAACCGAGTCGATTTTTCCATCGCCGATTTGACCGTGCAGGTTCTCAGCCTGGCGTAACCCGATGATTTGGATCCTACTTTACCTACTGGTCGGCTTGGCGGCCGGATTGGTCGCCGGCTTGCTCGGCGTCGGCGGCGGCATCATCAACGTGCCGGCGCTCAACCTGATTTTCACTACCCTCGGCTACGATGCCGCGCACACCTTTCACCTGGCCATCGGCACCAGCCTGGGCATCATCATTTTCACTTCGGCCAGCGCCGCCTACACCCATTATCGCAACGGGAACATCAACCTTCCCTACGCGCTGAAAATATCGCTGATCGGCATCGGCGGTTCGGTGCTTGGCGCTTATCTGGCCGGTCTGTTGCCCGGCACCTCGCTCAAGCCGTTGTTCGGCGGGCTGTTATGCTTCGCCGGTCTGCAAATGCTTCTGGATCGACAATCGCAACGCCCCGGCGAGTTGCGCACCGGTTGGAAGTCGGCGGGGTTCATCGGCGTCGTGGCCGGTCTGATCGCCGGCTTTTTCGGCGTCGGCGGCGGGGTGGCGGCCGTCCCCTTGATGCTGTGGCTTTCGCGTTTCGAACCGAAAATAGCGGTGGCCACCAGCAGCGTGGTGGTCGTGGCCTTTGCGTTGTTCGGCACAGC
>DAINPV010000388.1:0-3258 GCA_036743315.1 bacterium | reverse complement strand
ATACCCAGGGCAGCAGGGAGAAATGCGCGAAGGTGTAGCGCATCAACGGCGGTAGCGATTGAATGAACTTCACCGATTCGGTGAAAATCTGGCGATCCTCCGATACCGCGCGAATGATGGCCAGGTCGATGTTGATCATGTTCCAGAAACGGAACCAGATCATGTAGCCTGCGAAAAAGACCATCAACATCGCCCAGGTCGGCAGCTTCCAGCGCACCAGCAGCAGCGTCAGGCCGGTCGACACGGCGATGCACTGGAAAATCTGCCACATGCCGAAGCCCAGGCGGTTGATCGTGTAGGTGTAGCTGAGTACGTACAGCACGGCTGCCGCGGCCAGATAAAATTTGGCGACCTGGAAACCGGGCTTGTGGCTGTAGGCGTCGTTGAAAGTGACGACATTCATGCCCGAGGCGAAAAAGAACATCGGCGCGGCCACGGTGACGATGCTCACCAGCAACCAGCCGGGAATGCCCATGTGCAACAGGTTCGGGCTTAGCGCATGCCCGATAAGCATCATGCAGCAGGCCAGACCTTTGGCAAAGTCGATGTAGGCGATTCTCTGTTTCGCGCGCAATTGGTCGGTCAAAGCGCCCCCCGGGAAAAAGCGTCCGGGCAGTTTATGCCGTACTTAGGTGGCGGACAACCCGGAAGTTGTATCTCTTCCATTCCCGGAAAAGGGAAACAAGAGCGGAATCATTTGCCATGAGCGAGGCGCTTTTCACCTGACGGCTGGAAGCGGGCGGTTTTTCTTGTGTTGACGTTTCGGTGTTCCTTTTCCGTGTCCCCATCTTCCCAACCGTTGTTCATCCGGGAAGCGGGGTCGGTTGCCGTCGGGCTGGGCGGTGTCTACAATCAAAAGGATGAACCACGAACCCACGACCGGACCGCAGCCCGGCGAGATCGGCGAGATTGCCGTCGAGTCGCTGGCGCCCAACGGCAAAGGGCAGGGGCGCGGCGAACGAGGCGAATGGACGAACTACTCGTTTTTCGTCGAGGGCGCGGCCCCCGACGACCGCTTGCGCGTGCGCGTGACCGGCGTACGCAAGCGCTACGTCGAAGCCGACCTGGTGCAGATTCTTCAGGCGTCGCCGCAGCGGGTCGTGCCGGTGTGCCCCTATTACGAAGGTTGCGGCGGCTGCCAGTTGATGCACCTGAACTATGCGACGCAATTGCGCGCCAAAACCGACAACCTGCGTTACATTCTACGGCGCAACGGTTTCGACGGCGACCTGTTGAGCGAGACGATTGCCTCGCCGCATCCCTTGCGCTATCGCCTGCGCGCGAAAATGTCGATTGCCGACGATCTGTCGCCCGCGTGGCAACGGCGGCGCTCGCACGCGCTGATCTCGGTGCGGATCTGTCCGCAGTTGCGTGACGAACTGGCGCGCGAGTTGTTTGCCGCCTGGCCGCGGCTGGTAGCCGATCTGCCGTCCGCCCAGGCGGGCGAGCACCAAGTGAGCACCGTGCTCGATCCCTCCGGCGAGGCGGTGTTCATGAGCCTGCATCGCCGCGAGGACGACGCGTCCGGTCCATGGTTCAGAGCACGCGATGGCTTGCTCCAACCGGTGGACAATCCGGTATGCACGATGACCGTGGGCGAGACGTTCTTGCACTTCGCGCCCGATTGTTTCGTACAGAACAACGAAGCGATCAACGCCTTGCTGGCTCCCCACGCGGTCGACGCGCTGGCGCCCGAGGCGGAAGATCGCGTGCTGGAGTTGTACGCGGGCGTCGGCAATTTTACCGTGCCGCTGGCGATGCGGGCCGCATCGGTGACGGCGGTCGAGTTCCCGCGCGCGATAAGTTTCGCCCGGCGCAACGCCAAGACCGCGGCGTTGAACAACATTGAGTGGCTGCCGATGGACGCTTCGCGCGCGCTAAGGGCGCTCGACAAGGATCGCCAACGGTTCGATCTGGCGTTGGTCGATCCGCCGCGCACCGGCATGGGCGAAGCCAACGCGCGCCGGCTGGGTTCGTTGGGTGCGCGCCGTATCGTTTACGTTTCCTGTGCGCCGACCGCGTTGGTCGCCGAAATGAAAGAGCTGGCGCAATTCGGTTATCGGCTGACGGCGATCGCCGCGTTCGATATGTTCCCGCAAACACCGCATGCCGAGGCGTGCGCGGTGCTGGAGTTGGGTTGATGCTCGGCCGGCTGCGCGACTTGTTGATCGAAGCGATCATAATAGTGGCGACGCTGCTGTGCGGCTCGGTCGCCATAGTCGCTTCGTTTTTCGAAACGAACGGCCGCGTCGCCGAGACGATGACCCGTCTGTTCGCGCGCATTGTCGGCTTTGCCTGCGGGATGAAAATCGCGACCGAGGGCGTCGAACACGTCGACCCGCAACAATCCTACGTGGTGGTCGCCAATCATCGTAGTCATTTGGATTCGGTGGCGCTGGCGCTGACCTGTCCGGTGCCGTTGCGCATGCTGGCCAAGGAAGGGTTGTTTCGCGTGCCGCTGTTCGGCACGGCCATCCGGCGCATCGGGCACATTCCCGTCCATCGCGGTGAAAACGGCAACGATATGAACAAGCTCGTGCTGGCCACGCGCGAACTGGTGCAACGTAAATACAGCTTGTGCGTGTACGCCGAGGGCGCGCGACAGAAAACGCGGCGCATCGCCGCATTCAAGCGTGGCGCGTTTATCATCGCCCGGGCGAGCGGGCTGCCGATTCTGCCGGTGTCCATCGTCGGCACGGAGAAAATATTGCCGGCCGAAACGCGGCACTTCACGCCGGGCACGGCGCAGGTGCGCTACCATCCGCCGGTGTCGACCGAAACCAAACCCGTCGAAACGCTGTGCGCCAAGGTGCAAAAAACGATTACCGAGAGTTGTCGGGAATTGGATAAGCGTTAGAGCTCGAAGTCGATCGAGCCTTTGCCTTCACGCACCACTTCCGGCCGGCCGCTGGTGAAATCGAGGATCGTGCTCGGTTCCGGATAGATGTACCCGGCGTCGATGACGATATCCAGTTGATGCCCGTAGATGTCCATGATGTCCTGCGCATCGGCCAACAGCTCGCCGTCGGGCGTGGCGCAACTGGTGGAGACCATCGGCACGCCCAGCTCTTCGATGATCGCGCGGATGATGTTGTCGGCCGGGCAACGCAGGCCGACTTCCTTGCGTGGCGTCTGCGTGATGCGCGGGGCGTTTTTCGTCGCCGGTAGAATGAACGTGTACGGACCGGGCAGCAGGCGGCGCATGATCCGGTAGGCGCGATCATCCACCTGTGCGTATTCGGAAATCAGCGACAGGTC
>DAINPV010000387.1:0-3265 GCA_036743315.1 bacterium | reverse complement strand
CCGCGCCTCAGCGCTTGGCCGCCTGCACCTTGACGTTATCCTCCACCTGCCCCAACAAGTTGATCAGCTTCACCGAGTATTCGTCGATCTCGTCGATGATCTTGGTCGTCTGCGCGTCGATGAAGGCGTGCGCCAACATCGTCGGAATGGCGACGACCAGACCGAACGCGGTGGTGTACAACGCGATCGCGATGCCGCGGGTCAGCACCTTCTGTTTCTGACTGGCTTCGACTTCGGCCACCGCTTTAAACGCGATGATGATGCCCAAGATCGTGCCGAGCAGACCCAGCAAGGTGGCGACGTTGGCGATAACCGCCAGATAGGCGGTTCGTTTCTGCAGGCGCGGCAACAGTTCCAGCGCCGCTTCGTCGACGGCGTTCTGGATCTCTTTCTGGCCGCGCCCGGCACGGGACAAGCCCGCCTTGAGCACCATGGCCAGCGCCGCGTTGGGTGCCGCGTTGCACAGTTGGACGGCGCGGTCGTAGTTGCGCGCCTCGACCAACTTCTGGATCTTTTTCATAAACGCCGGTCCGGAAATGTTGTACCGGAAGATAATGAAAAAGAACCGTTCAATGACAATGGCCAGGCTCAGTACCGAGAAGCCAGCGATGATGTACATAACGCCGCCGCCTTCGCGCATTGCCGTAATAATGATGCTACCCATATGTACGTTCCTCCTAACGTCAATCTCCCGCGGCCTTTCGCTCCGCGATGTCTGTTCCCGCCGTCCGCCTCCTTACTGACCGGTCTGCCCAGATTTCCGGTCGGTCGTTGGACGACAACCTTTTTAAAACGGATCTTCCTCGATCGAATGCTCGATCAAGTTGACAAAACTCATTCGCTTGGCTTGCAGGCCGAATTCCATGGTGGCGCGCTGGATGATGTAGGCCGCCTGCGGCCGCTGAATCTGGCCTTCGACCACGATCGGGTCCAGCTCCATGAAGCCCTGCGCCAACGCCGGGCCGGCGAACGCGCCGCCCAGCAGGGCGAGGACGACCACGGCGATGGTGAACGCTTTCATTGTCGCGCTCCTTCCCATTATCGCAACCACTCTTCCACCCGCGGATTGGCGTTGGGCGAGTTTTTCGCATATTGCCAATACCGCGCATACTGAACGTTGGCCTGTTTTTTGTCCTGGCGCACCTCCTCCAGGAAAATCCCGTAGGCGAGGTACGCTTCGGCCAAAGCCGGGTCGATGTCGATGGCGCGCTTGTACGCGGCTTCGGCCGCGTCGTTGCTGCCCTTGACTCGCCGCGCGATGCCCAGGTTCAGCCACGACACCGCGTTGGACGGATCGATCTCCACCGCCCGCTCCAGGCGCGTGAGCGCCTTGTCGAATTGGCGCAACAAAATCTCCAAAGCGCCCAGATTGGTCAACGCCGTCACGTTGTTCGGGTCGGACTTGAGCGCCCGCTCGAACTGCACCTTGGCCAGGCTCAATTCGCCCAGCTTGAACAACATGTAACCGTAGTTGGCGATCAGGTCCGCGTTTTTCGGATTGAGTTTCTCCGCGTTTTTAAAGACCCGTTCGGCCAACTGCGGCTTGCCCTGATAAAAGTACAGCAACCCGAGATTCACGTGCGCCGGCAGAAACTTGTAATCGATGCGCAAGATCTTCTTGAACACCGTTTCCGCCTGGTCGTACTTGCCCATGCGCATGTACACCGCGCCCAGGTTGTTTTGCGCCTCCAGGTTGTTGGGATCGCGGGCTACCACGGCTTCGAACTGCGAAACCGCCGCCGACAACTGGCCGGTGGCCAGGTAGCTCGCGCCCAGATTGACCTGGGCCTGACGATAATTGCTGCGCAAGCCCAAGGCGCGCCGCAAATCTTCGGACGCCTCGTCGTTCTTGCCCAGCTTCATCCGCACCAACCCGCGGTTGTAATACGCTTCGGCGATTTGCGGGTCGGCCTTGATCGCTTTATCGTACAACGATTCGGCGCGGTCCCAATCGTTGGCCTGCGCCGCCCGCAACGCCTGTTGCATTTGGTCGCGCGCCGCGGCCGGACCGACCGGTTCGGGCGTGGCCATCGCCGCTCCTGGGCCGGACGTCACCGGTTTGTCCGGCTTTTTCGCGGTCGAGCCGCAGCCCAGACCGATCGCCAGACACATGATTATACCGCAAATCAGCAGCCAATGCCGGTTCATTGCGCCACCTCCTGCCCCGCTTCATCCGCCGGCGCGAGCTGTTGCCCGCCCCCCCCGGTCGGGGGAGTCGTCGCGGGCGGCGTCGCGCCCGGAACGGTCGGCGGCGCCGGCATCGCCGGAATTTCGCCGTCCAGATCGGCCGTGGCGAACGCCGGCCGCTCCGCCACGTCGGGCACTTCGAACTTCGGTTCGACCGTCGCCGGCTCCAGCTTCTTGAGTTGGAGATAGCTCTGCACGATCCAGTCGTTGATCAAACGTTCGTCGATGCCCTTTTGCACGTTCTGCTTGAACGCTTCCAGAGCGCGGTTTTTGATCGGGAAGGCGATTTCCTCGAGTTTGAAGACGTATTCGTCCTGCATTTCCGGATCGAGGTCTTCCGGCACCGGCGCGGTCAACAGAGCCTCGGAGAACTCCTGGTTGATCATGCCGATCATGTGCAACGACGCGGTGGCCCACTTGTAATTGCCGAAGGTAACCACCTCTTCGTAGTATACCTTGAGCTTTTTAAACATTTCCGCTTTGGTTTTGAGTACTTGCGAGTCTCTCTGCATATTGCCGGTAAAGACCATCGCCTTGTATTCCTGGTAATAATGGTCGGCGATGCGGAATTGCGACTCGGCGGCGAATGCGGCGTTGGTCTGCGGATCGACCTGCTTGGCCTTGACGAACACCGCCACGGATTGCAGGTAACGTTTTTCCGCTTCACCGTAGTTGCCGCGTTCTTCCAGCAGCTTGCCCCAGCGGAAATAGGCTTCGCTCATGCGCGCGGCGTCATCCGGTCCGCGCTTGGCGTATTCGGTATAGGCGTTCATCGCGCCGTTGGTGTCGCTGATCTTCTCGTAGAGGCGGCCGATGGTGAAGGACACCTGCGCCGCGTCGGTTTCGGAAGCGTAGCGGCCCAGGTACTGCTGGTACAACGAGACCGCCTGCATGTACTGGCCGTTTTCCTCGCGCAAAGCGGCGGCGTTGAACAGCGAGTTACCCGCTTCTTTGTGATCCGGGAACAAGCGGACGAACTCTTCGTACGCCTCGGTGGCCAGTTCGAACTCGACCAACACCTGGTAGTTATACGCGGCCTTGAGCAGCGCGGTGGGCGCATGCTTGCTCTGCGGATAGG
>DAINPV010000386.1:0-3277 GCA_036743315.1 bacterium | reverse complement strand
GAGTGCACGCCGTGGCAATCGGTGCAGGTCGGGCTGGACAGGTTGCCCTTTTTGAGCGCCGTCCCGTGAATGCCGCGCTCGTAGTCCTCACCTTCTTTTTGGTGACAGCGACCGCAGGTGCGCGCGATGTTGGGTTTGGCCGTACTGCCTTCGGCGAAGCGGGCCGCGTGGCTGTCGTGACAATCGGTGCATGCGGCGTTGGTGCGTTGGCCGTCCTTTCGGCCCGCGTGCACGCTTTCGACCCAATTGTCGTAGGCGCCGATGCCGCGCCGGCCGGGGACAACCTCGGACGTGTGGCACGAACCGCACAGGTGCGAAACCTTTTCGCGCGCGACCGCGCTGGCCGGATCGGAGGAAGCGAGCACCAAGTGCCCGCCGTGGCAATCGGCGCAGACCGGCGCGTTCGCGTTGCCCGCCTGGGCGGCGCTAAAGTGTGCGCCTTCGCGATAGAGAGAAGCGAACTCTTCATGGCAGGCGGCGCAATCGACCGGAGGGAGCTTGGCCGCGTGCGGCGTGGCGGCGACGTGGTGGCACATCGCGCAATCGTCGCCGTGCACCGACTTTTTCATTGCCGCCGCGTCGACGGTCAACGAAACGCCCGCGCGCTTGGGATCCGCCTTTTTGCCCTGGGGACGCCAAGCGGCGGGCATCGCCTCGACCATGCCCGCACGGTCCTCCGCGCTCAGTTCGGCGGCCGTGCCGTCATGACAGCCGAGGCAATCGGCGGTCGTCGGCTTTTTCGCCGCCGGTTCATCCTGAGCCAGGGTTATTTGTAGCGCGAAACCGAGAAGCAGAATTAGGGAAACGCAAAGCGCCGTTCGCAACGGGCTGACCTTCCACATTCAAATTCTCCCCGCAAGGCTGCACGATTTTTCACGACACTAGCAAAGCCTTTTCGCTCGTGTCAACAATTCTTTGATTTTGTGCGGCTTTTTGTTAGTCGACCGACAATTCGCCCAGAATGCCGGCGATGCGGTCGAGCCCCTTTTCGATCTGCTCCATGGACGTAGCATAACTTAACCGGATGTTCGCGTCCGCCCCGAAGCCGATGCCCGGCACCGCCGCCACCTGCGCCCGTTCGAGCAGGAATTTACAGAAGCTCAGCGAATCGACGATCTCGACGCCGCCGGCCGATTGGCCGTAATAAGCCTCGAATTTAGGGAAGACGTAGAACGCGCCCTGCGGCGCGAACGTTGTCACGCCCGGCAGCGCGGCGAGGCGCTCCAGGATGTATTTGCGCCGGTCGGCGAAGGCGGCGACCATCATCGCCACGCAATCCTGCGGGCCCTGCAACGCGGCCAGCGCGCCCGACTGCGCGAAGCTGGTCGGGTTGGACGTGGAGTGGCTCTGCAGAAAGTTCATCTTGGTGATGAAATCCTCGGGGCCGACGGCCCAACCGATGCGCCAACCGGTCATCGCGTACGTTTTGGACGCGCCGCTGACGACCACCGTGCGCGCGCGCAGCTCTGCGGAGAGCGTCGGGAAGCAAGTGAATTCGAAGCCGTCATAGACGAGCTTTTCGTAGATTTCGTCGGAAACGATCACCAGGTCCTTTTCGATGGCGAAGCGGCCGAGTTCGAGCAGCTGCTCGCGCGTGTAGGCCGCGCCGGTCGGATTGGACGGGCTGTTGACGATCAGCACCCGGGTGCGTTCGGTGGCGTATTCGCGCAGCAGATCGACCGTGACGCGAAAATCGGAATCCTCGGTGGTGGGCACAATCACCGGCACGCCTTCGGCCAGCGTGACCATCTCCGGATAGCTGACCCAGTACGGCGCGGGAATGAGCACTTCGTCGCCCCGCTCCAGCAACAGTTGGAAAATGTTGTACAGCGCGTGTTTGCCGCCGCAGGTGATCACCACGTTGCCCGCCTTGGCCGGCAGACCGTAATTATCCTGGTAGAAGGCGGCCACCGCTTCGCGCAGCACGGGCATGCCCGCGGCGGGCGTGTAGCGGGTGACGCCGTCGCGCAACGCCTTGATCGCCGCTTCCTTGATGTGCTCGGGCGTGTCGAAATCGGGCTCGCCGGCACCGAAAGCGACGATGTCCTGTCCTTGCGCCTTGAGCGCCTTGGCCTGGGCGGAAACGGCCAGGGTGATCGACGGAGCGAGGGAACGGCAACGCGCGGCAATTTTCATGCAGGGTCTCCTTTTAATTACAGTTGATCGGTTCGGATCGATTTTATTTTCGTCTGCAAGGCGGTCAGGACGTTGGGCGGCACCATGGCCGTGACGTCGCCGCCGAAATAGACAATCTCTTTGACCATCGTCGAGGACAGGTAGATGTAGGGTTCGCTGGCCATGAGAAAGTACGTTTCGACGTCGGGATTGAGGTTGCGGTTGGTCAGCGCCATCTGGAACTCGTAGTCGAAGTCGCTGATCGCGCGCAGGCCGCGCAGAATCACGCTGGCTTGCACGCGATTGATGTAATGAATCAGCAGGTCGGGGAACGTGTCGACCACGATGCGCGGATCGCCTAGCGCTTCTTTGATCAAGTCGACGCGCTCCTCGGCGGTGAAGAGCGTTTTCTTGCGCGGATTGGTCGCCACCGCGACGATCAGGTTGTCGAAGGCGCAGTGCGCGCGTTTGATCAAATCCACGTGTCCCTTGGTGATCGGATCGAAGCTGCCGGGATAGACCGCCAATTTGCTCATTCGTTGTCTCCGTTGTCTAGTGCGACGAATTCAACGCGCGCGTCGCGATATTTGCGCTCGTCGACCACGCGCAATCCCACGGGAATTTCCGGAGGTTCGGTTTTAATGTGCTTGATGATCATCAACCCATCGTTCGCCAACAGATGATGCTTTTGTACCACAAGAACCGAGGGCGTAATCAAGCCCGCATGGTAGGGTGGATCGATGAAAATCAGGTCGAAGGGCCGGCCGGCCAGCGTCGGAGCGACCTTGAGGAAATCGCCGACAATCACGCGGCCGCGATCGTCGATGCGCCATTCGCGCAGTAAAGCGCGCAGCCGTTCGGCGGTGGGGCGGTGCTTTTCGACGAAGATCGTTTCCGCCGCATAGCGCGAGAGGCATTCCAACCCGAGCAGACCCGCGCCGCCGAAGGCGTCGAGCACGCGCGCGTCGGGTACGCGCCGCGCCAGAATGTTGAACAGCGATTCACGCACCTGATCGAGCGCCGGGCGCAGCTTCACCGACACGGGCGCATGAATGCGCCGGCCGCAATGCTCGCCCCCGGTGATGCGCACGTTTCCTCCCGACGGTTGCATAAAAAAGCAGCGGCCATGATAGGGGATCGCCCCGGCGGACGCAATACAATC
>DAINPV010000385.1:0-3292 GCA_036743315.1 bacterium | reverse complement strand
ACGACGACACCGGCGACGACGACACCGGCGACGACGACACCGGCGACGACGACACGTCCGTCGACGACACGATTTACGACGTGCAGAACGGCACGATTCCGGAAGGAACGTCCGTGACGCTGGCCGACGTGGTGGTGACCGCCGCCGGCAATGCGGATGGTTTCTGGATTCAGGAACCGGTGGCCAAGGACAAGGAATACGAGCATGCCTACTCGGGCGTGTATGTGTTTCTCGATCTGACCGCGGATCAGAAAGTGACCGTCAGCCGCGGCGACGTGGTGACGGTGACCGGCGTGACCGACGAATACAACAAAATGACGGAAATCAAAGTCACCGACGAATCGGACGTGACCGTCACCGGCTCGGGCGCGACGCTGCCGTCGTTTTACACGGACACCACCGACTTTTTCGGCGGTTGGGAAACGGAAGATCCGGAACCCTATGAAGGCGTGCTGATCGAAGTGGTGGACGTCGAGGTGACGCTCAACGCGGGCAGCGGCGTATACTGGATCGCCCAGGCCGCCAAACTCGACGAAGGCAACGTGCGCGTCGACGATTGGTACTACGATCTGGCCGCCACGGTGGGCGATGTCTATACCTACATTCGCGGTCCGTTGTATCAGGGCAGCGACAGCGGCGGTCATGTGAACTATCGCCTTCAACCGCACGACGCGAGCGACGTGTCCGTTTCTTCTCGATAAACGATGAACAGCGCGGGCGATCCAGGCGGTCGCCCGCGGTTACCACAACGGAGGATTCCGTGAGACTGCACATCCGCGTTTGCTGGGTCGGGTTGCTCGTGCTGTTGCTGGCCTCGACGGCGACGGCCGGCGAGTTTATGGACACCTGGCTGACCTTCGCGTTTTCCGACGACAACATCTTCGCCGACGCCGAAGACCGCAGCCCGCGCCCGGGTTTCCACTACACGGGCAACGAGGCGTTCTTCGACAATTACAACAGCGCGTACACCGGCTATGAAACGCTGGCGCACCTGGTGTTGTACAAGAAGATGCAGAGCTACTTCCGGCACCTCGAATTGGAAGCGGCGCTGGTCATTCAACTCGAAAACGTGACCGACGAAACCACCTGGGACACCGAAACGCAACTGCGCGACGACGGTTCGTATATCAAGCTTAACTACTACTTCGATGCGGAGAAAATGCAGGGCGACCTGCTGGCGCTCACGTTGTTCCCCATCGATGCGGACCGCTTCCGCCTCGGCTACAGTTACGACATTTCCTGGGGCGGCAACGCGACCTGGCCGACCAACACCAACCCGGCGCCCGGCATGCGCCTGCAGTACGATTTCGGCACCGCGCCGTCGGCGACCTTCGGCGGTTACGTGCTGGGCGGCGCGAAGGCCGCGCGGTTGCTCAACGAAGAGATCAACGAGGTCGACACTTACTACGGTTACCTGTTCGGCCTGGGATTGGACTTCGGCAAAAAGCTGCTGTGGGAGATGAACGGCGGCGTGTTCGAGAAGGGCGTCTTCCCGCCGCAGTCGATCGACAGCGACGTGGGCGGCGAGGTGATCGACGCGCACGGCGTTTCGACGCGCCTGACCTACCGCGCCGGTTTGCCGATCGGCGACAGCGTGGATTTCCGCCTGTACAAAAACGACCTGGAAGCAGTGCGCAAGGCGGCCGAGCCGGAACAGTACGATCAGGGTCTCTCGTACATGATCTCGACCGAGGCGACCTACCGCGAGCAGATGATGCTCGACTGGGACGATCCGGACACCACGCTTTATTACCCGGCGATGGCCGGCGACCTCAACCTTAAATTCAAGGTGGGCCATCTGCGTCTGTTCGGCGACGCCGTCTACCGGCAACTCGCGTACATCCTCTTCGACGTGCCGGGACTGGCCCCGTTTTACGCGTTCCCCGACGACGCGGAAATCACCGACGAGTATTTCGCCGCCGGCGGTTTCGACTATAACTTAGCCGCTTGGCATCTGACGCTCGGGTTGATCGGCGGCTACAAGCACCCGGCGACCTACAAGGGCGCGACCGACATTCCCGACGCCGCCGATGAGCAGAACGTGATCGTCGTGCGCGACCTGGGCGACCTGGAAATTCTACCCAAGGGCGAAGAGGCCTACGACATCGTCACGATCAAACCCAACGTCAAACTGGAACTGGCCGACGGTTTCAACCTGCTGGGCGAAGTGCAGTACACGATCGACAAGAACCGCACCAAGTACGTCGACGATGCGCGCGGCGTGGCCACGCGCGAGTTCGAGGACGAAACGGTGACCAACCCGATCGGCTTCTCGTTGCTGATGCAGGCGCGGTTCTAGACTGACGCGGATCCTTAAACGAAAACGGGGGGCGGTGACCCCCCGTTTTTTATTTAAAACTCTTTCACACCTTCGGCGCGGCCGCTTTGATCTCCTCGTTGGCGTATTCGCTGTACTCCATGAAGTTCTCCGCGAACAGGCCGGCGAGCTTTTTGGCGGTCGCCGTGTAGGCGCGTTTGTCGGCCCAGGTGCTTTTCGGCTGCAACATTTCGGCGGGCACGCCCGGCACCTCTTTGGGCGTCAGCACCTGGAAGATCGGGTCGGGCGTGAACTCGACGTCGTCGAGCGCGCCGCCCAGCGCGGCATGGATCATCGCGCGGGTCTGCTTGATCGGCATGCGATGGCCGACGCCGTAGGGACCTTCGGTCCAGCCGGTGTTGATCAGCCAGCAGTTGACCTTGTGCTTGCGGATTTTCTTGCCGAGCAGATCGGCGTAGACGGTCGGGTGCAGCACCATGAACGGCGCGCCGAAGCAGGCCGAGAAAGTGGCCTGCGGCTCGGTGACGCCGCGCTCGGTGCCGGCGACCTTGGCGGTGTAGCCCGACAGAAAATGGTACATCGCCTGCGCCGGGGTCATTTTGGCGATCGGCGGCATGACGCCAAAGGCGTCGGCGGTGAGCATGACGATGTTGGTCGGGTGATCGGCCAGCCCGTCGGTGTCGGAGTTGGGGATGAAGTTCAGCGGATACGACGCGCGCGTGTTGACCGTCAGCGAGCCGTCGTTGAGGTCGATCAGGCGCGTGGCGTGGTCGATGGCGACATTCTCGAGGATCGTGCCGAAGCGGCGCGTGCAGGCGTAGATCTCCGGTTCGGCTTCCGGCGAGAGGTTGATGACCTTCGCATAGCAGCCGCCCTCGTAATTGAAGATGCCGTTGTCCGACCAGCCGTGCTCGTCGTCGCCGATCAGCGTGCGGTGCGGATCGCTGGAGAGGGTGGTTTTGCCCGTGCCCGACAGCCCGAAGAAAATGGCCACGTCGCCGTCGGGTCCCTGGT
>DAINPV010000384.1:0-3295 GCA_036743315.1 bacterium | reverse complement strand
GTGGCGCCGCTCGCTGTGGCCGATGACCACGTACGAACAGCCGGCGTCCACGAGCATCCGCGGCGACACCTCGCCGGTGAACGCGCCCTGCTCTTCAAAATGGCAATTTTGCGCGCCCAGGCCGATGTTCGTCCCCGCGATCGCCGCGCGCACTTCGCCCAGCACGGTGAACGAGGGAATGAGCACGACGTCCGCGTCGGTCACGTCGCCCACGCTCTTCGCCAACGCCGCGGCCAACTCCCGCGCCGGCGTCGTCGATAAAAACATTTTCCAGTTGCCTGCCAAAATCGGTCGGCGAGTCATGTGTCTCTCCTTGGTGTAAACGTAAAAGGTTTAGCTTTCCAACGCCGTCACGCCGGGCAATTCCTTGCCTTCCAGCAATTCCAGACTGGCGCCGCCGCCGGTGGAAATGTGGCTGATTTTATCGGCCATGCCCGCTTTCTTCACGGCGCTGACCGAGTCGCCCCCGCCGACGATCGAGATCGAGCCGCTCTCGGCGACCGCTTTGGCGATGGCGATGGTGCCCGTGGCGAACGGTGCGTGTTCGAACACGCCCATCGGGCCGTTCCACACGATCGTCTTGGCGCCGACCAGCGCGTCCGCGTAGGCGCGAATCGTCTCGGGGCCGATGTCCAAACCCATCATGTCGGTTGGGAAATCCTGGTTGGCGACGACCTTCACCGCGGCGTCGGCCGCGATCTCCTGGGCGACCACGTGATCGACCGGCAGCAGAATCTTCACGCCTTTTTTCTCGGCGCGGGCCAGCGTTTCGCGCGCATACGTGATGCGCCCGCCGTCGACCAGGCTCTTACCCACCTCGAAGCCCTTCGCGGCCAGGAAGGTATAGGCCATGCCGCCGCCGATGATCAGCCCGTCGACCTTGTCCAACAGCGTGTTGACCACGCCGATTTTATCGCTGACCTTCGCGCCGCCGAGAATCGCCCAGAAGGGCCGCTCGGGATCGGCCAATGCTTCCTGCAAATACCGCAATTCCTTGCGCATCAGGTAACCGGCCGCCTTTTCCTCCAGCAACCGGGGCAGCGCCTCGACGCTGGCGTGAGCGCGGTGGCTGCTGCCGAACGCGTCGTTGATGTACACCGTCGCCAGCTCGGCCAGCTTGGCGGCGAATTCGGGATCGTTCGCCGTTTCGCCGGGGACGAAGCGCAGGTTTTCCAGCATCATCACTTCGCCGTCCTTGAGCTGCTGGGCGACGACCTTGACGCCGTCGGACACGACGTCCGGGGCCATGATTACGTCGCGGTCCAGCAGTTCGGCCATCCGCTCGGCCACGGGCATCAGCGACAATTTCTCGTCGTACTTGCCCTTGGGTCGGCCCAGGTGACTGGCGATGACCAACCGGCCGCCGTCGCGCAGCACCTTGCGCACCGTGGGCAACACGGCGCGGATGCGCGTGTCGTCGGTGATTTTACCGTCGGTCAGAGGAACGTTGAGGTCCGCCCGCAAAAAGATGTGTTTGCCTTCCAATTCCAGTTCGTCGATGTATTTGACGGCCATCGTTTTATTCCTTTCGCAACATATGGTTGATGAGTTCGATCAGCCGGGATACATAACCGATTTCGTTGTCATACCAAAGCATTAATTTGAGCAACCACCCCGCCCCGTCCGCCGCCACGACCTGAGTAAGCGCCTCATCCACGGTCGCCGAAGCGGTCGAGCCGTTCATATCGCCGGAAACCACCGGATCGCTGACGATCGATAGAATCCCCCGGAGATCCCCCTGGGCGGCAGCGCGCAACTGGGCGTTGACGAGTTCCGCCTTTACATACTCTTTAAGCACGACCGATAAATCAATCAAGCTGACGTTCAAGATCGGCACCCGCAACGACAGCCCGCCGATCTTCCCGCGCAGGTGCGGAAACAGCACGGCCAGCCCGTCGGTCGCCCCGGTCGAGGTCGGCACGATGTTCGCCGCCGCCGCGCGCGCCCGGCGCAGGTCGGCGCACGGCCCGTCGATCAGGTTCTGCCCCTGCGTGTAGGCGTGTACCGTCGTGAAGTTCGCGCCCAGCACCTTGTAATGATCGTCGAGCAGCCGCAGCACCGGCGCCAGCCCGTTGGTCGTGCAACTCGCGTTGGAAAGAATGAAATCGCGCGCCGGATCGTACGCGCCCTCGTTGACGCCCAGCACGAACGTGCGCACGCGATCTTGATCGTCCGCCGCCACGTTGGCCGACAGCAGCACGCGCTCGGCCCCGGCGTCGCGGTGTTTCTGCAGAAAAGCGTAGCCTTTATTGCAGCCGGTCGCTTCTAGCGCCAGCCAGATGTTCATCTCGCGCCAGGGCAGTTCTCGCGGATCGGCACGGTGCAACACCTCGATGACCCGGCCGTCGACAATCAACCGCTCGCCTGCGACGGCAACCTCGCCGGGAAAACGTCCGTGCGCGGAGTCGTATTTGAGCAAGTGAGCCAGCGTCGGCGTGTCGGCCACGTCGTTGATCGCCGCGATGGTAAATTCGTCCCGCCGCCAGGCATGACGGAAGAACGCGCGACCGATGCGGCCGAAACCGTTGATCGCCACCTGTTTGCTCATGAAATCAAAACCTTAAAATCGTTTTCCTTAAGCGCTAGGGGAGTGTAGCGTGCAATTTCGCCATGTCAAGAATACATCTTGCCTCCCACCGACGCGTCGTTACAATGCGGCCATGGAAGAAAAGCAATTCATCGTTCCCGCCAACCTCGACGGTCAACGGCTCGACCGCGCCCTGGCCGAGCTCGAGCCCTCGCTCACGCGCAGCCAGGCCGCCAAGCTCGCTAAGGAAGGCCATGTGTCGCTCAACGGCGCGCCGGCCAAAGCGTCCGCCGCCGTACAAACGGGCCAGACGCTGATCGCGACGCTCAATCCGCCCGCGGCAAGCGAACCCGCGGCGCAGGACATCGCGCTGGATATTCTTTACGCCGACGAGCACCTGCTGGTGATCAACAAAGCGGCGGGGATGGTCGTGCATCCGGCGCCGGGCAACCCGGACGGCACGTTGGTCAACGCCTTGCTCCATCACGTGCCGGAACTGCGCGAGTACAGCATCGACGGGCGGCCGGGCATCGTACACCGCCTCGATAAGGGCACGACCGGCGCGCTGGTCGTCGCCAAAACGCACCGGGCGCTGATCGAACTGCAGCGCCAGTTCGCCGGGCGCGAGGTCGAGAAAATCTACCTCGCCCTGGTCGTCGGCACGCCCAAACAGCCGGCCGGACGCATCGACCTGGCGCTGGGCCGGCACGTGCGCGAGCGGAAGAAAATCAGCAGCGTCACCACCCACGGCCGCGCCGCGACGACCTT
>DAINPV010000383.1:0-3300 GCA_036743315.1 bacterium | reverse complement strand
GCAAGCGACCTGATCGTTGCGGCTGCGACCCGTGTGGATGCGTGCGCCTGGTTCGCCGAGCGATTCGGTCAGCAGACGTTCGACCAGCGTGTGTACGTCTTCATCGTCCGGCAAAGGCGTGAAGGCGTTGGCGAGGAATTGATTAAAAATATCATCCAACGCTTCGAGCACTGCCGCCAGTTCCGTT
The DNA here is from genome assembly GCA_036743315.1 of bacterium. Lineage (GTDB taxonomy): Bacteria > Lernaellota > Lernaellaia > Lernaellales > Lernaellaceae > CALBTQ01. The sequence goes on along the minus strand of DAINPV010000383.1, from coordinate 3,113 downwards.
TCGTTGTAAACGCCGATGCGCTGCAGCTCGCGCGCCCAGGCGCGATTGACGGCGATATCGTACGGCAAGAGGCGAATGTCGACCGGCAACGAGCGATTGATGGCGTCCATCAACGCGGCCGACTTATTGCCGATCCGTCCTTCGTAAAGCGTCATGATCAATCCCGTTTGTAATGCCGGCCATAATTCGAATATCGCGGCGCGGTATAACCCTTGAGGCGATCGCCGCCTTCGGCTTCAATCAGCGAGCGCACCTTGATCGACAAACCGTACAGATTGATGAAGCCCTCAGCATCTTTTTGATTGTATACCTCATCGGTGCCGAAGGTGGCGAAATCTTCGCGATACAGCGAATAGGGGGAGCGGCGGCCGCGGACGATGATGTTGCCCTTGTATAGCAGCATGCGCACTTCGCCGGTCACATTGACTTGCGTTTCAGCGACGAAGGCGTCCAGCGCTTCACGCAGCGGCACGAAATAGCGCCCGTTGTAAATCAACTCGGCGTACTTGGGCGCGAGCTGTTCCTTGAAGTGCATGGTCTCGGCGTCAAGCACCAGGGTTTCCAGTTCGTAATGCGCACGGTAGAGAATCGAACCGCCGGGCGTTTCGTACACGCCGCGCGACTTCATGCCGACCAGACGATTCTCGACGATATCCACGCGGCCGACGCCGTGCTTTTTGCCCAGGGCGTTGAGGGTTTCGACCAATTGCGCGGGCGGTAGGTTCTCGCCGTTGACGCAGGTGGGCGCACCTTTGTTGAAACCGATGGTCAGCTCCTCGCCCTCGTCGGGCGCTTCCCAGGGCGCGACGGTGAGCTGGTAGATGTCCTCGGGCGGATCGTTCCATGGATCCTCCAATTCTCCGCCTTCGCTGGACATGTGCCACAGATTGCGGTCGTGGCTGTATACGCCTCGCTTTTTCACCTTGAGCGGCACATGGTGTGCTTCGGCATAAGCGATGGCGTCGGCGCGCGAACGGATATTCCAAATGCGCCAGGGAGCGATTATTCGGATTTTCGGGTTGAAGGCCTTGAAGGTCAATTCGAAACGCACCTGGTCGTTGCCCTTGCCGGTGCAGCCGTGCGCTACCGCGTCTGCGCCTTCCTGTTCGACAACGGCCATCATCCCCTTGGCGATCAAAGGACGGGCGATGCTGGTGCCCAGCAGGTATTTGCCTTCGTAAACGGCTCCGGCCTGGATCATCGGGAACAGATAAGCGGAGCAAAATTCGTCGCGCAGATCCTCGATGACCACTCGATCGGCGCCGGTTTGCAAGGCGCGCGCTTCCAATCCGTCCAACTCATCGTCGCCTTGGCCGACGTTGCCGACGTAGGCGATCACGCGACAGCCGTAGTTTTCTTTCAGCCAGGGGATGATGATCGAGGTATCCAAACCGCCCGAGTAGGCGAGCACTACCGTGTTGATTGTCGGCTCCATGTTCGTTCCTTTCTCAAGAAAAAGCGTCGGGAGCGATGTCCCGCAATCTTTGCATTAAGCGGCCGCCTGCCGTCGGATCGTCACAAGCGATGAAAACCGTGTCGTCGCCAGCGACGGTGCCGACCGCTTCCGGCCAATTCGCGCGATCGATTTGCAGTCCGACTGCACCGGCTTCGCCGGTGCTGGTGCGAATGACGACGAGGTACGGTCCGGCAGTTTTGATTTCCAGAATGCGATGTTGCAGATAGGAGGCGATTTGCCTGGTCGACGGCTGGGCGTCAGCGGAATGATAACGACCGTTATGTTTGATTAATCCCAACGCGGTGATGTCGCGGGAAAGCGTGGTCTGCGTCGTGTGGATGCCCCGCGCGGCCAGCAGGCGACTCAATTCTTCTTGTGTGTGCACGGCATGCTCGTGAATGAGCGAGCGAATCATGGCGCGACGTTTCGCGATCGAATTCATGACATAGCTCCTTGGCTCACTTGGCCGCAAAAGGCACGGGCGATTGCGGTGTAGCCCGCAATGCCCCGCTGCAATTCCACCGCGGAGATGCGTTCGTCGGCGCGATGCGACCAAGCGGGGTCCCCCGGACCGAGTTTGATTGCCGGGATGCCGGCGCGTTGCAGCGCGTACCAATCGCTGGCCGCGTCCGATGCGTAGGGTTGCGGGTCGACGGCAGCGGCACAGGCGATGGCGATCAGCGGATGATCGTCGGCGATGGCGCAGGGGATCAGATGATCGGCAACGACGATCACCTCGGCGTTCAATTCGTTGCGTAGGCGATCGACGATTTCCGCATGCGTGCACACGGGCGTGGTGCGAATGTCGACACGCGCCTGGGCATGCGGCGGCGTCATGTTGTCGGCCACGCCCGCCGCCAGGCGCGTCGGGGTGAAGCGCGTCGGTCCCAGGCGCTCATCGACGGGCGGCCAATCCCGCCGGCGCAGGCGCGACAGATCGTCGAGCAAAAGATCGATGGCGCTTGGTCCCTTGGCACGGGCGGCGTGCGCTTGCTCGCCGTGGGTCAATAGATCAACATGCATCAAACCGCGCTGAGAGGTGGCTACGCGCATGTTGGTCGGTTCGGCGACGATGCCCGCGTCGATGGGTGGCAAGCTGGCCAGCAACTGCGGCAAGGAAGGGGCATTCCCTTCCTCGCCGATCGAGAGGGCAAAGATGATTTCGCCGGCGGGCAATCCCTCGGTATGCAATTGTTTGGCGGCCAGCAGCAGTGCCACGCATGAGCCGCGATCGTCCACCGCGCCGCGTCCGTAGCACACGCCATTTTCGATCGTGCCGCCGAATGGCGGATAGCGCCAACCTTCGCCGGCGGGAACGGTGTCCAGGTGGGCGCAAAACAACAGGCGTGGACCGGGCCGGACTCCGCTCACGGTGACCACGACGCCGTCATCGCTCGCCAGGTGCGGCAGTTCCAGTTGACGACACAGCGACACCGCCGCGGCAATGATCGCCGTTTCGTCGCCGGTGACGCCCGGCACACAAATCAATTCGGCCAGTGGCGGCAGAGGGTCAACCAAGTTCGCTCTCCTGGTATTCCTTCTTTTCGCGTTCGGCGACGATCATCGTGCCGCATCCCTCGCCGGTGAATATTTCAGTCAGCAACGTGCTGGGCTGCAGGCCGCTGATGATGTGGGTGCGTTTGACGCCCTGTTTGCA
>DAINPV010000382.1:0-3309 GCA_036743315.1 bacterium | reverse complement strand
ACACCAACGACGAAATCGGTTCCCTCGCCCGTTCCTTCCGCCTGATGATCACCAAGCTGCGTCATGCCCACAACGACTTGATGGAGTGGAGCAAGACGCTGGAGCAGAAGGTCGAAAAGCGCTCCGAGCAGTTAAAAAAGGTACACGAGCGGATGTTGATGTCGGAAAAAATGGCCTCGCTCGGCAAGCTGTCGGCCATGGTCGCCCACGAAATCAACAATCCGCTGTCGGGCATCTTGAGCTACCTGAAACTGTCGATGAAGCTGATCGACCGGCAGCCGCTCGACGAAAAACAATTGGCGTCCATCCGCCGCCATCTGGACATCTCCGCCAACGAAGTCAAGCGCGTGGGCGACATCGTGCGCAACCTGCTGATGTTCTCCAAGCGCTCTTTCGGTGAGTTCGGCAGCGAACATCTGAACTCGATCATCGACAAGAGCGTGGCGCTGATCAAACACAGCTTGGACGTCAAAAACATCAAGCTGGTCAAGGAAATCGGCGACGGCGACGACCTGTTCTATTGCGACGGCAGCGGCTTGCAGCAAATGTTTCTGGCACTGATGGTCAACGCCAACGAAGCGATGGACGACGGCGGCGGGCAGATCACCATCCGCACCGATTACCAGCCGCAAGAAGTGAAAATCCGCATCATCGACACCGGCAAGGGCATTCCCGACGATGTGTTGCCGCATATTTTTGAACCATTTTTTTCGCACAAAGAATCCAAAAAGAGCATTGGGATGGGTTTGTCCGTCGTTTATGGTATTGTGGCGTCGCATAAGGGCACGATCAACGTGGAGTCGAGAATCAAACAAGGCACCACGTTCATCATCACCCTGCCGCGCCTGAAACCGGAGGAAGTCAACACCGCCTCCACACCGCAACCGTAGGCAATGAAACGAGAGGAACAGATCGATGCAGCCGCAAGATATCGGTATCTTGATCGTTGACGACGAATTCTCCGTGCGCGATTCGTTGGCCAATTGGTTCGAGGCCGACGGCTATCGCGTGGATACTGCCGCCGACGCCAACGAGGCGCTGGCCAAGTTGCAGGAACGCAAATGGAACATCGTCTTGCTGGACATTAAAATGCCCGGCATGGACGGCATCGAACTGCAGCGGCACATCAAGAACATCGACGCGAACATCATCACCATCATCATCACCGCCTTTGCCTCGGTGGATACGGCCATTCAAGCGCTCAAAGACGGTTCCTTCGATTACATCTGCAAACCGATCGACCCCGACGAGTTGAGCCACCTGGTGCGCAACGCGATTGACCGCATGCGGCTGCTTTCGGAAAACCTCAGCCTCAAGGAGCGGGTCGACGAAATGCTGGCCGTGGACGAGATCATCGGCGACACCCCGGCGATGCACGGCGTGAAAAAGATGATCGCCGAGGTCGCCAAAACCGACGCCACGGTAATGATACGCGGCGAAAGCGGCACCGGCAAGGAACTGGTCGCCCGGGCGATTCACATGAACAGCAAACGGCGCTATTTCCCGTTGGTATCGATCAACTGCGGCGCCTACCCCGAAGGCCTGCTGGAAAGCGAACTGTTCGGCCACGAAAAGGGCGCGTTCACCGGCGCGCAGTTCCCACGCAAGGGCAAGCTGGAGATGGCCAACCAGGGCACCATTTTCTTCGACGAAATCGGCGATATTTCCGCAAAGATGCAGATGGACCTGCTGCGCGTGATCGAAACCAAACGCTACTACCGCCTCGGCGGCAACAAGGAAATCGCCACCGACTTCCGCGTGATCAGCGCAACCAATAAAAACCTGGAAGAGATGATCAAGGATGAGTCGTTTCGCGAAGACCTCTACTACCGTCTCAACGTGTTCATGATCCACCTGCCGCCGTTGCGTGAACGCGTTGGGGACATCCCGCTGATCGCCAACTACCTGCTTAAAAAATACTCCCTGTCGATGAACCGTCAGCAGGACGGCTTTTCCGCCGACGCCATGGCCCGCATGACCCGCTACGCCTGGCCGGGCAATGTGCGCGAGTTGCGTAACGTCATCGAGCGGGCGATGGTCGTGGCCAAGGGCAGCCGCATCGACGTCGACGATCTATCGTTCCCCACGGCCAACGAGGACGTCACTTCCTCCATGGTCTCGCTGCAGGACATGGAAAAAGACCATATCAAGCGCGTGCTCACGCAGTTGAACTGGAACATTTCGCGGGCGGCGGAAGTGTTGGAAATCGACCGGGCGACGCTGTACAACAAAATCAAAAAATACGACTTAAGGAATTAAATGGCCGCCAACATGATCTACCTGATCCCTTTGGGCGAAGTGGATCGGTCCATCATGGAGTTTTCCCGCCACTGCGTACACGACGCCTTTCAACTCGAATCCCAAATCAGCGGCCGGCAAATCGACATCGCGCAGGCCTACGATTCCTTGCGCAATCAATACAATTCGGCCAGGTTGCTGCAGGAAATCATTGTCAATCCGCCGCCCGACGCGCTCAAGGTTTTCGGCATCACCGACCAGGATCTTTTTCTGCCCATCTTCACCTTTTTGTTCGGTCAGGCGCAGCTAAACGGCGTCGGCGGGCTGCTTTCCTTTTTCCGCCTCGACAACCGCTTCTACGGCCTACGCGCCGATCCCCTGCTGCTGCAGGATCGCATCCGTAAAGAAATCATACACGAGATGGGCCACAACTTCGGCCTCGTGCACTGCTTCAATCCGGTATGCGTGATGCGTCCCTCGACCTATGTGGAAGACATCGACCAGAAGGAAGCGGACTTCTGCGCAACTTGTTTGCGACAACTCAACGACAAGCTGCGCGAATATCGTTAAATAAAACGCCCCCGCGAGCGCGAGGGCGTTTTCGTTTCAGCTTCGCAGCGCGATCAATCGGTCAGGAAGTATTCCTTCGCGATGTTGTCCCAGTGCTCGGCGTCCAATTGCCGGGCCACACCATCGACCGGCGCGCCGCCGTCGGCGGCCACCGCGCCCAGCGCGAGATTGGCTTTGGTGACCAGACCTTCGACGGCCTGCTCGGTCCATTTCTGCGCCAGTTCGCCGCGCAGCAGGTTCTTCAGATTGGCTTTGATTTTCGGCGACTGCACCTTGACCAGCCAGCCGGCGTTGTACGGATCTTTGTTGAGCGCGCCGGGATTTTTCAACAGTGCGTCGTTGACGGCCACGACTTCACCGTCGATCGGCGCGAGCATGTCGACCGCTTTGCCGCCGACCACCAGCGTCCAGGCGCGTTCGCCCTGTTTCAACGCGGCGCCGACCTTGGGCAGTTCGATCTTGCTGATCGGGCCGACCAACTTGCGGGCAAAATCGTCCATG
>DAINPV010000381.1:0-3313 GCA_036743315.1 bacterium | reverse complement strand
GAATGGGCGCCGATCATCGAGACCGAAGCGGCGGGCTGGAACGTGCTGCGTTCGACCGGCGGCAAGGCTTACGCGCCGATCAACGATACGCTCATCGCCCCTGGGCAGACGTCCTACACTTTCACCGATACGAACGTGACGCCGGGGCTGGTGTACAGCTATAAAATCGGGTTTGTCTCCAACTACGACAACAATCAGGAATTCGGCCCGGTATCGGTCGATCTGACCGGCGATGACGATGACGACGACGATCCCGCCGACGACGATGCAGCCGACGACGATGCGATCGACGACGACGACCAGTCCGGCGACGACGATGATGACGACGACAGCGGTGGGTGCGGTTGTTGAACGGCAGGTAAGAATACCGAAAGGCGGTTGCCCGGCAACCGCCTTTTTTGTATCCGCGATCACTTCATCCTTGTTAACGAATAATTCAATCTTGAACGATGCGTGAGGTTTGTGTTAAAGTTCCCCCACTTATTTCGTTATTTCTCTTATCGGCCTGAGCACATTTCAGTTAGACAGCAGAGATTGGGCGCATTGTTGTTATCCGTTGCTTCTACAAAATCCCACATCCGACCCGGCCGACTTGGCGTCGCGTTGATCGTCGCGATTCTGTCGACGACCATCGGCACAGCCCACGCCGATATTCTCTATACCTATGGATTTTCGCCGCGCGGCATGGGCATGGGCAACGCGATGACCGCCATCGCCGACGACTGGGCCGCGCCGTTTTACAACCCCGCGGGCACGGCGTTCCAGACGCAGCCCTCAGTCGGCTTTGGATACTTTATCGGCGACTCGTCGATTGAAGCGATCGGCATCGATGAACTTTCCCTCGGCGCGACGCGGGGCATGCTCTACGGCGCGAACCTGCCGCTGCCATTCCACGACGGCATTTTCAAAGATCGGTTGGCTTTCGGCTTCGCCGGCTTCATGCCCGAGGGCATGTTGATTCGCATGGGCGTGGACGCTCCGACCGATCCGACGCTGATTCTGCTGGGCAACGCCAACCGCAGCTCGGTGATGCTCCCCACTTTGGGCGTCAAGATCACCGAGGGCCTGGCGATCGGCGGCGGGGTGCAATCGTTCGTGGACACCAAGGGCGAAATCTATGCCTACATCGATCCCAGCGGCGCGGTGCAGACCAAGGTCGGCGAAGAACTGGTGATGGTCTACTTTCCCATCGCCAGCGTGCTGTTCCGCCCCGGCAAACACTGGGACGCGATGGACGGGTGGGGCTTCGGCTTCGTCTTCCGCGACGAGCAATACACCGATTACCTCATTCCGATCAGCGCGGCGTTGGGCGACATTCCCTTTATCGTCAGTTTCGCCGCCAAGAGCCTGTTCCTGCCGCGCCAGTACATCGGCGCGGTGTCCTACGACGGCGGTCGCTGGCGCGTCGAGGCGGACGTGGCTTTCAACGAGTGGTCGGAATTCCCGGACCCGCACCTGATCATCACCAACGACGTGTCCATTCCAATCATCCCCATCGAGTTTACCGATTCGGTGGCGCATCCGCCGAAGTTCCACGATACCGTCACCGGCAAGGCCGGCGCGGAATTCGATGTGTTCCGCCACGCGGATGTCGATATGTTTCTGCGCGGCGGCTATCAGATCGATCCGTCGCCGGTACCGCCGCAGACCGGTTACACGAACCAACTCGACAGCGACCGCCACGTCGGCGCGCTGTCGTACGGCCTGACCTGGAAAGGCGTGGGTGATTTCCGCTTCAGCGCGCCCATTAAAATCGACACGGTCGGGCAGGTGCAATATTTGACCCGGCGCGTGTTTTACAAAAACGACGACGTCGATCCGTCCAATCCCGGCTATCCGAAAATCGGCATGGAGGGATGGTTGTATTCGTTCGGCCTGTCGTTGAGCACGCAATTTGATTACGAGTAAATCGATGCGTAGGTTGTTGCCCATTTTGCTGGTTTTGCTGCTTGCCGGTTCGGCGTGGGCGGGATCCTTCGACATCTTCGGCACCGGCGCGCGGGCCATCGCGCTGGGCGGCGCGTATACGGCGCTGGGCAACGACGCCGCCGGCGTGTACTACAACATCGGCGCGATCACCCAGGTGCACCGTCTGCAGGCCGAGCTCATGTACAGCTACGCGCAGCCGGAACTGTTGATCAACGGCGTTGCGCAGGACATCGACCAACACCGCGGCTCCAACGCCGGGGCGATCATCGCCACCAAGATTTTCGACCATCGGGTTGCGCTGGGCCTGAATCTGTTCATTCCCGACGATCATGCGATGCGTTTCCTCGTGCTGCCGATCGAACAGCCGCACAATCCGTTCACGCACAACGCCAACCACGTGTTCACCGTCATGGGCGGCGTGGGCGTGGAGGTGTTCGACTGGCTGTCGGTGGGCGGCGGCGTGAATGTGCTGGCCACCGAATACGGCAGCGTCGAATTCACGATCAAGGAAAAGGAGCCCAGCGAAGGCAGCGAAGTCAGCAAGCTCAAACCCAATTACGCCGCACTGGTCGGCGTGTGGACCAAGCCGTTGCCCTGGCTGCAAGCGGGCTTCATGTTCCGCGACAAGGTCGAGATGACTCTCTCGCTGCCCAACATCCTCACCGTGCCGCCGATCGAGGTCTTCGACGGCAGCGAGGTCGACCTGATCCGCGAAACGCAGATGGACATCATCGCCGAAACCAATTGCCATTTCTCGCCGCGCGCCTACGAGTTCGGCCTGGCGTTCCTGCCCACCGAGCAGTGGGTCGTCAGCCTGAACCTCACCTACGCCGAATGGTCGGAAATGAGCAGCGACGCGCCTTATGGCGTCGTGTATGTCAGCGGCGGTCTAGCCGACGTCTTTCCGACCCAGCCGGCGCCGCCGCCCGACGATCCGGGCTTCAACGACACCTGGACGCCCTCGATCGGCGTCGAGTACCTGCCGATCAAAAACGATGGATGGGAGGCGGCGGTGCGCGGCGGCTACCGTTTCCGTCCGACGCCGGTGCCCGAGCAGAAGTACATCAACAACTACCTGGACGCCGACACGCACGTCATGTCCGCCGGTCTGGGCGGCAAGGTTTTCCGTCTGTGGAAACACCTGCCCGACAAGCTGGCGTTTGACGGCTTTTTCCAATACCATTACAGCCAACCGCGCACGTATCACAAAGAGTACGCCACCAGCACGATCGGCGACCTGGAATTCGAGCAAAGCTGGTACAATATCGGCGTCTCTTTGACCTTGGGGTTCTGACGATGAGCATTCACCGCTTCGCCATCGCCGTCGCGTTTATGCTGCTGGCCTGCGGTTGCGGCCAGAACGTCGACCTGTTCGGCTCGGTGA
>DAINPV010000380.1:0-3322 GCA_036743315.1 bacterium | reverse complement strand
ACCTGTTCGCTTACAACCGGCAGTTCGACGCGACGAAATCGTCGGGCGCCTGTCGCGCCTGCCGCTTCCTGAATACCTGCCGGCGCGGCTGCTTCAACGTACTGGCCGCAACCGATGAAAAGTTAACACGCAACCCGCTGTGCATGCACGCGTTGGAATCCGCCGAACGTGCGATTGCTCCGGCGACGCAACCCAAACGGCCGTCGATCGTGCTGTTTGTCGCCGACGGATTGCGCCCCGATTTTCTCGGTTGTTACGGCGGCCCGGACACGCCGACGATCGATCATCTGGCGCAACATGGCGTACGCGTCAAACACGCTCGTTCGGCGGCGGCTTGGACGGCGCCGGCGGTGGCTTCGATGCTCACGGGCATGTCGCCGCACCGATTGGGTTTGGTGAAATGGCGGCAGAATTGGTCGCGCGCGAACGACGACCTGTTCTCGCTGCTGGCCGAACAGGATTACGCGGTCGGCTCGTTCGCTTTCGACCGGCGGCACCTATTCGCCAACGTACCGCAGGCGCAGGTGACCGGGCTGTCCTGGGATCTCACCGGCATCGAGGACTGGTTGACGGCGCACCACAGCCGGCCGTCGTTCACTTACATCCATTGGTGGGGCACGCACGCGCCGTACATTTCCTCGGCGATGCCGTTGGCCAAATGGCGCAAGTCGATGCAACTACTGACCGACACCCTCGACCGGCACCGCGAGTTCGCCGCCAAGCTGCGGGTGATGTACCGCATGGCCATCCGCCATCTCGATCAAGCGGTGTTGCCGCGTATCCTGCAGGCGATCGAAAAAGGCCGCGGACTGGACGACACGATTTTCATTTTCACCTCCGACCACGGCGAATGCTGGGCCGAGCGTTATACGTCCGCCGCACCCGTGCGCGATGTGTTCGACTTTCACGGCCGCGCACTGTATGAGGAAAATCTGCGCGTGCCGTTGATTTTCTACGGCGGGGTCGAACCCGAGGAACTGGCCGTGCCCGCCGTCCACATGGATTTGGCGCCGACCATCGCCGCGCTGACGTGCACGGGCCCTTCGGCCGGTACGTTTCCCGACGGCCTCAACCTGTTCGATTTTCACATCGTCAACCGGCCGCTGTTTGCCGTGGCCGATCGCGATTTCGTCGATGCCGGCGAGGTGCCCGACGATCCGAACAAAGTTTACGCCCTGTTCGCCTGCCTCGACGGCGACCAGAAGGTCATCCGCGATTTACGCGACGGCCACTGGGAATGGTACGACCTGACGCAAGATCCGCAGGAACGCAGCAACCTCGCGGCCAAGGAAAAACTGCCGCCCCCGCATATTCGCGAAGCAATGAACGATGAGTGGATCAACGTCGCGCCGGTGGAATGGAATCGCGAAGAGGAACGAGACATTCGCCGGCGTTTGCGCGACCTGGGCTACCTGTAAGCGCTAATTGCTGCTTGGCACACCGCCGTTTTTTGCTATATTCAATCATCGATCCGCCACCCAATTACGGAGGTTGTCGTGGAACTGTCGCCACGGGCCGGTGAGAAGATTTCGCGATTGCTCGCCAAAGGCGTGAACATCCCCAATCCATTGACGCTGGACATCGGCGACGAGGTCGATCCCGACCTGATTTCCGGCGACGGCGTGAAGATCTATCCCGGTTGCCGCATCTACGGCGAAAAGACCGTTCTTTCCAAGGGCGTGTGTCTGGGCAAGGAAGCGCCGGTGACCATCGACAACTGCCAATTGGGCGCGGAGGTCGAACTCAAAGGCGGGTATTTCCGCAAGTCGGTGTTCCTGACCAAAGCGAACATGGGCTCGGGCGCGCAGGTGCGCGAAGCGTGTTTGCTCGAAGAAGAGGCCAACGGTGCTCATTGCGTGGGTTTGAAGCAGACGATCCTCTTCCCGTTCGTGACGTTGGGCAGCCTGATCAACTTTTGCGACTGCTTCATGGCCGGCGGCACCAGCCGCAAGGATCACAGCGAAGTCGGCAGTTCGTACATTCACTTCAACTTCACTCCCGACGGCGACAAGGCCACGGCCTCGTTGTTCGGCGACGTGCCTCGCGGGGTGATGCTCAAACAGCCGCGCATCGTTCTCGGCGGTCAGGGCGGCGCGGTCGGCCCGCTGATCTGCGGCTACGGCAACGTGGTGGCGGCGGGATCGATTTTGCGGCGGAGCCATCCGAACGAGAACCAATTGATTTTCGGCAAGACGCACGGCGAATTGTCGATCGATTACGTGCCCAGCATGTATCCGAATTTCGACCGCCTGGTGGAAAACAATTTGCTGTTTCTGGGCAACCTGTCCGCGCTGGAACAATGGTACATCCACGTGCGCCAGTTGTTTTTCGCCGACATGGAATTCGGCCGGCGGCTGTACGACGGCGCGTTGGGCGTTCTTGCCGCGGCGAAAAGCGAACGCAGCAAACGGTTGCGCGTGCTGGCCGAAAAGGCCTATCAGTCGGCCCGTTCACGCGCCATGCCCGAGCTGGCCGTGGCCGGACGGCGCGATCTGTTCGAACATCTCGACGAACTGACGGCGCTGTTCGCCGACGACAACTGCGCCCGCTACGGTCAACACATACGCGACCGGTTCGTCGAACATCTGCTCGCGATTCGGCAGACGTCGCCGACCGAATACATCGAGTTCATCCAAAGCCTGCCGCCGGACATCGCCGCGCTGGGCGCCGAATGGTTGGCGGAGATCGTGAACACGCTGAATCAAAAAGCGATGGAACTCTTGCCATCGATCGAACTTTTTATAAAATCGCTGGACGATCTGACCTGAGCGATCAACACACGGAGGATATGACATGGGTCAATTTTTCGGCACCGATGGAATACGCGGCAAAGCCAACCGTCATCCAATGGATTCGGCGATGGCCTTTAAAGTCGGTCAGGCGGTGACGCTGACGTTGCGCAAGCCGGGTCATCGCGTGCGGATCATCATCGGTAAGGACACGCGTATTTCCGGTTACATGCTCGAAAGCTCGCTGGAAGCGGGCATCTGCTCGATGGGCGGCGATCCCTACCTGGTCGGCGTGCTGCCGACGCCGGGCATCGCCTTCATCACCGAGAGCATGCGCGCCGACGCCGGATTCGTCATTTCCGCTTCGCACAATCCGTACTATGACAACGGGATTAAAATATTTTCCGGCAACGGTTACAAGTTGTCGGACGAGCAGGAAAACCATATCGAAGACTTGATGCGCGACGAAAAGCTCAAGGAGCTGGTGCCCGAGGCCAAGGATATGGGCCGGGCGCGGCGGATCGACGATGCGCGCGGCTGCTACATCGTGTTCCTGAAAAACACGTTCCCGCGCGATCTGACGATGGAGGGAT
>DAINPV010000379.1:0-3340 GCA_036743315.1 bacterium | reverse complement strand
AAATTATATATACCCACGAAGGCATGATAAATCGACAATGAGAAGGCAATAATATAAGAGAGCGCCGCTTGTTGCCAGATCTGTCGACGGATTCTTTCCAATTTTAAATAACGATCGAAGAAGGCCAAACCGGTGATGACAAATCCGTAGAATAGTTGAATGTGGGCGGAAGTAAGATCATATTTTGTCCTTGTCATGACAAAGAAAAACAACCCGATTAAAACAGCGTTTTTCCATGTGGGATCCTGGCGGTAGCGAATGCAGGAATACAGCAAACCTAGAAAAGCGGCAATGATAAGCGGCCAGTAGGTATAAGTTCGCAACAACCCCCAAAGCGTGGGCGTCAGGCACAGGAAAGCGATCGTCAACCAACCGGCCGCCGAGCTGTCGGTGATTTTTCGCGAGATTAAATAACCAAAAAGAAGAATGAGAAAATGGACAATGGACTGCATGAGATAAAGGCTGCCGTGATTCAAGCCGAATGCCTTGATTGCCAGCAGACTGAGCCGGATATACACGGTTTCCGGTGAGGCGTGGCCGTGATGCGGAATGCTGAAGTCGGTGGGAAAGAACTGGTGATAGACATTGAGCAGGACGGGCAGAGCTGAATGATCGTATCCTTTTTGGAAATTGTCGGAATTCAGTTGAAATACAAATAGCGTGTTAATACTGAAAGTGGAAACGACTATCAGTAGAATAAGACAGAGTTCAATGCGTCGCACCAAAGCATCGCTCATCTGTTGCCCAAATCTCATGTATCGTATTTATCTTCGCCGGATCACTGGTTTGATTATAGTACCATTAAGTAATGAAAACCGGCTTTTTATAGCATTTCGATTTTTCAAACAAAACCGTTTTGTCACGAAACTATGCTGCCGTGAAAAATGATCGGCTTTCTGGAGGGTGGAAAACTTACAAAGCAATGGTTCGGGCGAGGAAATTTCTGAAAAGCATTATAATGGCAACTTGCGCTAATTGTTTCATCCCGCTAAAGTTCTGGCGTTTTATCGCAAAAGGAAAAGTGCATGCCGGCCAACACCTATCTGGCTTTCGATTTCGGCGCGGAAAGCGGGCGCGCGCTGGCGGGGTCGCTGGCTGACGACCATCTGGAAATCCGCGAGCTGCATCGTTTCGCCAACGGCATGCTCACCGTGCACGGACATCAATACTGGAACCTGTTTCGCTTGTTTGAACAAGTAATCGAATCGCTACGCCGTTGCGCCGCCGCAGGCATTGCCCCGACCAGCATCGGCGTGGACACCTGGGGCGTCGATTTCGGGTTAGTGGCCGCCGACGGTTCGCTGCTGGGCATGCCGGTGGCCTATCGCGACCGGCGCACCGAGGGCGCGATGGGTTTGTTTTTCGCCAAGATGCCGCGTGAGGAAGTGTATCGCCGCACGGGCATTCAGTTCCTGCAGCTCAACAGCCTTTTTCAATTGGAGGCGATGGTGCGCGATCGCGCGCCGCAGTTGGACGCGGCGAGCGACCTGCTGTTCATCCCCGATCTGTTTCACTACCTGCTGACCGGCGAGAAAAAGAGCGAGTTCACCTTCGCCACAACCACGCAGCTGTTCAATCCGCTCACGATGTCCTGGGACGAGGAGATACTCGCGGCGCTGCCCGTCGAGCGTTCGTTGTTGGCCGAGGTTGTGGAGCCCGGCGCAAGGATCGGCATGCTCACCGACGAGCTGTGCCGCGCCACCGGCTTGTCGCCGACGCCTGTCGTCGCCGTGGCCACGCACGACACCGGTTCGGCCGTTGCCGCCGTGCCTGCCGTGGGTGACGGGTGGGCGTATCTGAGTTCGGGCACCTGGTCGCTGATGGGCATCGAAGCGCCGGAGCCGATCATTTCGGAACGGGCGCTGGCGTACAACTTGACCAACGAAGGCGGCGTGAACCGCACGTTCCGCGTATTGAAGAACATCATGGGCCTGTGGCTGGTGCAGCAATGCCGCCGGGTCTGGAACGATTTTTCCTATGCGCAGTTGACCGCGCTGGCCAGTGAAGCCGAGCCGTTCGTGGCTTTGGTCGACCCGGACGATCCGTCGTTTCTCAATCCGCCCGACATGCCTGCGGCGGTGCGCGCCTACTGCCGCCGCACGGGCCAGCGCGAACCGGGCGATCCGGGGGCGACGATCCGCTGTCTGCTGGAAAGCCTGGCGCTCAAATACAGCCGCGTGCTCGAACAACTGCGCACGGTGGCGCCCGGGCCGATCGAGCGGCTGCACGTCATCGGCGGCGGCACGCAAAACGAGTTGCTTTGTCAATTGACCGCCGACGCCTGCGGCATTCCGGTCGAGGCGGGGCCGATCGAGGCGACGGCCATCGGCAATTTATTGGTTCAGGCGATGGCGGCCGGGCAAGTGGAGTCGTTGGCGCACCTGCGGCGGATCGTGCGCAATTCCTTCCCGGTGATTCGCCATGAGCCGCGCGGCGATACCGGCTGGGACGATGCGCGGCGGCGTTTTCAGGAACTCAATCCCATCTGAGCGAGGAGAGCGGGATGGCGACTCAGGCGTTGGAAAAAGCATTTCAACTGGCGAGCGAACGGTACGGCGAAATCGGCGTGGACGTCGAAGGGGCGCTCACCGCGCTGAATACAATTGCGCTTTCGTTGCACTGTTGGCAGGCCGACGACGTCGGCGGCTTCGAAACGGCGGAAAGCGGGCTGGGCGGCGGATTGGCGGTGACCGGCAATTATCCGGGCAAGGCCCGCACGGTCGAGGAAGTACGCGCCGACCTGGAAATGGCGTTGTCGCTGATCCCCGGCCGGCATCGCGTGAATTTGCACGCTATTTACGGTGAATTCGGCGGAAAGAAGGTCGAGCGCGACGCCATCGGTCCTGAACATTTCTCCGGGTGGATCGACTGGGCGCGCGGGCAGGGCGTAGGCCTGGATTTCAACGCGACATGTTTTTCGCACCCGCTGGCCGCCGACGGCTTCACGCTGAGCCACCGCGATGCGGGTGTGCGCGCGTTCTGGATCGAGCACGTCAAATGTTGTCGCGAGATCGGCGCGGCGATGGGGTGCGAACTGGGCGCGCCGGCCGTACACAATTTGTGGATTCCCGACGGTGCGAAAGACGAGACGCTCGACCGCCTGGCGCATCGGCAATGGCTGATGAGCAGCCTGGCGGCGATCTACGCCGAGGATTTTCCCGCCGAACACCTGAAAGACAGCGTGGAAAGCAAGCTGTTCGGCATTGGGTCGGAGGCCTTCGTGGTCGGCTCCTTCGAGTTTTATCTCGGCTGGGCGCTGGCCAACAAAAAGATGATCTGCCTGGATATGGGGCATTTTCACCCAACCGAATCGGTGGCCGACAAGGTCGGCGCATTGCTG
>DAINPV010000378.1:0-3407 GCA_036743315.1 bacterium | reverse complement strand
TCGAGCACCCAACGGGAAAGGAAGCCCACCACCATGCCGAACAATAGCTCGCTAATCGCCCACAGCAGGTAGCCCAGGCCCGAGGTCGGGATTTCGACCGGTTCGCTCGTCATCGCGGTGAACACCGCCAGCGTAAACGAGGCGATCAATCCCGCCTTCACCAGGCGATTGATCCCCCCCGCGCCGAACACCGGCAGCGTCATGAACAGACCGGTGATCCGCATCAGGATCAACACGTAAAGCTGCACGGCATCGATGGGCACATTGATCAACGGCATCTTCGTCCTACGGCAAAAACGAGTTCCATTGCGTAAACATGTGCACGGTGAAACTGATGATCGATTGCAGCATGTCGTCCCAATAGATCGCCACGGTGGCGACGGCGACCAGGATTTTCGGGATGAACGTGAGCGTCATTTCATGGATCTGAGTCACCGCTTGGAAAATGCTGATCAGCAAGCCGATCACCAGTCCCGACAACAACACCGGATAGGAAACCCTCCAAGTCGTCATCAATGCCTGCTGCGCAATGTTGGCCAGAATTTCCATGTTCATGCGGTCGCTTGCCTCCTTGCTACACCGAGAAACTTTTAATCAGGCTGCCGATCAGCAGATACCAACCGTCGGCCAGCACGAAGATCAACAGCTTGAACGGCAGCGAAATCATGATCGGCGGCAACATCATCATGCCCATGCTCATGAGCACCGAAGCGATGACCATGTCCACGATTAAAAACGGCAGCCAGATCATGAAGCCGATCATGAAGGCCGTTTGCAGTTCGCTGATGACAAACGCCGGCACGATCACCCAGGTCGGCACTTCTTGAATCGTTTGCGGCTTGGCCTGTTGCGCGACCTTCATGAACAACGCCAAATCCTTTTCCCGCGTCTGTTTGAGCATGAACGAACGCAACGGCGCCAGCGCCTCGGTGAACGCTTCCTCATAGCCGATCTGCTCCGCCATGTAGGGCTTGACGGCCTTTTCGTGTATCTGCGCCCATACGGGAGCCATAATGAAAATGGTCAGAAACAACGCGAGCCCCAGAACGATCTGGTTGGTCGGCGTCTGGTTGGTGCCCAGCGCCTGGCGGAGAAATCCGAGCACGACGACGATGCGCGTGAAGCTGGTGAGCATCACCAAGAAGGAAGGAACCAGGGCCAGCACGGTGATCAGCAACATAATTTTAACCGCGGTGGAGACCTGCTCGGGCGAATCGGGTTGACCGACCCCGATGGTCACCTGCGGAACGACCAGGGGCGCGCTTTGCTGCTGCGCCAGCGCCGGACCGGCGATGCCGAGCAAAACAATCCCCAGGACGATGATGCCGATAACTCTCATCGTTTTTTAATCTTCTTCTTTCGTTTTCGTTACAGTCGCTTCAGTTCCTTGACGCGCTCGCTGATCGATCGCAACGTTCGGTGTTCGACCACCGCATGCTCAGACGGGTTGTGCCGTACAAAATTCTCCAAATGCCGGTCGAAGCCTTCCGCCGCAGTTGCCGGATCAGCCTTCTCAGGTTCCGGCGCCGCCTCCGGCTCGGTGAAGGACATTTTCGGCGCGGCGACGAAGGCCGGTTCGCTTTTGGGCGTCAACTCGGCCGGGGTCGTGCCCAACAACCGTTCACGCGCCTCCGACGATTCGATCTTGGTCAGCATCTTCATCTCGTTGCCGGCCAGCGCCACGACGATCAACTCGCCGGCGACGTCGACCACGGCGATGCGATGCTTCAGATCGATCATCGCGGTCTGCACCACGCGAATCAGTCCCTGCTTGCCGCCGCCGATACGCGCCGGCAGGCGAAGCCGCTTGGCCACGCCGAACAGGATGAACACCAGCGCCAGCGTCACGCTCAACGCAACGATCACCTTGACGATCGTGTCGGACCAATCGATGCCGCCCCCGCCGGCAAGCGGCGCCGTGTTTGCGGTCGCGGCCGGAGCCGGTTCCTCGGCTTTCGCTTCATCCTGTTGGGCGTCCGTTTCGGGCTTGAGCAGTGCGGCCAGATCGAGGCGCGCTTCTTCCGGAATCGGCGCGGGCAATTCCCCCGCGGTCGGTTCGCCGGGCGCGGCGACCGGCGTCGGTTGGTCGCCGACGTACAGTTCCAATCCCGACGCCGTGGCGGTGAACGACGGCATCTTGGTCCCGTCGTAACCCGGCGTGAGGGTAATGATCATCTTCACGAACTGCTTGTTGATCTGGTGCACCGCCACCTGTTTGGCGCAGGCGTTGTCGAGCTTCTTGAAAATACGCACCGGCGGGTGCACGTAGGTGTCGTATAAATTGACGTGCACTTCGTCACCCTGGCGATAAACCTTGGCGCTGTCGTAACCGGCGCGGTTCTGCGCCTGCACAAGGAAAGCGCACGGCTGATCGGGCAACGCCGCAACGTTTTCGATGAAGTTCATGTTCTTGAGCGCGACCGGTTCTGCGGCCCACGCCGTTGGCGCCGCCAGCAAAGCGGCCAGGAAGAAAAGAATCGTCAATCGCCAGCGCATCTTCCGCCTCCCCCGCTATTTGAGCGACTCGATGCGTTCGGTTTTACTGATCACGTCGGTCAGACGCACGCCGAACTTCTCGTTGACGATCACCGCCTCGCCGCGCGCCACCAGTTTGTTGTTGACGAAGATCTCCAGCGGTTCGCCGGCCATCTTGGTCAACTCGACGATGCTGCCTGGACCCAGGTTGAGCAGATCGCCGATGGTCATTTTGTTGCGGCCCACTTCCACCGTGATCACCAAGGGGATATCGAGCACGAAATCCAACGCCCGCGGCGCTTGCATTTTGGGCGCTTGGCGGTCGAATTGTTGCAGTTCGACGTCTTTCGTTTTCGGCGGCGGCGGCGGAGTTTTCGCAACCGGCGCGGCCGGCCCTTCCGGTTCGGCCTGCAGATCGTCTTCGGACAAACCCCACGCCTCAGGATCCATCGCCGGATCCTTGTGCTCGACTTCCTTTTCTTTGACCTTCTTTTGCTCGCCGCTCTCTTCGCTCATCTCGGCAAGCAAATTGTCGATTTCATCTTGAGTGACGATGTTGTCATCATTCGACATCGGTCTTCCCCTTATTCATTCGGATTTGAGGATCTTCGCGGCTTTGTATCCGCGCTCGACGCCGGCAACCGCCGTGTACTTGAGCACGTCCTCCACGAAGATCTCCATGGGTTCGTCGCAGAATTTTTCCAGTTGCAGTACCTGACCCTCTTTCAAATTGATCAATTCGCCGACGGTCAGTTGCGCCTGTCCGTAACGCATGACCAATTCGATATCGGCTTCACGCACCGCGCCTTCGAATACGTTGCGCCACAGTTTGTCGTCGTACGACGATCCTTCTCCCAAGAAGCCTGACGACAACTTTTCCTTGATTGGCTCGATCATCGCATAAGGCAGTACGATCTGAATCAGGCCCGAGT
>DAINPV010000377.1:0-3426 GCA_036743315.1 bacterium | reverse complement strand
GCCGGGCGTGGTCACGGCGGCGATGCTCGCTTTCGGACGGGGCATCGGCGACGCGGCGTCGATTCTGTTCACCGCCGGGTACACCGATTACATTCCGCATTCGCTGCTGGACCCGGCGGCCTCGCTGCCGCTGGCGGTGTTTTTCCAGATCGCCACGCCGCTGCCGGCGGTGCAGGATCGTGCCTACGCCTCGGCGCTGATCCTGCTACTGGTCGTGCTGGCGGTCAACCTGGTCGCGCGGCTGCTGAGCGCGCGTTTTTCGCGGAACATCATCAAGTAGGGAACGATCATGCCGCATATCAGCATCCAAAATCTGAACGTTTTTTACGGCAAGCAGCAGGCCTTGCGCGACATCACGGTGGACATTCCCGACCATAAGATCACGGCGATCATCGGACCGTCGGGCTGCGGGAAAACAACGCTGCTCAAAAGCCTGAACCGCCTGACCGACCTGTACGACGAGGTCGTCACGAACGGCCAGGTGCTCATCGACGGCGACGACATCAACGGCCCCAAGGCCAACGTACTGGAACTGCGCAAGAAGCTCGGCTACCTTTCCCAGCGGCCGTTTCCGCTGCCGATGTCCATCTACGACAACATCACTTTCGGCCCGCGCATTCACCGCATGAAGCGCCTCAAGTCGCTGTCGCGCCTGGGCGATTTCATCCGGTTGCACCAGGTGGAAAACTTCGATCTGGAAAAAGCGCTGGCCGAGGGCGAGCGCAAGAAAAAGGGCGCGAGCGATCTGCTCGTCGAGTTTTACCTGCGTCTGGCCGGCCTGTGGGAAGAGGTGAAGGATCGCCTGGACGCGCCGGCCTCGCGCTTGTCGATCGGCCAGCAGCAGCGCCTGGCGCTGGCGCGCACGCTGGCGGTCGAACCGGAGATCATTCTGGCCGACGAGCCGACCTCGGCGCTCGAC
Source organism: bacterium (assembly GCA_036743315.1). Taxonomy (GTDB): domain Bacteria; phylum Lernaellota; class Lernaellaia; order Lernaellales; family Lernaellaceae; genus CALBTQ01. The sequence goes on along the minus strand of DAINPV010000377.1, from coordinate 2,507 downwards.
CCGCTGTCGGCCACGCTGATCGAGCGGCAGTTCCAGGCGCTCAAGCAGAACTACTCGATCATCATCGTCACGCACATTCTGCGGCAGGCGCGGCGCATCGCCGATTACGTCTTGTTCATGTACCTGGGCGAGTTGGTCGAGTACGGCCCGGCCGAGGAGATCTTCCACGCCCCGCAGGACCCGCGCACCAGAGCCTACCTCTCGGGCGAAATCAGTTAGAAGACGATCTGTAACCGATTCACACACCTTTGGCTTCGCCAAAAGTGTGGCACACGAAAAAATGACCGTCTTTCCGTGTGCCATAGTTTTCGCCGTCAGGCGAAAGCTGTGCTTTGTTTGCACCGGCAAACCTTTACTTCGCCAAAAGTGTGGCACACGGACAATGACGCTCTTTCCGGGCGCCACGGTCTTGCCCGCAGGGTATGGCCGTGCATGGTAGGGCAGAATGTCATCCTGAACTTGTTTCAGGATCTGGTTCCACCCATGAGACGCTTCCATGGGAAGATGATTCTTGGTCGCGCGCTGACGATTTTTCCTCAACGTCTTGTGCCGGTCGTCACCAGATCCTCGGGTCAAGCCCGAGGATGACAAATCCCATGTGATTCAGTCTGTCGCACACCTTTGCTTCGCTAAAAGTGTGGCACACGAAAAAATGACCATCTTTCCGTGTGCCATAGTTTTCGCCGTCAGGCGAAAGCTGTGCTTTGTTTGCACCGGCAAACCTTTACTTCGCCAAAAGTGTGGCACACGGACAATGACGCTCTTTCCGGGCGCCACGGTCTTGCCCGCAGGGTATGGCCGTGCATGGTAGGGCAGAATGTCATCCTGAACTTGTTTCAGGATCTGGTTCCACCCATGAGACGCTTCCATGGGAAGATGATTCTTGGTCGCGCGCTGACGATTTTTCCTCAACGTCTTGTGCCGGTCGTCACCAGATCCTCGGGTCAAGCCCGAGGATGACAAATCCCATGTGATTCAGTCTGTCGCACACCTTTGGCTTCGCCAAAAGTGTGGCACACAAGAAAATGACACACGGTAAAAAATTGGGGACACGAAAAATCGCATCCCCGATGTCGATACCGTTATGTCGGTCGGTTAAAAAACGAACTGCAACTGGCCTTTGAAGTTGCGGCCCGGTTCCAGCGGCCCGGAGCCGTGGTACTTGTACGGCTCGTCGGTCAGGTTTTCCGCCGCCATGTTGATGATGAAATGATCGCCCGCGGTAAAGCCGGCGCGCACGTGCAGCAGGCCGAAACGGTCGGTGCCGTTCGGACCGATGCGCGTGTCGGTTTTGTCGCCTTCGGCCAACCGATCCTGCGTCGCGGCCATGTCGGTGGCCGCTTCGAGCCAGGCGTGCTGTTCGGGAATCAACAAGCGCAAATAGGCCGAGGCCAACGCCGGGGGAATGCGACGCATCGGTTCGTCGTCGGTTTCGTTCTGGCCCAGGGTGTACGAGCCCAACACTCCGCCGGTCAACCGCCGGGGCAGGATCACGCCGTCGAGGATCGCCTCGCCGCCGTAGATGAACGATTCGCCGACGTTCTCGTTGTGGTTGACGATGTCTTCACCGATCTGCGTTTGGCCCTGGTAGGAGGTCGGCTTGCGCACGATCAAATCGTCGATCTGCGTGTAGAAGCCGAACAAGCTGCCCGAAACGCGCGGGTGCGAGAGGCGGTAACCGGCTTCGTACTGAATGGCCGTTTCCGGGCCGAGGTCGGGATTGGGCACGTCGTAACGGCCGTCTTCGCTGCCCAGCTTGGTCAGGTCGTCGATCGAGGGTACGCGGAAACCGCGCGATGCGCCCAGCACGATGCCGTGGTGTTCATGCGGCTTGAGCAACGTATGGAAAGCCCAGGTGACGTCGTCGATCGAATCGTCGATGGTCACTTCGCCCAGTTCCGGGTCGTCCAGTTCGGCGTTGGGCGCGAAGTAACTGTAGCGCACGCCGGGGACGAGCTTGAGCCAGGTCCACGGCGTGAAGCGCGCTTCGAGGTAACCGGCCGCCGCCAGGAACGTCGTGTCGTCGGGGAACTGCGCCGTTTCGCTGGCGGTTTCCGCGCCGGTCAGCACATTGTGAATATTGCGCTCGGACGAAATCGCATCGCGGTAGATTTCGCCGCCGTAGACCAAACGCAGCCACTCGCCGAGGGGCGTTTCCAACTGCAGGCCGCCGCCGAGGGTGTCCACAATGTCCAGGTCGCGCGTTTCGGTCTCCGGTTCGTCCGCCTTGATCTTCTGCCGGCCTTCCATCTGGCGATGGTAGGAGGCCTGCAGCGTGATGCGGTCGAGGTAGGTCGACAGGTCCTCGGCCAGCAGATGGGTGTAATACAAGTTGCGGCGCTGCGGCTCGAAGACGTTCTTCGGGTTGTCCGGATCCTCGCAGGAAAACTTCAGCGCACCGCTCTTGATCTGCTCGACTGCGTACTTGACCGGGTCGATGCCGGCGGCGTCGGCCGCCCTGGTGATTTCCAGCGGATTGGTTTCCAGTTGCGGGGCCGAGGGCAGCC
>DAINPV010000376.1:3216-3508 GCA_036743315.1 bacterium | reverse complement strand
CTTCGTATGAAGCTGTGACCGTAAGGACCCCGGGTTTACCCGGGGGTATCTATTGACGGCAAAGGACGAATCATTTTTCGTTTTTGGCAACAGGGAGGCGGGTATGATCGGAATATTGTTAGTGAACGCTACTTACTTTCGATGATCCAGTACATTCATGACAACCCGGTGAGAAGAAACCTGGTCGAGAAACCGAGTGATTGGGTGTGGTCGAGTGCCGGTTGGTATCTGAATGATGATAGAAGGTCGATCTTTGATGTCTCACCTTAATAAGGAGCACAGCCTTCCCGCC
>DAINPV010000376.1:0-3116 GCA_036743315.1 bacterium | reverse complement strand
TGCGGCGGTAAGACTATGGCACCCGTGAGAGGTGTTTCTTGATACGGAGCACAGCTTTCCCGCCTGCGGCGGTAAGACTATGGCACCCGTGAGAGGTGTTTCTTGATACGGAGCACAGCCTTCCCGCCTGCGGCGGTAAGACTATGGCACCCATCTTGTTTTTCCCGCTTGACATATGGGACGAGGGATTCCATTGTATACGTACTTCGTAATAAATGACACCAATCGTAACATTATCATTTTTTCGTAAACGAGGGGAACATGCCCCGGACACCGAAGAAGAAACAACAGATCGTCGAGGCGGCGCGCGAGATGTTTTTGCGCCACGGGGTGCGGCGGGTGTCGGTCGAGGAAATCTGCCGCAAGGCCGGCGTGAGCAAGATGACCTTTTACCGGTACTACGAGGACAAGCTGGCGCTGGCGGAGGAGTTTGTTCGCGAACTTTGCCGGGAAACGTTGGTTTTCTTCGAGGACGCGCTCAAAAGCGGGGCGCCGGTCGAGCAGGTTTTCGAGCAGATAATCGCCTTCAAGGAAACGCTGGCCGAGCGAGTCGGTCCGGCCTTGTTCGAGGAGCTTTACAATCCGTCATCGCCGCTGTGGGCCATGTTGGAGGAGTTGAAACGAGAGGGCCTGCGGCGGTTCCTGCAATTTTTCGCCGCTCGGCAACGCAGCGGCGAGTTGCGCAAGGACATCCGGCCCGAGTTCGTGCTGGCGATGGTCGATAAAATGCGCGAGTTGGCGCAGGACAAACAGTTGCTGTCGTTGTACCGCAATCGGGCGGAGATGGCGCGCGAGATCAACGCTTTTTTCTTTTACGGCATCGTCGACCGGCCGGCGCCGGCCGGCGGGCGGCGCAAGCGCAAATAAGAGGTGGAGAGAATCATGCAACGAACGGCGATCCTCGCGACGGCGATCGCGCTGCTGCTGGCGGCGACGTTGACCGGGCAGGCGGCGGAGATGACGGCCAAGGACATCATCGAAAAATCCGACGACCTGATGCGCGGCCTGTCCAGCTACAGCGAAATGACGATGAAGGTCACCACGCCGCGCTACGAGCGCACGGTAAAGATGAAGGCCTGGACGCAGGGGCGCGACGAGGCGTTCATTCTGGTACTGTCGCCGGCGAAGGACGCGGGCGTGACCTTCCTCAAGCTCAAGCGCGAGATGTGGAACTACCGGCCGGACATCGAAAACACGATCAAGATTCCGCCCTCGATGATGTTGCAAAGCTGGATGGGTTCGGACTTCACCAACGACGACCTGTCGCGCGCCGATTCGTTCATCGTCGATTACACGCACCGGATCGTCGCCGAGGAGCCGTACGACGGCGTGCCGTGCTGGAAGATCGAACTGCGGCCCAAGCCCGACGCGCCGGTCATCTGGGGCAAGGTGGTTTCGTGGGTGTCGCAGGGCGATTTCATCGGGCGGCGCACCGAGTTTTACGACGAGGACATGCTGCTGAGCAAAGTGTTGACCGCCGACAAGGTGATCACCGCCGCGGGACGCAAGGTGGCCAGTCACGTGTTGATGATCAACAACAAGAAGCCGGGCCAGCGGACCGAGCTGACCTACGACAAGATTCAGTTCGACATCAAGATCCCGGCCGGAACGTTCACGCGGCGCAACCTGACGCGGGGAGTGAAGTGACGTGAAACTGTTGCTGCTCATGGCCTGGCGCAACCTGGGCCGCAACCGCCGGCGCACGATCATCAGCGCGGCGGCGGTCGCCTTCGCGGTCTTTTCGATGGTCACGATGACCTCGATGCAAACCGGCGCGTACAACGAGATGATCGACAACGCGGTGAAGATCCAGTGCGGGCACCTGCAGGTGCAGGCGCCGGGCTACCTCGACGATCACGACGTCAATTTAACGGTCGATCGTCTGGAGCAAGTGTACGCGGCGACCGACAAAATTCCCGGCGTGGTCGGCGCGGTCGGGCGCATCGTCACCGGGATGCTGGTGGCCGCCGGCGATCAATCGTATGGCTCGCTGGTTATCGGCACGGACGCGGCGCGCGAGGTCAAGGCGTCGGTGCTGGCCAAGCTGGTGCGCCAGGGGCAATTTCTCGACGCCGACGATCCGTACGGCGTGGTGATCGGCGACAAGCTGGCCAAGAACCTGTTTTCCGAGCGCTTTGCCAACGCCGACGACAAAGAGGCGATCGACAAGGAATTAAACGCGCTGCTCGGGCGGGAGTTAATTCTGCTGGGCCAGGCGATCGACGGCTCGACCGCCGCGGCCAAGGCGACGATTCGCGGTATTCTGCACAGCGGTCAGCCGGAGCTGGACCGCGCCACGGTGGTCATGAACCTCGCGCCGCTGCAGGAGCGGATGGTGATGGAAGGGCGCGTGCACCACGTGGCGATTCAGTTGCAGGGCCACGAGCGGATTCCCGCCGCACGCGCGCAACTGGAGGCGGCGTTGGCCGGGATGGATCCGGCGGCGGTCGTGCTGGATTGGAAGCAGGTCGAGCCGGGGCTGTACCAGGGCATTTCGATGGACCGCGCCTCGGGCAAGATCATCATCTTTCTGCTGCTGCTGGTGGTCGCCTTCGGGATTTTAAACACCTTCCTGATGAGCGCCTTCGAGCGTGTGCGCGAATTCGGCGTGCTCATGGCCATCGGCTGCAAGCCGCGCACCTGCGCCGGTACGCTGCTGGTGGAAAGCCAGATGCTCATGGCCGTGGGCTTCACCGTCGGGCTGGTGCTCGGCGGCGCGCTGTCGCTGTACCTGGGCGTGCACGGTCTGACGATCGCCGGGGCGGAGGAGCTGTATGCCTCCTACGGCATGAGCAACAAAATCTATTGTGATTTCACCGCCCGCGTGGCCGTGACGACTTTCCTAGAAGTCTGGCTCGTGACCTTGCTGGTCGCGTTGTATCCCGCGTGGAAAATCACCCGCTTCCGTCCGGTGGAAGCGTTGCGGCACTTGTAGGAGACGCCATGAGCATGTTGTGGATCACTGCCTGGCGGAATTTATGGCGCAACAAGCGGCGCACGATCATCCTGATCGCGGCGATCACGGTGGGGCTGTTCGGGGTGCTGGCCAACATCGCCTTCATCAACGCGTGGCTGGCCGACACGGTGAAAACCTCGGTCCCCACCACCGTCGGCCA
>DAINPV010000375.1:0-3530 GCA_036743315.1 bacterium | reverse complement strand
GCTGCCCCTAACCGCCGAAGCGTTGCGTCTGGCGCTCAAACCGGCCTTCGGCGGCGACGATGCGCAGGCGTTTCTCGCCTCGTTCGTCATGCTTAATTTCCTAATTATTTTCGCCGGGTTATGGCTTTTATTCCGCTATTGCAGTCTTTGGTTTCCCGAAATTTATTCCCTGGCGGCCGTCTTGTTTTCCGCCCTGAGCATGCTCGTCGGCTTCAACCACCACTATTATCAGCCCTGGTCGCTGCTGGAACCGGCGCTGTTTACCGGCGGCTTGCTCGCGCTCTACCATCGCTGTTGGCTCACCCTGGGCTTGTTGATCGCCGTGGCCACGCTGAATCGCGAAACCTCGCTCGTGCTGGCGCTCACCTACCCGGTCGTCTGGCTGTTTCTGCCCACCGACCAGCAAGAGCAGGCGCCCCCCGCCGCGCAACGCTTTCTGCGATCGTTGCTGTACATCACGATCTGGGCGCTGGTGTATGGCGGTCTGCGACTCGTCTACGGCAACGTGCCGCACGTGCATTCGCTGTCGTTCATCTGGGGACGCAATCTCGAACAATGGCCGCTGTCGATCGTCTACCTGGGCTTGTTTTTCGGACTGGCCTGGGTTTACGCCATGTTCGGCCTGGGCCGCCTGCCCTTTTTTCCCCGCCGGACCGCTGTGCTCTTGCTGCTGTATGCGGCGATGTTCGTGGTCTTCCAACACTGGTATGAAGTGCGCATGTTGATGACCGTCTACCCGTTGCTGCTGCCGGCGCTGCTGGCCTACTTCGCACCATTAAAAGAAGAGCGGCCCGCCTGAGCGGACCGCCCGTTCAATCGCGTTTCGCTTACCGAAGCTTAGCACCCGCACTCCCGCCGTTGGCGGGATTTCGCTTCGCTCAACCGTTTCGTTTAGCAGCCACAGCCGTCGTCGTCGTCATCGTCATCGTCGTCGTCATCGTCGCCGTTGTCGTCGTCATCGTCGTCGGCGTCGTCGTCGCCGCCGTCTTCGGTCACGCTGACGACCACCGTGTCGGCGTCTTCTTCGCTGCCGTCGCCGACGGTCAGGGTGAATTCCAGGTCGCCCAACCCGCCGGCGTCGAAGGTCGGCGTGGCCGTATCCGCATCGGTCAATTCCACCGGTGCGCCGCCGGTCTGTTCCCAGAGGTAGGTCAGCGGATCGCCGTCGGGATCGACCGAGGCCGAACCGTCCAGCTGCACCGCGTCGTCGAGGGCGACGGTTTGATCAACACCGGCGTTGGCGGTCGGGCCGGTGTTGGGCTGCGTGTATTTGCCCACGGCCTTGTCCATGCCCGCGCCGTACAGGACGTGGTTGTTGACCCACTTGAAATCCATCAGCACGCTGACGATTTCATCGGTATAGGAGGTGTCTTCGGTCCAGGTCAGGCCGCCGTCCTCGGTATACAGCAGCAGGCCGTACGCCGCCGTCAATCCGCGCATCGCGGCCCCGGCGAGGAAGCCGATCTGGCCGTTGCCGGAGAACATGCTGCGATATATCTTGAACCGCGAGCCCGCCTCCACCGAGATCGGCAAACGATCCGAAACGTCCTCCCAGGTGTCGCCGCCGTCATTCGTGTAGTAGAGGGAGGACAGCTTGCCGGCGACCTGCGCGTGCGGCTCGCCGATGATCCAACCGATGTTTTCGTCAACCATCGTGATGTCGACGAAGCCGTCGTGCATGGTGTCCAGCACCAGATCCCAGGTTTCGCCGCCGTCGCGCGTGCGATACACCTTGCCGCTGGACATCTTCGGGTCGTCCTCGCCGCGCAGCGAATCTTCCTGCACCTGCCAGCGGTACAGCGGATCCCCGATCATGCGCTGACGGTGCAGCAGCCAGGCGACCATTTCCTCGGGATTGTTCGGCGAGGACGGCGCCAAGCCTTTTTCCTCTTCGGGAATGCCCGCCGCGAGGAAGCCGACGTCCTCGTTGACGAAATCCACGTCGTTGTAGAAGGTCATCAGGTTGCCCGGCGCGTTGCCGTCTTCCCAGGTTTTGCCGCCGTCGACGGTTTTCCACAAAACGTTGGGCGCGCCCGCCGCGTAACCGACGTTCTCGTCGATCATCTGAATGCGCATCACCATGTTCAGGAAGGTCGGCGCGTTGACGGTCGCTTCCACCAGCGTCTCGCCGCCGTCCTCGGTGTATTTCATCCGGCCGTGAATGTTGGCGATGCACAGGAACAGACAAGCGGGGAATTCGTGTTGTTCGACGCATTCCTCATCGATCTTGATGCCCGCGAACACCGCGTTGTCCGGTCCGCTGGCGTCGGCGGCGATGAAAATGTCAAACATGTCCATCATGTCGCAGCCGCTGATCAAATCCATGTTGATCGCATAGATGGTGTCCCAGTGCAGGCCGCCGTCTTCGCTTTTCCAGGCGGTGTCGATATTCAACCCGCTGGTCTGGTGCACGCCGATGGCGTACAGGTTGTCCATGTCGCCCACGCCCAACGCCATGATGGCCGCGTTGCTCAGGCCGGGCGTGCCGCCCAAGCCGGACCGTTTTTCCCAGTCGCCGTACTCGGCCGTCGCGGTCGCCGCCATCAACGCGAGCAAGGCGATCGTCACGATGAATAATGTCGATTTACGCATGTAAACTTCTCCTCGGCCGCAAGCAGCCAATAATCCGGGTACAACCCACGACGCATTTCCCTCGTCGCCGGGAGCGAATTGTAAGGTGAACAATCTATCGGGTCAAACGGTTTGCCCGCTCAATAACGATACAACAAGGCCAGGCGGTAGGTCGGTCCGCTGGCGACGTTGCGCCCGCTGATCGGAATGAGCGTCAGAAATTCCAGCGCCCAATGCTGCGCGAAAAACACGCCCAGATTGATGTCGCCGGTCAACCGGTCGTATTCCGGGCCCTGGTAAAAGAAATTCCATTCGGCGTCTTCGTCGGCTTCGCTCGCCGCCGTCTCCCCGCTGAGCCGCGCCCCGCCGAACACGATGCTGTAGGCGAAATCGACTTCCGCGCCGTAAATCCAGACGTCGACCGGATCGTCCAGGCGCAGGCGATACCCGCCGTCGATGCCCGCCGTAAACAACGAAAAACGCACCGCCGTCAGCACGCGGCCGTCGAAGTCGAACTGGCCGTCGCCCGCGGGCAGGTCTTTGTCCTTGTCGTAGAAAAACGGCAGCTTGACGCCGCCGGCCAGCGACAACGCCGCGCGATTGCCGCCCAACGCCATCCACTGCACGCCCAGGTTGATGTCGCGCAGCGCCCAATTGGTTTCGTCCACGCCGTCGGCGGTCAGGTGCTGCCAACCCATGATCAAATTGACGTCGATTTCGATCGTCTCGGTCACGCCCACGGCCAGTTCGCCGAAGCCGGCGACGTCGCGGTAATACATTTCGTCGCCGTAATCCTGCAGTTCGCCGTCATCGTCGCGAAACGCCTTGGAAGTGAAATAGTGCACGCCGAAACGGCCGAGAAACTGGCTTTCGGGCATGGTGAACGCGTCGGCCCACGCCCCGCTCGTCCACAGCGACAGCAGCAGCGCCGCCATACAACCGATCATCGCTTTTCGCAT
>DAINPV010000374.1:0-3573 GCA_036743315.1 bacterium | reverse complement strand
CCATGCCCATGAACACGATATTGCTGGCGAGAATCGGCGGCGTGAGCATCCGCACCAACGCGCAAGGCATGCGCGGTCCCTGGGCCAACAAACACAAAGCGCCCGGCGTGTACCGCATTCTTCTGGTCGGCGACCAAAAAGCCTTCGGCTGGGGCATGCCCGAAGAAAAAACCTACGCCGCGCTGTTGCAGGGCATGCTCGACGCACATTTCATCGGCAAATTCGAGGTGCTCAACGCCGGCATGCCCGGCTACGACCTGCCGCAGATGCAGGAGTACTTCGAAACCTTCGGGGAGATCTACGCCCCCGACGTCGTGTGCGTGCTGGTCGATTCCGCCGACATCCTCGGCGATCTCGATGCGGAAAAAATCCGCGAGCGTTATCTGAAAGCGCCGTTGAAATACAGTTGCCTGGCGCGCTTGCTATACCGGCTGATCGCCTATCAACCGCCGCCCACGCCCGATCCGCGCATTGCCAAAAAAGCGCGCCGGGCTCTGCGCCAGATGGAAAAAACTTGCCTGGTCGACCATATCGATCTCGTGGTCGTTTTCTGGTCGCTCAGCGACGATCAATTGCGCCCCCAGGCCATCGGCGCGCTGCCGAAAACCTCCGCGCTGGTCCATGCGAATGTGGTCGATTCCGCGCCAATGCTCACCGACGTGCTCCCCAATACCGCCCGGCAGGGGTTGCTTGGCCATTCCCCCAGTGAGTATGCTCATGAACTGCTCGCGCAGTTGCACCTGGCAGCGCTGACGATGCGCACGCCCAGCTTCATCTTCCAGCGCCGCGACGGGCAACCGGTGCCGCGCGACATGCAGCCGCCGTCGACGAAATGAGGGACGAATGAACATTCTGGGCCTGAGCGCCTTTTACCACGACAGCGCCGCCTGCCTGGTGCGCGACGGGCGGATCGTCGCCGCCGCGCAGGAAGAACGCTTTACGCGCCTGAAACACGATCCGAACTTTCCCGCCCAGGCGGTCGACTACGTGCTGCGCGAGGGCGGCATTGCCATCGACCAGGTGGATCTCGTCGCCTTCTACGACAAGCCGCTGTTGAAATTCGAACGCCTGCTGCGCACATACCTCAATGTCGCGCCGCTAGGCCTGCCCAGCTTCCTGATGGCCATGCCGTTGTGGTTGAAACAAAAATTATTGATTCCCAAGGTGCTCGAAAACGAGCTCGATTACCACGGCCCGCAGGTCTACCCCGAACATCACCAGAGTCACGCGGCCAGCGCGTTCTTCCCCAGCCCTTACGGGCGCGCCGCGTTCATCACCTTCGACGGGGTCGGCGAATGGACGACCATGAGTTGGGGCACGGCCGCCGGCAATCGCGTGACGATCAAAGCCGACATCCGCTACCCGCACAGCATCGGCATGCTCTACTCGGCCTTCACCTATTTCCTGGGCTTCCGCGTCAACTCCGGCGAGTACAAGGTGATGGGCCTGGCGCCCTACGGCGAGCCGCGTTTCGCCGACACGATCCGCGAACACCTTATCGACATCAAAGACGACGGCAGCTTCAAACTGAACATGCGCTACTTCACCTACCTGCACGGTCTGCGGATGACCGGGGCGAAGTTTGCCAAACTGTTCGGCATCGAGCGGCGGCTGCCGGAAAGCCCGCTGGAACAGGTGCACATGGACCTGGCGCGCTCGATTCAGGCGGTCACCGAAGAAGTGATGCTTAAAACCTGTCGCCATGTACAGGCGCAAACCGGCGAAAAGAACCTATGTCTCGCCGGCGGCGTGGCGCTCAATTGCGTCGGCAACGGCCGCCTGCTGCGCGAGGGGCCGTTCGAAAACATCTGGATTCAACCCGCGGCGGGCGATGCCGGCGGCGCGTTGGGCGCGGCATTGTTCGCCTGGCACCAGTACCTCGACCAGCCCCGCCGTCGCGCGGCGGACAACCACCGCGACGATCAGCGCGGCAGCTACCTGGGCCCCACGTTCAGCGACGACGAAATCGAAGCGTTCCTCCTCGCGCGCAACCTTCCCTACCGGCGTGTCGAGCCGCAACGCATCGCCGCAACTGTCGCCGACGCGATTCTCGACGGCAAGGTTGTCGGCTGGTTCCAAGGCCGCATGGAGTTCGGTCCGCGCGCCCTGGGCGGCCGCAGCATTCTGGGCGATCCGCGCCGGCCCGATATGCAAAAGACAATGAACTTGAAGATCAAGTACCGCGAGAGCTTCCGCCCTTTCGCGCCGTCGGTGCGCGAAGAGAACATCGGCGAGTGGTTCGCCATCGATCGCCCCAGCCCCTACATGCTGCTGGTCGCGCAGGTCGCTGCCGAAAAAATGAAAACGACTACCGCGGCCGAGCGAGAGCTGCAAGGGCTGGCGAAATTGTATGTCATCCGCAGCGAGGTGCCCGCGATCACGCACGTGGACGGCTCGGCGCGCATTCAGTCGGTCAGCCGCGAGGATCATCCGCTGTACCACGAGTTGCTCGGCGAGTTCGCGCAACGCACCGGCGTGCCGCTGCTGATCAACACCAGCTTCAACGTACGCGGCGAACCGATCGTTTGCACGCCGCAGGACGCCTATACCTGCTTCATGCGCACCGAGATGGACGTGCTCTCGCTCGGGTCGTTCCTGCTTTATAAAACCGAACAGCCGGCGCTGGCCGAGGACTTCGACTGGCGTAAACACTTCCGGCCGGATTGATCATGAAAAAACGCGACGAGAAAAAAGACATTCGCAACTTCGGCATCGCCCTGGCGGTCATTCTGCTGGTTTTCGCCGCCCTGGGCTTTTACAAGGACCGCGCCTATTGGCCGTATCTGAGCGGCGCGGCGGGAGCGATCCTTGTGCTGGCGCTGTTCGTCAAACCGGCACTGCGCCCCATCTTCAAGGGCTGGATGTGGTTCGCCATGAAGCTGAACTGGCTGACGACGCGCATCATCCTCACCGCCGCCTGGCTGGTGATGTTCGTGCCCGTCGGCCTGGTGCTGCGCCTTTTCCGCGTGGATTTTTTCGATCGCCAATGGCAGCCGGAAGCAAAAAGCTACTGGCGCGTGCGCCCCGATACTCCTTACGACCGTCGCAAGTCGGAGCGGCTGGGGTAATTATTCCGTTGTCTTCTTTCATTTCGAACGATTAGCGGCGCCATTTTCGGCGGCACCGTTTTGCGAGCGAATAAAATGAACAAGCATACCTGTGATTATTTAAGCCTCACAGTGAACGGCGGATCGGGGCTGCCGAAAATTGAAAACTACTCTTTCTTCCCGGAATCTTCTTTTTTTTCAACCGGCGTGTCGCCGAGGATTTCCCGCAGGCGGATATCCACACGGCGGTTGATCACCGATTCCAGGCGCTTTTCCAGTATCTCGTCGATGTACTGATCCACGGCCTCGTAGCCGCGGATCAAATCGCGCGTCAGCGTCTCGTGGATGCGTTGCTTGAAGTAGGCGTAGTAGGTGATCGCCGCGATGCCGAAGCCGCCGAGGATATCGGCGATGTAGTGCTGTTTGATCAGCAGCGCGCTGATGCCGATCATGAAAGTGACAAACAGCGCGAATACACCTTTGAGGCGGTTGATTGCGTAAATGGTCAGCGCGGCCATCATCGCCA
>DAINPV010000373.1:0-3583 GCA_036743315.1 bacterium | reverse complement strand
CTCACCGGCAACGCCCCCGACGAGACCGCCCCCACCACCAGCGACGTCAGGTCCAGTTTGAAGAAGCGCAGGGCATACCGACGGCAAAGCGGTAGCGGAAGTGTCGCGCGCCTTGCGGCTGTTCCCGCCGGTCTATCCAGTCGGCGATTGGAACAGCGGCAGCGCCCTGGAAAGCGAAACGGAATTGCAAAAATACCTGGATGTCGGCATCGACATGTTCATCTGGGGGCCAAGCGACAGCGCGCCGCCGGAGACCGTGCTGGCTTGGGCCGAAACATACGATTTTTACGTCTTCACGCACCAGGGCGACGTGTTCGATCCGTTGAATCCCGGACATCAATACTTCCGCGATTTTGTCGCCGCCTATGGGGACGATCCGCGCATTCTGACCAATGCGGTCAGCGGCGAAGGCGATTTGGGCGACGACCCCCACGAGGCGCTGGGGAAAATACAAGCGCACCGTGACTTATGGGGCGACGCCAAACCGTTGTGGAGTTACAACGCCTGTTCCTACAATTTCCCCGCCTGGGCGCCGCTGGCCGACATGGGCGGCATGGATCATTACTGCGTGTGGGCGGCGCAGTGCAATTACAACTTCCCGCCGTTTTATTGGGATCGCCTGGAAAACCTGGGCATCTACAGCGAAGAGATCAAACTGGCCGCCGAACCGTCCCCGACCTGGAACTGGACGCAAAGCATCTGGAACGATTTCGACATCAACGGCAATCAGGTGCGCTGCACGACCGACGACGAGCTGCGCGCGCAATGGTACATGGTGCTCAGCCGCGGCACGAAAGGCGTGTTGTGGTTCTATTGGCGGCCGGATTGGAGCGAGGATTGCCCGGCCGAATATACCGACGAAGTCTTACGCGTCAGCCGCGAGTTGGCGCAACTGAAGGAAACGCTGCTCGAAGGCGAGATGTCGTTGAACGGCACGATCGCGTACATCGAAGAGGAAGAGGCGATGATCGACGTCTCGGCCACGGTTTCGGCCGAGAGCATGGTCATCTTCCTGCAAAACATGGATTACGATTTGAACCTGATCACGCCCTTCCAGTGGCGCGAACAGAGCGATATCGTCATCGACGTCACTCCGCCCGACGGATTTGAGCCGCAGCAATTTCGCCTGGTCCAAGACAGCGGCTTCGTGGATCTGGCCTGGGAGAAAGTCGCCCCCGGCCATTGGCGTTTCACCTTGCCCACGTTGTCCGTGGCCGAAGCGGTGCTGGTGATTCCCGAGCCCTGACCGCCCCTTTTCCCAGCCCTCTGTTGGCGTTATGGTGCCTGCAGAGAAAGGGAGATGGAGCGATGAGTCAATTGACGCGGCGAGACTTCTTGGCTGCCCTGGGCGCATCCGGTTGCGCGCTGGGTTTGGGCGCAAGCTGCAAAGCCGCCGTCGAGGCCGAAAAGACTACACCGGCTCCCGCCGGTTTGCCGACGCCCGTCGCGACGCATATCGCCCGCTTCTGGCAAGCACAGAACGGCGTCATTCAATGCGATCTATGTCCGCACCGCTGCACGATCGCGCCCGGTAAAACCGGGTTTTGCCGGGTGCGTCGCAACGACGGCGGGCAATTGGTCAGTCTGGTGTACGGCAAGCCGGTAACCATCCATAACGATCCGATCGAAAAAAAGCCCTTCAACCACGTTCTGCCGGGCACCAACGCGTTTTCGCTCGCCTGCGTCGGCTGCAACATGACCTGCCGCCATTGCCAGAACTGGCAACTTTCGCAGGCCGCGCCGGGCGATCTGCCGGCTCAAAGTTATTCACCGGCCGATCTAGTGGCGCGTGCGAAAAGCGCCGGTTCCAAATCGATCGCCTTCACCTACAACGAACCGACGATTTGGACCGAATACGTTTTGGACACCGCGCTGGCGGGACATGAAAACCAAATGCCGGTCGTGCTGATCAGCAATGGTTTTATCAACGAGCCGCCGCAGCGCGAGCTGGCGCGGGCGTTGCGCGCCTACAAGGTCGACCTGAAAGGATTTTCGGAAAAATTCTACGCCGAGGTCTGCGGCGCACACTTGCAGCCGGTGCTTGACGGCATGGTGCGCATCCGCGAAGAAAATTGCTGGCTGGAAATCGTCACGCTGCTCATTCCCACGCTCAATGACGACCCACAGGAGTTGCGGCAACTGGCCAGGTGGGTGCACGACAATCTTGGCGACGACGTGCCGCTGCACTTCACCCGGTTTCACCCGATGTATCGCCTGCGCAATTTGCCGCGCACTCCGGTCGAGACGTTGGAATCCGCGCGCCGGATCGCCCAGGACACCGGTCTGAATTTCGTTTACACCGGCAACGTGCCCGGGCATCCCGGGGCCAACACCTACTGTCCGCAATGCGGCGAATTGCTCATCGAACGCTACGGATTCGCCCCGGCGATCAAAGCGCTGCAAAACGGCAAATGCGCCAAATGCGGGCACGCGATTCCCGGCGTCTGGAGCTGACCGGCCGGATTGACCGAGACCGACAATCACTTCATGATTCCCATTTTCTTAGGTTAAGGAAAAACGAGTGAACGAATTGTCGCCGCAAATGGAACGATTTCGCACCGACTGGATGCCGCCGCTGCTGACCGGCCTGGTGATGTTCGTGGTGTCGACGACTTCCTTCTATTTGCCGGTGTATTTTAAAGAGACGCTTGGTTTTTCCGGCACACAGATCGGCTTTTTATTCGCACTGCAGGCCGTGACCGGCTTGCTGGCGGCATTTCCCACCGGGCTGGGCAACGACCGCATCACCAGCCGTACGCTGGCGGGCGCCGGCATTTTCATTCAAGCGATCGGCCTGGCGTTGATGGCGCTGGTGAAGTCGTTTTTTCCTTACCTGGTCGTCTTTTTCATTTGGACGTTGGCCAACAACGTCTTTCGCTTGAGCATGGATCTGCAAGTACTTAAAACCGACGATGGGCTGCGCACCGGCCGGCGCATCGCCTGGTATCAAACGTTTCGTTTCGGCGGCGCGGGCATGGGGATCATCGTCGCCGGCTACCTGTTGTACGTGTGGGATTTTCAAAAGACGTTTCTGGCCGTGGCCGCAGCGCTGACGGCGCTGATGCTCATCGTGCGCTTGTTGGCGCCTACGCCGGTGTCGCGGACGAACCTCGCCGAATACCGCGCCGACTTTTTCACTCCGCGCGTGATTCTGTTCACCGGCTGGCTGTTTTTATTCAGCACGCATTGGGGCGCGGAACAAACATGCTACAGCCTGTTTTTACGCAGTCACTTCCACTTGGAACTGCACCAAATGGGCTGGTACATGTGCGCCGAGTTCATCGCCCTGATCGCGGCGCTGCTGCTGGCCGCGCCGTATGTGGACAAGCAGCTTTCGATCAGCAAACTGGCGCTGTACGGACTGCTCGCCTCGGGCATCGGGCATGTGGGCATGGCGCTGACGCCGCTGGCGTTTTCGGTCGCGTTCCGCATGCTGCACGGCGTGGGCGACGGATTCATTTTCTTCGTCTTTTTCCTGGGCGCGTTCCGGCTGTTCAATATCCAACGCATGGGCGGCAATGCCGGCTTGCTGCAATTTTCGATGATGGGCGGAGCGATTCTCGGGGCGTTGATCTACAGCCCG
>DAINPV010000372.1:0-3623 GCA_036743315.1 bacterium | reverse complement strand
GTGATTACGATCAGCGACAGCGGTACGGGCATCGACGAAGCGGTGTTGCAACACATTTTCGAGCCGTTTTTCACGACCAAGGAAACGGGCAAAGGCACCGGTCTGGGGCTGTCGCTGGTCTACGGCATCGTGCGCCAGCACAAAGGCTGGATCGAAGTGGAAAGCCAGGCCAAGAAAGGCACCAGTTTCCATGTCTACCTGCCCGCCTTTCAGGGCCAGACCGCCGAACAGGACACACAAAAGGCCGCCAAGGAGGACATGCCGGGCGGCGCTGAGACGATCCTGCTGGTCGACGACGAGAGCATCGTGCGCAACCTGGGCAAGACAATTCTGACACGCAAAGGGTATACTATACTGGTGGCCGAAAACGGCGAGGAAGCGTTGCATCTGTTCCAGGAGAAGAAGGACGCGATCGATTTGATCATTCTGGACATCACGATGCCCAAGATGTCCGGCCTGGAAGTGCTGCAGCGGATTCAGACGATGGCGCCCGGTTTCCCGGTGCTGATGTCCAGCGGCTATGTCGAGCAGGGACAGATCGAACAAATGCTGGAAATGGGCGCCCGGGGCTTCATCGGCAAACCGTATTCGATCATGGAGATGACCCGCACGGTTCGGCAGACATTGGATCGGCGTTCGCGCCAGGTTGAAATGTTCGATTAGCGTTGCGGAACAGCGAGGATTAAACCGCCATGTTGTCCAGTCTCGTCCGTCAATTGCTGTATTATCCGACACCTCTGCTGTTGGAAGAGCCGCTGCCGCCGTACGCGTCGGACGCGGAAGAAGTATGGTTGGCGGGACCGGCGGGCAAGCGTTTGCACGGTTTGTATTGGCCCGCCGCGAACGACCGGCCGACGATTTTGTTTTTTCACGGCAACGCGCAGTCAGTCTACGAATGGGCGCTGGTGCGCGAGGACCTGGCGGCGATGGATTGCGGGTTGTTGTTGGTGGATTACCCCGGTTACGGCAAATGCGGCGGCGAACCGAGCGAGGAAGCGTTGTATGCCGCCGGGCGCGCCTGGCTGGCCTGGCTGGCCGAACAGGTCGGCCCGCGGAAAATCATCCTGTTCGGCAAATCGCTGGGCGGCGGCGTGGTCGGGGAAATCGCGCAGTTTCATTTTGTGCGGGGCATCATTCTCGAATCGACCTTCCGCTCGATCGCCCATGTCGCGCAGCAGTTGTTTCCAATGCTGCCGACCAACCCGGAGTTGACCGCCGAACGGTACGCGACCATCGAAAAGCTTGCCAACTTCCGCGCGCCGCTGTTGCTCGTGCACGGCAAACGCGACGAGTTGATTCCCTTTGCCGAAGCCGAAGGGCTCTTCGCCGCCGCCAACGAACCCCGACAACTGTACGGCGTGCCCGGAGCCGGGCATAACGATGTGTCCCTCTCCGCCGGACCCGGCTACGGTGAAACCCTGCGCGCCTGGTTGGACGGCTTGCCGGCCGTCGCCAAATAAGCCGGCGTAGTCCGGCTCCGTCCGCTTATTCTTTTACCGGCACCAAGCGAGAAACGAGATAGGCGCACAGCAGAATCGCGCCGACCGCCGGCAGCAAGGCCAGTTTCAGGCGATACCAATCGACATTCATGATCCCCGCCACGTAAGCGTAGATCGCGAAAAAGCCGCCGAAGGTCGCCAGGACCATCCATTTGTCGCGGCCGGCATGACGGACGACCAGCCCAGCGACGGTCAACGCAAAGCCCGGCGCCGCTCGCCACCAGGGGAACGAATCCGGCGGCGGAATGCTGATGCGCGCCGCATCGAACCGCCAGGCGAAAAAGTCGAACACCTGAAAAACGAGCGGCTTGATGCGGTACCATTCGGGCCAAGTGACGTACCCGTCGTTGGAGCGCACGTGCAGCAAGGTCATCTGCTCCACGCCGTACACCGGGTCGGTCCACAGCAGCGGATTGGTCAACACGAAAACGACCACGATGCTCGCCAACATCAACATGGCCGGATAGATCGCCGCCCGGCCCAGAAACCAGAGGCGCTGCCCGATCAACAGCAGCAGCAACGGCAGCAATCCGACCGCAAAAAGCTTGGTCGAGACGGCGCACCCGGCCGCCAAGCCGGTGAGGATCCAAGGCGTGGTGCGTACCGGCCATTGCCGGTCCGTCTTGATCCACAAGGCGCCGTGCACCGTCAGCAGACAAAACAACAGCAGCGGTATTTCGGTCAACATCGAACGCGCCACCAGGCGAAACGCGGGGTGCCACAAGAGCAGTCCGGCGGCCGCGTACGCCGCCGGCCGCGAGGCGGTCAGGCGCGCCGTCAGGGAAAACAGCAAGGCGATTACGGCGGTCGAAAGCAGGCTCATCAGCAGGCGCATGACAAATTTTTTCTTTTCCGTATCCGCCGTAACCAGACCGGCGAAATGTCCGACCGCGCCGACGATCAACACGCCCACGCGCGGATTGTTCGCGCCGTAATTCCAATAGGGATCGGCCCAGAAGGGATGGCGGAAGTCATGCTCGACGAAGGCCAGACGCAGCGCCTTTTGCCCGACCTCGACGAAGCCGCCTTCGTCCATGATCTGCAGCAGCAAATCGCCCTTTTTGGGGGCTGCGCCAATGAGGTTGATGAGCAGGAAAACCAACGGCAACAACAGTCAATCGCCGCGCCGCCGCCAACGCGGACGGACCGCAGTGTACGGCGTAGGATCGCTCACGATCGCGGGCTCGGTTGCATCATCGACTTTCTTGCCAGGCGGAAAAAACAGGCGTTCACTATACCATAGCGCCGCAGCGACCCAAATGAAAACTTCGCGTCTGCCGCCGTTACTCGTATCTATGGATAAATTTTCCTTGACTTGTCCAGGCTGCGCACTTTAATGCTTTTATACCAATCACGGGAGGAGACGTTATGACCATCAGCAGGAATATATTGCTATTAATGATAATAGTCGCCTTGATCGTGGGCGTGGGGGCGATCGCCTCCTGCTCCTGCGACGACGATGATGATGACGACGACGATAACGACGATGTCGAAGGCGACGATGATAACGACGATGACGACGATGACGACGATGACGACACCGGCGACGATGATGACGACGATGACGACAGTTGCGACGGATACGATCTGACCATGGACGGTGAAACGGAAAGCCCGCAGGGGGCGCTGGCCTGGACCGCGTACCTGAACATCGACGTCGCCACCGGCGACATGGAGGGGATGATCGATCCGGAAGACGAGGAAATCGACCCCTATGTCGTTACCGGCTTCCGCCATGACGCGACCACGGGCTGGCTCGAAGGGAGCTTCCCGACGCCCAGTTCGATTACGCCGGACATTTGCGAGGCCGAAACCGTTTCCAATCATATCGACTTCGCCGTCGTCTCGGATGCGATGGCCGGTACGGTCATTTATTACTGCGGCGAGATCGACGAAGCGAACTATCTGTTCACGCGCAACACGCTGGGGCAGGTGACCTGCGGCGATTTCGCCATGTAACGAATCATTGAGACGCAGTCGGAGCCTTAATCGACGATGATTAAGGCTTTTTTTTTAGCGGCGCCGACCTTTCGCCAGCCAGAGCCGCCAAGCCCGCCAACGTCGGAAGGCGATTTTCGAAACATCCGATTGGACAAGATAGTCCAAACCGAACATGCCCAAGGC
>DAINPV010000371.1:0-3626 GCA_036743315.1 bacterium | reverse complement strand
GATGACGACGACACCGGCGACGACGACAACGACACTGACGACGATGATGACGATACCGGCGACGACGACACCGGCGACGACGATACCGGCGACGACGACACCACCGTCGACACCCCGCCGACCGAGCCGATCGCCATCCACGTGGTCGACTTCCTAAGCGGCAGCAACCTGGTCGGCGCCACGTGCGAACTGGTCAACCGTTACACCGGCGAATCGTTCGATCCGGCAATCACAACCACCGCCGACGTCAACGGCTTCTGCTTCTTCAACCCGGTGGAGAAAAACGAACAGTACTCGGTGAAATTCACCTTGAATAACTATGTGACCACCTATGCGTTCAACTACGACACGCAGATGGCTTGGGTTTTCTCTCTGGTTTCGAACAGCGCCCGGGTGAGCATCGCCGCGTTGTTGGGTGAAACCTTCGATTCGAGCAAGGGCATCGTGGGCGGCATCGTGCAGTACTACAATGAAACCAACCTGACCGCCGACGTGATCGGCTGCGCCGAAGTCACCAGCGACACCGGCCGGCCGGCCTACTACATCGACGGCGGCGGCATGCCGACCACCGGCCGCACCAGCACTCATCCGGACAACGGTTACTTCCTGATCACCAACGTCACGCCGGGGAGCTACACGCTTACGGCCGATATTGAGGGCAGTGAAGAAGAATCGATCGTGCCCCAGGTCTTCGCCGACAGCATCGTGTACGTGAACATCTACTACAAAGCCTCGGAATACGCTTCCAACCCGACCCCGGGCGGCTGCACGAAATAGCGACGCGCGATTGAACGAAAAGGGGAACGGTTTAGCCGTTCCCTTTTTTTTATTCCGACGATTGGTTTCCCCGATCACGACCCCCACACCTTTGGGTTGACGCCCAAAAGTGTGGCACACACGATGACGATGTTCTTATGCCTGTGTGCCACAGTTTTGGCGAAGCCAAAGCTGTGTGTGCCGACGACTTAGTTCACAAACATCTGCGGCCGATGCACCGGTAGATCAACCGGGCCGCCAGAAAATCCGAAGCCGGCCACCCTTCGCGGGGGGCCAGTTCGACCACGTCCATCGCCACCACATGACGGTTGGCGAACAGCCAAGCCAGCAGGTCGTCGACCTCCTGCCAGTACAAGCCGTTGGGCTCGGGCGTGCCGGTGGCGGGCATGATCGACAGGTCGAACGCGTCCAGGTCGATCGTCAGATACACCGGATCGCCCAGATGTTTCGCGGCGAACTCGATCATGCTCGCGCCCTGACGAATCTCATGCGCGTGCAGCACGTTCACCGGCAGCGTGGGGATCTCCCGCGCCTGTACGATGTCGTAACTGCGGATGCCCAACTGGACGGCGGGGGCACGCTCGACGATCCGCCGCAGCACGCAGGCGTGCGAATACGGATCGTCATGGTAGCGGTCGCGCAGATCGGCATGGGCGTCCAAGTGCAACACGTGCACTTGCGGGAAACGATCGATCACCGCCGCGAAGGGCGCGAGCGAAACGGTGTGTTCGCCGCCCACAATCACCGGGAAGCGGCCGGCGTCCAGATGCGCGCCCACGGCGGGAGCGTACCGGGCGATCATCTCCGGCGCGTTCAACGCGGACACTTCCTCAGGAACGCCGAGCGGATCGGTGCAGATGCCCGCCCGGTACGGCTCGGCGCACAACACTTCGTCGTACAGTTCGACCTGGGCGCTGGCTTCGCAAATGGCCCGCGGACCGAATCCGGCGCCGACGCCGTAGCTGACCGTATGCTCATAGGGAATCGAGACGATCGCCGCTTTCGCCGCGGCCGACGCGGCGAAGGTTTCCGGAAGATTGAAAAAAATTTCTTTCATATACGCCCCTACAATTGGAAAAACGCCTTGACCGCCAGCAACAACAGCACGATGCCGCCGAAGCGCTCGGCCCATTGCCCCAGGGCTTTGCGCAACAGCCGGCTGTTGAGCATGGCGACCGCCGTGGCGACCAGCGCCACGATACCGATGATCACACAGGCCAGCAACAGCGGCGCCTGCAGCATCGCCAGACCGATGCCCGCCGCAAAAGCGTCGATCGAAACGGCGAGGCTTAGACCGATCAGCGTCCAACCCCGCGTCGGGTCGCAATCGTCCTTGGGCTTTTCCTGCCGCATCGATTCGAGGAGCATCTTCACGCCGATGATCGTCAGCAAAACGCCGGCGACGATCGGCGCCGCCGCCGCCACGAAATCGCGCAGCCATAAGCCCGCCAGCGCGCCCAACGCGGGCATCAGCGCCTGAAACAGACCGAAGTGCCAACTCAGACGCAACACCTGTCGCGGCCGGCAGCACGTCAGACCGATGGATGCGCCAACGCCGAAGGCATCGGCGGCCAACGCCAGCGCCAACAGGAATATTTCACCCAGACTCAAACACTTCTCCATTGCCCGATGCTTTGTCAGGGAACGCAAGGATAGTCATTTCTTTTCTTGGATGAAAGCCTCAAAATTTTGAGGTCGATTACGGCAATTTCGAGGATTCGCCAAGGGCAGGAACTTTTTTAGCAAAAATTTTCCCACGTTAATTCAAAGAGTTACGTTTTTCTTGCTCTTGGCACAGGGTTTGCTAAACTATTTGGATGCAAAAACGATTTCACGGATTCAATCTTTTCGATAAGGAGTAAATCATGAAGGTTGGTTGGGGTAAAGCAGTGGTGGGCCTTTTACTTCTGTCCCTATTGACCGTTTTATTTGTCAGCGCCGGCTGCGACCGCGGCGACGATGACGACGACGGCGTCGACATGGATAAAAAGGGTCTGTACCGCTGCAAGGATTGCAATGACGTGCTCAGTTGGTTGCGCGAAATGGAGTTACAACGCATGGTGCGCGCATTGGAAATGGAGCGCGACTACTGGCAAAACGGCGGTTATTACGATGACGACGACGGCTGGTTCGACGACGACGGCGACGATGTCGTTTCCGACGACGATGATGCCGCGCCGGGCGACGATGACGATGCGGCCGCCGACGACGACGCCGCCGACGACGATAACTATGAGGGCGACGACGACGAAGCCACCGGCGACGACGACGACGACAACGAACACAGTGACACCAACGTGCAGGAAGAAGGCGTCGACGAAGCCGACATGATCAAGACCGACGGCAATTACCTGTTCATCGCCAACGGCGGCTGGCTGTTGATCTTCGACGCCGATCCGCAGGAAGACACGCACCAGGTCGGCGCGCTGGACATCGAAGGCAACGTGGCTGACATGTACCTGTACGGCGATACAGCGTTGGTCTTCTCGCTGGTGCCGTCCTACAGCGTGCCCGAAACGGTCTGGCCGGAAATCCCGCGCGACGAACTGTACTGGGACGTGGTCAAGGTTTCCGTGGTCGATCACAGCGACAAGAGCGATCCGACGCTGCTGCGCGAACTGTATGTGGAAGGCAATCTGCTCAACAGCCGGCGCATCGGCGCGACCACGCGCATCGTGACCAACTGTTTCAAGAACGGTCCGGAGTACGAAACCTGGATCGACGGGTGGAGCTACGAAACGCCCGAGGAAATCGACGCGGCGATCGACGCGCTGATCGAACAGAACACGGAGATCATCGACAGCGCCGGGCTCGAAGCCTGGCTGCCGCGTTACTATGACATCGTGCAC
>DAINPV010000370.1:0-3650 GCA_036743315.1 bacterium | reverse complement strand
GCCGACGATCGCCGAGGTGGTTGCCGCCGGGCTGGATGTCGTCACCTTCAGCGGCGACAAGCTGTTGGGCGGTCCGCAAGGCGGTGTGTTGGTCGGCAAGGCCGAGGCCATTCGCGCTTGTGCAAAAAATCCGCTGCACCGGACGCTGCGCGTGGACAAAATGACTCTGGCCGCGCTGGAAGCCACCTTGCGCCTGTACCGCGATCCGCAACGAGCGCTGGCGGCCATTCCTACGTTGCGCATGCTATCGACGCCAAAAGACGTTCTAACCAAACGAGCCGAGCAACTGGCAGCCGATTTGCGCCGCGACGCCGGTGAATTGGCCGACTTCGAGATCGTCGTCACCGAGGGGCAAGTAGGCGGCGGCGCGATGCCTCTGGCCCGGCTGGACGATCCGGCGGTGGCCGTGCGCCCCAAACAAACGACGGCCGACGCGCTGGTCGCCGCATTGCGCGCGCGCGATCTGCCGATCATCGTGCGCATCGAACAGGACGCCGTGTTGGCCGATCCGCGCACCATTCTTGACGATGAACTGCCGTTATTCCACAATGGATTGGTGGAGGAACTTCGCCGGTTGAGCGAAGAAAAGGAAAACGAGTCATGAGACGCCTAGCGACCAAATATTGCGACCGCTGCCAAGCCGAGTTGCCGCTCGGATCGACCAAATACAACGTACGCGTGGAAATCACCGCCGATTGGGACGGCTATCTGCCCGACATCGGCGGCGACGACGAAACGCGCTTGGAAATTCTGGAGCAGGCCTCGCGGTTGGACGAAAAAACGCTGGAGGACCAGGTGCACATGGAAATCGAACTCGTCCTCTGCCCGGAATGCCGCGAGATGTTCATCGACGACCTCGAGTTGTCCGGCGACGGCAAACCGATGCGTAAAACCAAACCCCCAATCAATTTGCAGTAAACCGCCATGCCGATTTTCGAGTACATCTGCCGCCGTTGCGAGCATCAATTCGAAAAGTTGGTCTTCGGCAGCAACACGCCGCCCTGCCCACATTGCGGCGCGACGGACGTGCAAAAGCGAATGAGCGGATTCAGTTTTCGCTCAACCGGTCGGGACGGCGTAACAACCAAATCATCATCTTCGAGTTGCGGCACGTGTTCACGCTCCACGTGCAGCGGATGCCACTGATCGATGAACCGTCGGCGCACGATATTGCTGATTGTCGCAGTCGCGATTGCCGTGGTCACGATTTATTCGTGTTACCTGACGCCCCAAGCGCAGGTCGAACGCTCATTGAAGCGGGCGATCGAAGATATCAAAGATCGGAACTCGGAAAAAGTGATCGCCTATTTCGCCGACGACTTCGTCGACTCCTTCGGCTTCACCAAGGACCAATGGGCGTTAGTCGTCGCCGCCAGCATGGAGCAATGGACCGATATCGACATTCGCCTGGTGCAGTTGCAAATTGAAGTGAACGGCGACAACGCCTCCGCGAAATTCCATGTTGTCGGTGAAGCGACGCGCGTGGCCAGCCTCGGTTCGGGCCTGCCCGACCGGCAAGGCTACCGCTGGGGGAATATCGGGCTGCAATTGGTAAAACGCGACGGAAAATGGCTCCTGGCCGGTTGGTCCAACGTGAGCGCCAAGGCCTGGGGCGTGGGGATGCCGGAACTTTGATCGCCAAAAAGAAACGCAAGACGGTCGGATTGGCCCTGGGCGGCGGAGCAGCCCGGGGACTGGCGCATTTGGGCGTACTGCGCGTGCTCGAACGCGAACAGGTGCCGATCGATCTGATTTCCGGTACGAGCATGGGCAGCCTGGTCGGCGCGTTGTACGCGGGCAATCCGCGCGCGGAAAAGCTGATCGCCAAGGCGCAGAAATTCTACCAGAGCGAGGAATTCGCGCAGTCGCGCATTCACGGCCTCAAGCGCAACGAAGAGGTGCAGGGCTTTTTCGATTCCTTTACCCAGACCGTCAAACGCGGGCTGATGATCGGCAGCACGGTCACGCGGTTGGGCTTTCTGGATCGCGAAGACCTCTATTCATTGTTGTCGAATTTCATTGACGACAGTGATATCCGTAACTTGCTCATTCCGTTGGGGATCGTCGTTTGCGATCTTCTGACCGGCCAGGAAGTGGTGTTGCGGCGCGGGCCGATCATCGACGCGGTGGCCGCTTCCAGCGCGGTGCCCGGCGCGTTTCCGCCGATCCGCATCGGCGAGATGGAGTGCATCGACGGCGGCGTAGTGAACATGGTGCCCATCAGCGTCGTGCGCGAAATGGGCGCGGACGTGGTCATCGCGGTGAACGTCAGTCACGATCTGCTCAAGCCGCCCGAGCTCAAACGGGCGCTGGAAATCTATTTCCGCACGCAGGACATCACCAAGCGGCTGCTGATCGAAAAGCAACTCGAAGCGGCCGACGTGGTCATCACCCCGCAAGTGGGGCACATCCACTGGGCGGACTTTACCGCGGCGGAAACGATCATTAAGCTGGGGGAACAAGCGGCGGAGGAAGCGCTGCCGCGCATCCGCGAGTTGTTCGCGGAAAAGCCGCGCCGCAATCCGTTGCGTCGTTTGTTGGGGTTTCGCAAGACATCCGCATAATTCAATTTCACGAAATCGATCCGGGCGACGAATCGACTTCGCAACAGGCAGCAAGGAGGCCGTCGATGGCAAAGAGCAAAGCTTACGAACAGGCGAAGAAAAATCTGGCCCGGGAAACCCCGCTGGCCTACGACGCGTTCAGCGCCGCGCAGAAAAAATCGATCGAGCCGTTTTGCGACGATTACCGGCATTTTCTGGACGTCGCGAAAACCGAGCGGCTGGCCGTCGTGGAAATCGAACGGTTGGCGAACCAGGCCGGTTTCCAACCGCTGACGGCCAAAGCCAAGGGCGACAAATTTCTGCTCACCTATCGCGGCAAGGCGGCCGGTCTGGCCGTGTTGGGCAAGGAATCGGTGGAACAAGGCGTGAACCTCGTGGTCAGCCACATCGATTCGCCGCGATTGGATCTCAAGCAGAACCCGCTGTACGAAGAGTGCAACATCGCGCTGCTGAAAACGCACTACTACGGCGGCATCCGCAAGTACCAGTGGGTGACGATTCCGCTGGCGATGTACGGCGTGGTCGTCGACAAAAGCGGGAAGATGGTCGAGATCGCCATCGGCGACGATCCGGCCGATCCGTGTTTCACCGTTTTGGATCTGCTGCCCCACCTGGCGGCCAACAGCCAAGGCACGAAAAAGCTCAACGAGGCGATTCCCGGCGAAAAACTGAACGTGGTCATCGGCGGCCGACCGCTGGGCAAGGCCGAGGACGGCAAAGACCGCATCAAGCTTAATGTGCTTAAATTGCTGCACGAAAAATACGGCTTGATCGAAGAGGATTTCGTCAGCGCCGAACTGGAAATCGTCCCCGCCGGATTCGCCCGCAACGTCGGTCTGGACGGCGCGTTCATCGGCGCCTACGGCCACGACGACCGCGTGTGCGCCTACACCAGCCTGCGCGCCCTGTTGGACCTGGAAGCCAAACCGCAACGCACCGCCGTCTGCTTTTTCATGGACAAAGAAGAAATCGGCTCGACGGGCAACACCGGCGCCGAAGGCCGCTTCCTGCTGGACTTCCTCGGCGAACTGCTGGCCCGCGAAGGTAAGGACAACGAACGCGCCATCCGCCGGGCGCTAGCCAACA
>DAINPV010000369.1:0-3659 GCA_036743315.1 bacterium | reverse complement strand
CAATAAGGAGGAAAATCTCGACCGAAAGACCGCTTTATTGGATGAAAAGGAAGTGGAGATCACCACGCGGGAGAAGATCCTGCTGGTGCGCGAAGCTGCGTTGGACCAGATGGAGAAAAAGTACGGAGCTTTGGTCAACGAGTGGCAATCCCGCTTGGAGCGCGTGGCCGGCATGAGCCAAGTGGAGGCCAAAAAGGAATTGATCAAGGCGATGGAATCCGAAGCCAAGCACGAGGCGGCCAAGATGATCCGTGAGATCGAGGACGCCGCCAAGCTGACTGCGGACGCCAACGCTAAAAAGATCATCGCCTTGGCCATTCAACGGTATGCCGGCGATTATGTCGCCGAACGAACCGTCAGTGTGGTCGATCTGCCCAACGACGATATGAAGGGGAGAATCATCGGCCGCGAAGGACGCAACATTCGGGCGCTGGAAGCAGCCACGGGTGTCGATTTCATTGTGGATGACACGCCGGAAACGGTCATCCTCAGCAGTCATAACCCGATTCGCCGCGAAGTGGCGCGCGTCAGCCTGGAACGATTGATTGCCGACGGTCGCATTCATCCCGGACGCATCGAAGAGATCGTCGTGAAAGTGACCGAGGAAATCGAACAGGGCGTCGTGCAATCCGGCGAACAGGCGACCTTCGACGTCGGCGTGCACGGCATTCATCCGGAGTTGGTCAAGCTGATCGGGCGGTTGAAATACCGCACAAGCTACGCTCAGAACATCCTCCAGCATTCGCTGGAAGTGTCCTTCCTGGCCGGCATCATGGCGGCCGAATTGGGCCAGAACGTCAAACTTGCCAAGCGGGCCGGATTGCTGCATGACATCGGCAAGGCCGTCGACCACGAGGTGGAAGGCAGCCATGCAATCATCGGCATGGACCTGGCGCGGAAGTACGGCGAGTCCGAAGGGGTTATTCGGGCCATCGGCGCGCACCATGAAGAAGTGGCGCAGGAATCGGTGATCGACATTATCGTGCAGGCGGCTGACGCGCTATCCGGCGCACGTCCCGGTGCGCGGCGCGAGATGTTGGAGTCCTATGTCAAGCGGTTGGAAGACCTGGAACGAATCGCCAAGGAATTCTCGGGCGTGGAAATGTGCTACGCCATTCAGGCCGGCCGCGAAATCCGCATCATTGTCGAGTCCGAAAAAATTGACGACGACCAAACCGTGATGCTCAGCAAAGACATCGCCCGCAAGGTCGAGACCGAACTGAGCTATCCGGGGCAGATCAAAGTCACCTGCATCCGGGAACACCGCGCGGTCGAGTACGCCAAATAACGTTAGCAGACGCATCGACAACGCCCCCCGTGTCGGGGGGCGTTTTTATTTTCCTTTGAGGATGAGCGCCGCTTTTTCGATGCCGCCCAGCGTCAGATCGACCATGGGATACAACTCGCGCACCAGGCTGATCGTATAAGCGCCGTAAGTGTAATCCCATTCGCGGCGTTCGATCGGATTGACCCACACGCTGTGCGGAAAGCGTTCGCGCAGATCGCCAAGCAGGTCGATGCCCGACCGGTGCTGGGCCATCCGATGGGTGATGGCCAACGCGCCGCGCGGATGCAGCAGCTCGTACGGCGCCATTGCCGCGTCGCCGACGATGATCACCCGCGTGTCTTGTTTTTCTTTGAGCAGATCGATCAGCCGCACCGGTTTGGTGTAGCGGCGTGGATCTTCGTAAACGACCTCGTAAATGCAGTTGTGAAAAAAGAACGTACGCAGCCGTTTAAAAGCGTTTTCCGCATGGCCGAACAGCGCGCGCGTCAGGCGTACGTAGGGCGTCATCGACCAACCGCCGTTATCGATGAACAAAAACACCGACAGCTTGTCGCGCAGGCTGCGGTCGAAAACCAGTTCGATCTCGCCGGCGTTGCGTACGGTTTCATAAATCGATTTCTCAACGTTCAATTTGTCCTTGGGACCGGCCGGGGCAAGGTGCTTCAGCGAGCGCAGGGCCTCGCCGAGGTTGTGTGCGGACAATTTTGCCTCGGTGGAATAGTCGATGTAGCGCCGCTCCATCGCCACCTGAATCGCGCTGCGGTTCATGCTCGTGCCGCCCACGCGCATGCCGCCGGGGTGATGGCCGCTATGCCCGACCGGACTGGTGCCGCGCGTACCGATCCAGCGATTGCCGCCGTCGTGGCGTTCGGTCTGCTCGCGCAGCCGCTCGAGGAAATAGCGTTCGAGTTCCTCGGGCGTCATTGCTTTGATCTTGGCTTGTTCTTCCGGGCTCAAGCCGGCGAGGTTGGCTGGATCGTTCAACCATTCCCGCAACAGTCGCTGCATGTCGGCGGTCAGCGCATTAAGTAGTTCGTCGTCCAGTTCCTTGCCGCCGAAGTAGTTGGCGAAAATCTTGTCGTAGGTGTCGAATTGGCGCTCGCTTTTAATCATGATCGAGCGCGCAACCACGTAGAAATCATCGAGGCTGGAAATGATTCCCAAAGCGAGGGCTTTTTGCAGGCGCAAAAACGAGGTCGGGCTCGCCGGGATTCCGTATTCGCGCAGACGATAGAAAAAACCCTCGAACATGATTCGCCCTTACGCGGAGCGCTGGTTGAGCCACGAGCGGGCGCGTTGCAGGTCGTCTGACTTTTTGAACAACAGACCCAGCAGCGGCATTTTGCGGTCGTCCGACAGTCGTTTCGGGTCGAATCCGTCCTCGCTCATCAGCGCCTGCACCCAATGCAGCAACTCGCGCGTGGCCGGCTTTTTCTCGACACCTTCGATCTCACGCAGGCGATAAAACGCTTCGATGCATGCGTCGGCGATGCGGTCGGCCAGCTTAGGGAAATGCGCGTCGACGATTTCCTTCATCATCTCCGGCCGTGGGAACGCGATGTGATGAAACACGCAGCGGCCCAGGAACGGGTCGGACAGATCGCGCTTGGCGTTGGAGGTGATGACGATCACCGGCCGGTGCAAGGCGTGGATCGTGCGGTCGATTTCGACGATGTCGAAACTCATTTGATCCAGCACGTCCAGCAGGTCGTCCTGAAATTCGCTGTCGGCCTTGTCGATTTCGTCGATCAACAACACCACGCGCTCCTGCGTTGTGAACGCCTGGCCGATCTTGCCCATGCGGATGTATTCCTCGATCTCGGCCACGTTGCGTTTCGAATCGCCGAAACGGCTGTCGTTAAGGCGGGTCAGCGTGTCGTACTGATACAACGCCTCGACGGCCTTCATGTTGCTTTTCACGTTGAGCTGAATCAGCGGCATGCCCAGATCCTCGGCGATCGCGTGCGCCAGCAGCGTCTTGCCGGTGCCCGGCTCACCCTTGAGCAGCAGCGGCAGTTCCAGCCGGATGGCCACGTTGACCACGCGCGCCAATTCGGGATCGAGGATATAAGTTTTCGTTCCGGTAAACCGGGGAGCGGTCATCAGTTAGGTCCCTCCCTTTAGTGGTCGGCGATGACGGGGGGATGATTCACGGTGTGGTTTCTGATCGCCAATACGGGAATAATGCTCAACAACACCAGGGCGGCGCCGATGAGGAACGCGCCGACATAATGTAAAATATCGACAATCACGCCGCCCAGGATCGGCCCGCTGGCCAACCCGATGCTCATGCCCAGGTTGAAGATGGCCATCGAACCGCCCATGCCGCCTTTCTTGCATTGCAGCACACAAGGCCCACACAGGGCCGGTG
>DAINPV010000368.1:0-3665 GCA_036743315.1 bacterium | reverse complement strand
TCGAGTACTCGACCAAGGTGTTGCGCGTACGCAAGCTGCACGTGGAAGCGCGCTTCGACGACAAAACGCTGCTCAACGCCGTTCTGGAAGTGTCCACCTACAAGCGTCAGGAAAGCTGAGCCGCCTCAGCTTTTTGAAAACATGTTAAGATTTCATCACTCTTTTCAAAGGGGACGACCGCAGAGGTCGCTTGAACTTTTGGCGACAAGCGGTTGATTGAACGAGTGATTTCAGCAGGCCGCCCAAGAACGTCTAAGTGGGCATAATAATTGCAGAAATCCTGAAACAGGTTCGTTGTTTGCACATCGGACGACAACCTTGCTTCAGGCCAGAGGCTCTGCCCCCCTCTGGCTTCTTTTTTGAGGCGCCGCGGAGAAGGCTTGCTGCTGGAACATCATCGACAATTGCTCGCCGCCGTGCGGCTGGCGCGGTTCAACGGCGTGGGCGCCAAGCGCTTCGTCGACCTGGTGCGCGAACACGGTTCGCCGCAGGACGCGTTGACGGCGCTGGGCGCGCAAAGCGAGCTGTTTCCCGCCGGCGACAAGGCCCCGATGCTCGAAGAGCAACAACGGGTCGAAGCCTACTTGCGGCGCGGCGGGTGCGGCACGTTCTGGGGCGCCTATGATTACCCGCGTTTGCTGGCCGCCATCGGTGAACCGCCGCCGTTTCTGTTCTATCGCGGTCCGCTATGGCCGCCGGAAGCCTTCGCGGTGGCGATCGTCGGACCGCGGCAGGCGGGCGAGCGGGCGACCAAATTCGCCGGCGAATTGGCCCGCAAGCTCAGCGCTTTCGGCGTGACGATCGTCAGCGGCGGGGCCGAGGGCGTGGACGCGGCCGCGCACTGGGGCGCGCTCAACGCGGGCGGCCGCACGGTGTTGGTGGCGGCCACCGGCCTGGACAAGTGCTATCCCGACAAAAACCGCGATTTGTTCGAGCGTGCGGCGCGCCAGGGTTGCGTGGTCACCGAACTGCTGCCGGGCACGCCGCCGCGACGGGATTTCTTTCCCACGCGCAACCGCATCGTCGTGGGCCTGGCGCAGGCGCTGGTTGTGATCGGCGGGCATCTGAAAAGCGGCACCGCCTCGTCGTGGCAGCACATGCGCAAACTCGGCCGGCCGATCTTCACCTGGACCGGCGCCGATCCGGACCGCTTCGAACTGCCGGCGGCGATCGTCGCGGCCGGCGGCCAACCGCTCACCGAGCCCAACGCCGAATTGGTGCTCAGCCGCATCCTGCAACAACGCCCCTGAATCACACGAGGTTTATCGTCCTGCTTGCGCGCGGGGGCTGAAGCGGCTACCTTCTTGCTTGAAAGGAGCGGCGATGTCCAAACCGGTGCGCTGGATCATCCTGGTCGTGTGGCTGGCCATGCTGACGATCTTCGTCGTGCGCCATCTGCCCGACAAAAACGCCGCCAACGTGTTGGAGGTCGCCGCGGCCGAGGGCTTGGACGCCGACCAGAAGTGGTACGGTTTTTACATCGAGCAACCCGGCAACAAACGGGCGAAAATCGGCTGGCTGGCCACCGAGCGCCAGCAGACCGCCTCGGGTTACGTCACGCGCACCAGCAATTACATGCGTCTGGCCATCCAGGGCGCCGAACGGGTGGTGCGCACCGAAACCAAGGTGTTGACCGATATGCAGCACAAGCTGCAGTACCTCGATTTTTCGATGAGTTCCGACCTGGTCAAGTTCAAGGTGATCGGCACGGTGCGCGGCAACCGGCTGGACCTGGACATCGAAACGGCCGCCGGTCGGCGCGAGGAAACGCTGCCGCTGACCGAAGTGCCGTTGATGCCCGACGACCTGACCGACCTGCTGGCCGACGAAGGCGGCCTCGAAGTGGGCAAAACCTTCGAGATGCCGTTCTTCGAACCGTCCACCTTCCGTTACGACAAGGCGAAGATCCGCGTGGTCGCCCGGATCGAGCACACCGCCGCCGACGGCGCGAAGATCGTGGCGTTCCGCGTGGTCACCGACCTGGCCGGAGCGCGCGCTGAATCGATCGTCGACGAACGCGGAGAAACACTCGAACAGCGGCTGGCCGGTTTCGTCATGGTGCGCGAACCGCATCGGACGGCGATGGAGCAGGGGTGGTCGAAAAAACCGGCCGACATTCCCGAGATGGCCGCCGTCAACAGCGACCGGCAGATCCCCGATCCGCGCAAGGCCAAGCGGCTCAAGGTGCGCCTGAACGGCGTGACCCTCGACGATCTGCCGCTCGACGACGAACGGCAAACGCTCGAAGATGGCAACGTGCTGACCGTCGTGAAGAAACCGCTGCCGGAAAAGGGCGGCTTCAAGATCCCCTACCAAGGCGACGACGAAAAGCTGCGCGAACTGCTCAAGCCCACGCCGCTGCTGGAGGTCGACGATCCGGCCATTCGCCGCCAGGCGCGCGAAATCGTCCCCGAGGGCGCCGACGCGCTGGCCGCGGCCCGGGCGATCGCCAAGTGGGTGAACGTCAACCTGAAAAAGAAACCGCTGATCTCGATGACCAGCGCCAAGGAAGTGCTGATGGTCCGGCAGGGCGACTGCAACGAGCATGCCGCGCTGTTCGCCGCCCTGGCGCGCGCGGCCGGTCTGCCCGCGCAGGTGCACGTGGGCCTGGTGTATCATCAAGGCGCCTTCTATTATCACGCCTGGAACGGCGTGTACGTCGGCGAATGGATCAGCCTGGACGCCACCTTCGGCCAGTTCCCCGCCGACGCGACGCACCTGCGCATCGTTTCGGGCGGGTTGGACCGGCAGATCGACATCATCCGGCTGATGGGCAGCGTGAATATCAACGTCTTGGAGCAGGAATGATCACCACGAAGGGCTTGACGAAAAAATACGGCGATCTGGTGGCCGTGGACAACCTTGATCTGGAAGTGCGCAAAGGCGAGATCTTCGGTTTCCTCGGGCCCAACGGCGCGGGCAAGACCACGACGATCAAAATGATCGTGGGCATGCTGCAGCCGACCGCCGGCGAAGTTTTCATCGGCGGCATCGACGTCATCAAGAACCCGCTGGAGGCCAAGGCGATCCTGGGGTACATCCCCGACCGGCCGTACCTGTACGAAAAGCTCACGGCCAAGGAATTTTTGCGGTTCATCGGCGGGCTGTACAACGTGCCGGCGGAGGAGATCGAATCCTTCGGCAACGACCTGCTCAAGCTGTTCGAACTGGAGGACTGGGCCGGCGACCTGATTGAAAATTTTTCGCACGGCATGAAGCAGCGCCTGATCATGTGCGCCGCGCTCCTGCACCGGCCGCATGTGTTCATGGTCGACGAACCGATGGTCGGCCTGGACCCCAAGGGCGCGCGGCTGGTCAAGCGCATCTTCCGCCGCCTGGTGGACAACGGCAACACGCTGTTCATGTCGACCCATACGCTGGAAGTGGCCGAGGAGGTCTGCGACCGCATCGCGATCATCAACCACGGCCGGATCATCGCCCAGGGCACGATGGACGAGCTGCGCCAGATGTCGGCCGAACCCGATTCCGGCCTCGAATCGATCTTCCTCGAACTTACCGGCGGCGCCGAAATGAGCGAACTGATCGACGTGCTGAAGGAGTAGTGACCAACATTTTTCTTGGATATCAATATGTACGATGTTTTATGCAAAATTTATTCGGTCGTAGACAGAAGACCACGGGTTTACCCGTGGATGAATGAGCCC
>DAINPV010000367.1:0-3683 GCA_036743315.1 bacterium | reverse complement strand
ACAAGGTCGGCGCATTGCTGCTGTTTTTCCCCGAATTGCTCTTCCATGTCAGCCGCGGCCTGCGGTGGGACAGCGACCACGTCGTTACTTTCAACGACGAATTGCGCGCGTTGATGCACGAGATTGTCCGCGCCCGCGCCTTAAGCCGCGCGCATCTGGCGCTCGATTATTTCGATGCGTCGCTCAATCGCGTCGGCGCCTATGTGATCGGCGCGCGGGCGACGCTCAAGGCGTTGTTGTATGCCCTGCTGGAGCCGACCGCGAAGCTGCGCGAGTTCGAGGCGGACGGCGACAACTTCAGCCGCCTGGCGCTGCTGGAGGAAATGAAGACGTTGCCCTGCGGCGCGGTGTGGGACATGCATTGCGCGCGCACGAACGTTCCGCCCGCCGAGAAGTGGTTGGCGGACGTACAGCTTTACGAATGCCGCGTGTTGCAGGATCGCTAGCCGTCAGTCGAGGTGAAACACCTCTTCCAGTTCGACCATGCTTTTGTCGGGCGCACCGGCGTCGAGCGCCGCGAAGTACGGCGCCATGAACTTCTGCCAACGCTCATTGATCGGTTCGCCGTCCATGCCGTCGAGCGCGGCCTGGAAACTGGCGGGCGTTTCGAAATAGCCGAAGAGCAGGCCGTCGTCGCGCATGAACAACGAATAGTTGTGCCAGCCATGACGGCGCAGAGCGTCGAGCATTTCCGGCCAGACCTTTTTATGATGTTCTTTGTATTCGGCGAGTTTGTCGGGTTTGACCTTCAGAATGAAGCCCACGCGTTTCATGGCGTCCTCCGGGGAAGACGCGAGCCGCGCCCGGCGACGCGGCCCGCATCCTGAGTTGACGAATCAGCGCTCCAGAACGATCGACATGCCCTGACCGCCGCCGATGCACAGCGAGGCGAGGCCGAGGTTCTTGTCGGCTTTCGCCAGTTGCATGGCCAGCGAATAGGTGATGCGCGCGCCGGTGCAGCCGATCGGGTGGCCGATGGAAATGCCCGAGCCGTTGAGGTTCGTGTTGTCCAGGCTCAGGTTCAGCTCGCGCAGGCAGGCGATGGCCTGGCTGGCGAAAGCCTCGTTGAGCTCGATCAGGTCGAAGTTGTCGACGGTCAGACCGAGTTTGGCCATGAGCTTGCGCGTGGCCGGAATCGGACCGAGACCCATGTACGCCGGGTCCAAGCCGCCTGTGGCGAAGCCTTTGATTTTCGCCAGCACCGGCAAGCCCAGGTCCTTGGCTTTTTGGGCGCTCATCAGCAGCACCGCCGCCGCGCCGTCGTTGATGCCCGAGGCGTTGCCCGCGGTGACCGTGCCGTCCTTTTTAAAAGCGGCGCGCAGTTTGGCCATTTTTTCCATCGAGGTGTCCATCGGGCGTTCGTCGACTTCAAAGGCCGTCGGCTCGCCTTTTTTCTGCGGGATGACCACCGGCACGATTTCGTCCTTCACGCGGCCTTCAGCAATGGCTTCGCGCGCGCGTTTGTGGCTGGTGACGCCTAACTCGTCCTGCTCGGCGCGGGTGATGCCGTATTTCTCGGCGATGTTTTCGGCCGTGAGACCCATGTGGTAGCCGTAGAAGATTTCATAAAGGCCGTCGAAAACCATCAGATCGGTGATCTCCGCCGCGGGCATGGCCATGCGGTAGCCCCAACGCGCGTTGGGCAGACCGAAGGGCACGACGCTCATGTTTTCCATGCCGCCGGCGATGATTGCCTCGGCGTCGCCCGCGGCGATGGCTTGGGTGCCCAGAGCGATGGCCTTCATGCCCGAAGCGCACACCTTGTTGATGCCGAAGGCGTTGGTTTCTTCCGGCAGGCCAGCGCGCAGGCACGACTGACGGGCGGGGTTCTGCCCCTGGCCGGCTTGCAGCACGTTGCCCATGATCACTTCGTCGACGTAGATCGGCGCGGCCGCGTCGTCGTAATCGTAGTATTTCTGCTGATGGGCGGTTTGGTCGAACTCGCCGAAGATGTCGGGCCGGCAGGCTTTGAGTTCCGGCGAAAGGACTGGGCGCAACCCGGCGCGTTTCAACGTTTCCTTGATGACCAGCGCGCCTATGTCCACGACCGGCACGCCCTGCAACGATCCACCGAAGGCGCCCACCGCGGTGCGTGCGCCGCTGACGATGACCACTTCTCTCATATCGATAACTCCATCTTTTAGAATTGACGAACAATGCATGGCGGATCCGATAATGGATTCGCAAGCGACCGCTTCCCATCTTCAAGTCAAAACGTTATACAACATTTGTTAGAGAATTTCACGAGCGTTCGGGAGGCTTTTTGCTGCCGCGATTTGGCCTGTTGAAAATCGGCGCATTACTGCTGGGCGCATCGGCGCTGGTGATGGCTGTGTGCGCAATCGTGGCGGGGAGCGAGCGGACGATGCAAAAAAAATTCGCCAAACTATCGATTACGATCTTGTACGACAACAATCCCGGACCAGCGGGATTGGCGACGGATTGGGGCTTTTCCTGCCTGATTCAAGCCGACGAGCAGGTGCTGTTGTTCGATACCGGGGGCGACGGGAAGTTGCTGTTGGCCAATATGAAGAAGTTGGGCGTCGAGCCCGTACAGGTGAAAACCGTGCTGCTCTCACACCATCACCGCGATCATCTCGGCGGGCTGGATGCATTTCTGGCGCTACACGGCGACGTCGACGTGTACTATCCGGCGACGATGGGCACGGGCTTCGCCGACCGCATCCGCAAAGCCGGCGCGCGGCCGATCGCCGTCACTGACTCGACGATGATCACCCCGGGCCTTTACACGACCGGCATGACGGGCGCGGATATTCCCGAGCAGGCGCTGGTGGCGGAGACGCCGACGGGTTTGGTGGTGGTGACCGGTTGCGCGCATCCGGGCATCATGCCGATGGTGGAAAAGGCGCGGACGATCGTGTCCGGGCCGGTAAGACTGGCGTTCGGCGGATTTCATTTGTTCAAGACGAACGAGGCGCGCTTACGGACAATGGCTGTCGCCATGCAGGCGGCGGGCGTGCAAAAAATCGCGCCTTGTCACTGCAGCGGCGACAAGGCGCGAGAGGTGTTTCAACAAATCTTCCGCGATAACTACCTGGCCGTGGGCGTCGGAGCGCGTTTGGACCTATAGCATTATTTGCGCCCGGCCTCCATGTCGGCGATGATCCCCGCCGCGCCGATGCCCGAACTGATGACGGCCGACTGACCGCCGCCGGGGAAGGTCCAGGCGCCGGCGAGAATGAGATTTTCGATCGGCGTTTCCTGCGGCAGCCGCTTGAGCGTGCTCTGCTCGACGTTATGATCCCACCCAAGGATCGTGCCCTTCGGATTGAGCGAGAAGGCATAGTTGGTCACCGGCGTGCCGACTTCCAGCACCTCGATGTGTTGGCTCAGGCCGGGGAGGTACGCCTCCATCCGCTCGATGAACACCTGCGCAATTTCCTCTTTGAAAGCGATGTACTCGTCGTAGCTCTTGGTCCACTGCCAGTTATCGGCGTATTCGTAGGGCAGGTAGGTGGAAATGACAATCACGTTTTTGCCTGCCGGCGCGGTGGTCGGGTCGATGGCCGTGTAGTTGGCGGCGATCAGCGGTACGTTCTGCAAATCGCCCGCCTGCACGGCCGCGAAGATTTCATCCCAATCCCAGGACGGATTGATCATGATCTCGTGTGAGCCCTCCACGTGGCTCGTGTGGTCGTAATCGACGCCCATGAACACCTGCA
>DAINPV010000366.1:0-3695 GCA_036743315.1 bacterium | reverse complement strand
CCAGCTTCCGCATCAGTCTCCGTGTCCGTTTGTTCATCTTCAATACCCTTTTGGAATGTTCCGGCGGTCAGTTCAATGGCCCAGGGCCGGTGCCGCCGGGGAAGGCCGGCCTTGGGCAATGGCTGCGGGGCCGCAGGGCGGCTCCCGCGCAGCGCTTCAATCTCAGGGTCGTTCCTGTTGGCGCATCTCGAACTGCCGGTGCACGTGCTGACCAAATCGTCATTGGTCGAACGCGACCTGGATCTGCTGCAGACGATCAACCGCCGCAGCCGTGTGGTGGTCAGCATGAGCTTTTCCGGCGCGGACGACGAAACCGCGCGCCTGTTCGAGCCGCATGCCTCGCCGCCTTCGGCGCGACTGGCCACGCTACGCCGCCTGCATGAGGCGGGCATCGCTACCGGGATTTTTCTTATGCCGGTAATCCCGTTCATCAGCGATACATTGCCGGCGATGGACGCCATGTTGCGCCGGACCAAACAAGCCGGGGTGCACTTCGTGATTTTTTCCGGCATGACTCTCAAAGAAGGGCGGCAGAAGGAGTATTTCCTGGCGCGCCTGCGCGAATTTCGACCCGAACTGGAGTTGGAATACGCGAACATCTTTCCAGGCAACAAGTGGGGTGCGGCGACCTATGAGTATTACACGGCGATCACCGAGGAGTTCAACTTGGCCGCGCAGAAACTCGCTATACCGCGGCGCATGCCCGCCTCGTTGTTCGCCGACGTGCTCGACGAGAACGATCGGGTGATCGCCTTTTTGGAAAACCTCGATTACATAATGACCGCGGCAGGGCGGCAATCGACCTATCGCGGCGCGGCGCATTCCGTGGCGCAATTGACCGAACCGATCGCCGGCTATCGCAACCGTCTGCGCGAACTGCGCGGGGTGGGGCCGACCACCGCACGGTTGATTCGCGAGATCCTGGACACCGGCGGTTGTCGCTATCACGACACGCTGATCGGTTGTTGAATCAGAGGGTAACAATGGACATCGACATTCGTCCGGCGCAGCCGGCGCAAACCGGATTGATCCTGGCTTTCATCCGCCGACTGGCAGACTACGAAAAGCGATTGGAGTCGGTGGTTGTCACCGAAAATGCGCTGGCCGAGCACCTGTTCGGCGAGCGTCCGTGGGCCGAGGCGATCCTCGCGTATCTCAATGGAACGCCGGTCGGCTTCGCGCTGTTCTTTCCCATTTATTCGACGTTCCAGGGGCGCATGGGACTGTACATCGAAGATCTGTTCGTCGAGCCGGCGCATCGCCGGTTGTCGATCGGCGCGCGAATGATCGCCTATCTGGCGCACGAAGCCGTGCGACGCGGCGGCAACCGCCTGGAGTGGAGCGTGCTGACGTGGAACGAAAGCGCCATCGCTTTTTACCGGCGTCTCGGCGCTCTCCCGAAGGACGAATGGCGGCACTACGAGCTTCAGGGAGCGGCGTTGGCCGCACTGGCCGTCGAGCCCTCCGCCAGATAATCCAGAATCGGCTGCAGACGCGCCGGATCGGGATGGAGATTGAAATAGTAAAACTGGAAGTTTTTTAAATCCTCGGCCACTTCGGGGCGCGGTTTTCGCTTCAACTCGGCCAGATAGCTGTCGAGGAAGCCGGGAAAATCGGGAAGAATAACATCGGACAGATGTTCCCGCAGATCGTCGACGAAGTGAGTGTCGTACACCAGCAGATCGATTGTGCCGCAGGGCGTAACCAGATTGTTGATATCTTGATAATTCTTTTCAAACAACTCGGTGGGAATCAGCGACAGGCGGACGCCGCGGTCGACCAATTCCTGCAACGAAACATATTTCTCATGGCCGGGGCAGCCGCGATGTTCGACCGTTCGCCGGCTGAATTGCGGATCGGTGATGCCCCAGCGATCGATGATCGGCAGCGCCGAATCGAAACCGTACTTGGCATCGGCCAACACCAACGGCGAAAGTGTATGCTCGGCAAAACAGGGAAACGTGCGCTCGTGATGGTGGCGATTTTGCCAAATCGTCAGAATGTATTTCTGGTAGTGATTGCGCCCGTCCATCTGGCAATAAGCGCCTTCCAGGCCGGCGAGCAACGGTACGCCGAAGGAGGTGGCCGCGACCAGAGCCGCAACAAGCCGTTGCGTCGTCCGATTGCTCAGTTGCGAGAAAATAAAGTGCTCAGCGCCCAACGCCATCAGGGGCATCAGGACAATGTAAAAGCGGCCGATCAGATAATCGCCGCCCACGCGGATCACGTAAAAATGCCAGACCGCCATCGCCGCGAGGGTGAACGTACGAAACGCAACGGCGCCCGGTGATTCTTCCGTCTTTTTCCGCAGCCCGCCCAACAGCCACAACAGCAACAGCGGCAACAGAACGTAAAAGTGTGAACCCAGGTAAAACATCAACGTGTAAATCAGTCCCTGATGATAATACGAAGCGGCAGCCGATTTGGCGTAAAACGCACTGGGGAAGAGCGAGCCGTAGTAGTACACCTTCCACAACAGGTATGCGCCGTACAGCAACAGCGGTGCGGCGAAAACAAGCAAGTGGAACAAACCGGCGCGGCCGGTCGACAAATCGCGCTTGCCGAGCGCCAACCAATAGTCGCGGTCGCGCCACAGCAGCGCCACCCCGCCGCAAAGGAAAAACAGCGCGTGGTCCATCCGGTTGAACACGGCGAGGATGAAAAACGATCCGGCTAGGAACGAACGACCGTACATGCGCTCGCTGAGCAAAAAATACGCGCCGAGGTTCACCAGCAGACTGCCGGCCATCGTCTCCAGACCCGACGTGCCGAAGGACATGAAATAGTACTGCAGCGCCAGCACGAGCACCGCCAGCGGAAAGTAATGTTTGCTCTTGGCGTTGAGCGCGAGACCGATTTTATAAACGACGATCATGTTGGCGAGCCAACACGCGCAATTGGAAAGAACGGCGAGGATTTCCAGATTCAGACCGCTGAGCTTGAGGCACAGCGCCAGCCAGATCGTCCAGAGAAAGTTGGTGTAGATTTCGAAATACTGTCCCGGATTGAACACGAGGCCGTGACCGTCGACCAGGTTGCGCGCGCAACGGAAGGAGTAATAAGCATCGTCGAAGATCGCCGTGTTGCGCACGACCAACGCCAGACCGGCAACAAGCAAAACGACGGTCGGCAGGTGATGAAACCAGCGGCGTTGTTTCGGCCGGGGCCAACCGGCGGCAAAAAAAACGACCAACGCCGGCACGAACAGCAGCCACCAATGCTGGAGGCTGAATCGCGCGGTAATGGCCGCGATTTCGTGTAAAGGCTGTGACATGCCGACTTAATCCCCTTGAAACGGATTGTATGCGTTACGGTCAAGGCGTCAAAACATTTTTCGCGGTCAGATAATCAATCAACACCTGTAGCCGCGGCGCATCGTTGTTGACGGCGAAGTAATACC
This sequence comes from bacterium, assembly GCA_036743315.1. Taxonomy (GTDB): domain Bacteria; phylum Lernaellota; class Lernaellaia; order Lernaellales; family Lernaellaceae; genus CALBTQ01. Next base: position 295 of record DAINPV010000366.1, on the reverse strand, counting down.
GGCGGAAATCGCGCAGATCCTGTTCCACTTCCCGCGGCTCTTTGCCGGGCAAAGCCGCGATATATTCGTCGAGAAACGCCGGAAAGTCGACGAAGCGCACTTCCGGCAGCGTCCGTTGCAGACGAGCGAGCCAGGCGCGATCGTAATAGAGCATCTTCATTTCGCCGCAAGGCGTATGCAGATCGTTCACCGTCTGGTGCCGGTCGGTGAATATTTCAAGCGGCAGGGCCGACAGACGTACATCGCGCGCGATGAGCTGTTCCAGCGAAGCGTATTTTTCGTGCCCCGGACAGGT
>DAINPV010000365.1:0-3742 GCA_036743315.1 bacterium | reverse complement strand
TTTTCCGCCCGGCCATCACCTTGTTTTGGAAACTCGACTATCTGATTTCCGGCTTGAATCCGACCGGCTATTACCTGGCGAACCTGGCGTACCTGATACTCTCGATGATATTCTTGTATTTCATTATTTTAAATATGACGGGATCGCGCGCGCTGAGCGTGATCATTTCCCTGCTGTTTGCCATCGGGCCGGTCACCGGCGTGGGCGTGATGTGGTTGTCCAATCGCTTCGATCTGATCGGCACGATGTTCTTTTTGGCCTCCACGCTGTTGTTTCTGCGCTATGTGCGCTACCGGCGCATGGGCGACTATCTGCTGTCGATCGCGCTGGCCGCCCTCGCTTTTTTCTGCAAGGAAATCACGATTACGCTGCCGGTCGTCCTGGTGTTATCGGCCGGATTCATGTTCATGTATCGCGCGCCAAGCAAGCTGGACGTTAAATTCGTCAAGCGGATTCTCGCCCTGACCACGCCCTATTTCACCATCGCCGCCATCTACATGATCTGGCGCTTCCTCATTATTAAAAGCATGGGCGGCTACGTCGGCGAAACGAAGGCGCCGTTTTCGCTCGGGTATATATTCTTTCTTTGGCACAGCTTCGCCGAGTACTTCTGGCTGATGAAAAGCTTCATCGTTTTCGGTTCGATCTTGATTATCATCGGCTTGTTTCTGGCGAAGAAGGATTTTTACGCCAACAACAAACTGTTTTTCTACGGCCTGCTTTTCGCGTTGATCACCATGGCGCCGCTGGCGCTGGTGCTGCGCTATCAGAACGTCATGGCGTACATGACGCCCCGATTCTTTTTCCTACCCAACATCGGCTTGTTGATCGCGCTGGCGTCGATTTACGATCCGCGTTCGGCCAAGGCGCGGCGCGTGCTGGCGCTGATCGTCCTGGTGCTGGTCGGGTTGTTTTTCGCGCTGAACAATTACATCCTGGTGCACAAATGGGCGCGCGACAAACAGAAGCTGGTCGCCAGAACCGAACAGGTGCATGAATACCTGCAAGCGCAGGGCGACAAGATTCCCAGCGAGGGCATGATCTACTCGTGCCTGCACGGCATGGACGTGGCCTTGGACACATCGATCAAACTGATGCACCCGGAATACATGGACCGTTACTACTTCCTCAATTGCACCGGTCCGACCCAGACGATCGCCCGTCGGCCGCTGTATTATCTAATGCGGCGCAACTTGAATTTTCCGCAAACCTTCAGTCGCAATCCGTGCGACTATCAAGATCTGGTGTACGGCGTCGTACAGTCCAACCCGGCGAACATCTCCAGCCAAGCGAGCGCCGCCACAAACGTGATGGTGCTGCATCTGGATTGGAAGGGTCGCATGGCCTTGCTGGGTCGTGATAAAGTCGTGGGCATCCTGCAGACACTGGGAATAGTGCAATGAGTACACGTTTTCGTTTCGCCTTTGCGTCGCTCTTGATCCTGCTGATGATCTTGCCGGCGCTGACCGGCTGTAAAAAGCGCGTTGACCATCCGAACGTGATCCTCATCAGCATCGACACCTTGCGCGCCGACCGCCTCGGCTGCTACGGCTACACCAAGGGCATCACCGGGATGATGGATTTCTGGGCCGAACGCGGCGTGCGTTTCGACAAAACATACGCCACCTCGCCCTGGACGTTGCCCAGTCACGCGTCGGCGATGACCGGCTTGTATTCCACCGAGCACCGGGCCATCGACGAGAAAATCAACATCGACAGCGAAGCGCCGCTGCTCGCTGAGCAGATGAAAAAGGCCGGTTTCAACACCGCGGCCTTCGTCAGCCATTATTACCTGTCGGCGGAATACGGCTTCGATCGCGGCTTCAACGATTTTTACATCAAGCCCAACGCCAAAGCCGACGAGATGATCGCCAAGACCACCAAGTGGCTCAAGGCCAACAAGGACGAATCGTTCTTCGTGTTCCTGCACCTTTTCGATCCGCACACGCCGTATCAACCGCCGCCCGATTACGCCAAAAAGCATTACCCCACCGACACCAAGGTGTACGTATCCGGGGAAACCAAAGACGTCATCGAGGTGATGCAGACCTGGCCGTCGGAACGAGCCCAAGAGATGCTGCGCGCACTGTCGGCGCTGTATGATGGGGAAATCGACTTCGTCGACAACCAGCTCGAAGTGCTTTTCAAATGGTTGCAGCAAAACAAGCTCGATCAAAACACGATAATCATCCTCATGGCCGACCATGGCGAAGAGTTCATGGAACACGGCATGATGGAGCACGGCTTCACCCTCTACGAAGAACAGGTGCATGTGCCGTTCCTGTGGTATTACCCGGCCGGGCTCCCCGGCGGCAAAGTGGTCGACACGCCGGTCAGCCTGATCGATTTGACGCCCACGCTGCTGGACTTCCTCGGCCTGCCGCCGATCGACAGGCCGATCAGCGGCAAGTCGCTGATGCCTTTGATCAAGGGCGAGCCCTTCCCTGACCGCTACCTGCTGACCGAAACAACAAGGCAAGGACCGGACCGCGTTTCGATTATCAAGGACGGCTTAAAGTACGTTTATTCTCCGGAATTCGCACTCAACGGACGGACTTTCGGCGAAATGCTCTTCAACCTGAAAGACGACCCCGCGGAAGCGCGGGACCTGTTTCCCGCCGAACCGGACGTGGCCGGCAAACTCAGCGGCGAACTGTTTTCCACCGGCTTGTACATTCAGCGCCGCGCCTGGCACGTGCGCTGGGGACAGACCCCCAAGCCGGTGCGGATCCGCGGGCAGATCGGCGCGGCGCCCGGCAAATTCATTTACATTTACAAGGCCAACACGATTTACGGCGTCGACGAGCGCGGCATGATGACCTCGCTGGAATACCCGCTGGACAAAAAGGATCCGCAGAAATTGCAATTCCTCGCCCTCTGCGAGCGCGATAACGGCGTTTCGTTCATGACCGAACCGGAAACAGGTCCGGTCGCTTTCCACTTTTTTACCGAAGGCCACGAACAAGCGCGCAACATCCTGCTGGGTAACAAAACCACGCACCCGGGCAGCGGCAATTTCACGCTGAGCAACGAAATCAAGCGCGAGCCGGGGCTGAACGCACCGCCGGGCGGCGTTTTGATCTGGAACGAACCGATCTGGGTCAATTCCAAGCAGATCCTCCGCGCCGAGGTGGGCGATCCGATTCAGTTATCTCCAGAAGTAGTCGAACAATTGCGCAGTCTCGGTTACTTGACACAATAACGCGTCTAATGGCATAAACAGTCACTATTGGGGCGTTTACGATCATCCAAAATTTTACTTTCCGGAGGGAAGATGTCGGGCCATAGCAAATGGAGTACGATTAAGCGGAAGAAGGGCGCGGCGGACGCGAAAAGAGGTCGGCTCTTCTCGCGGTTAAACAAGGAAATTCTCCTGGCGGCGCGCGACGGCGGCGGCGATCCCAACGCCAACATTCGCCTGCGCAACGCCATCGCAGCGGCCAAAGCGGCAAACATGCCGAAAGACAACATCGCCCGCGCCGTGAAAAAAGGCGCCGGTGAACTCGATGGCGGCGCCAACTTCGAGGAAATCACGTACGAAGGGTACGGACCGGCCGGTGTGGCGGTGTTGGTGTGCACCTTCACCGACAACCGCAACCGCACCACGGCCGACGTGCGGCACGCGTTCAACAAGTACGCGGGCAACCTTGGCGAAAACGGCTGCGTCTCCTGGATGTTCGACCGCAAGGGACTGATCACCTTCAACCTCGAAGACGTCGAGATGGGCAAGCTCGAGGAAACG
>DAINPV010000364.1:0-3771 GCA_036743315.1 bacterium | reverse complement strand
GATCTGCTCGGCGCGCTGAGCAGATCGGTTTCGCGCGTCCACAGTTCGCTGTTGGCGTAGCCGAGCGAACGCATGTAGTCGCGATCGACCCAGACCAACGCCTGCGGATGCTTGAGCTGAAGGATGCCGCCGAAGGATTCGTAACGATAGCGGTGGGGCCTGGCCGATTTCAGTTTTTCGGTTCCTGTTTGTTGCGTCGCAGCAGGCGCACCAGGGCGCTGATCGCCACGGTCAGCATGCTGATCGCCGCCGTGCCGTAAATGATCGCCTGCAGATCGGCCCCGATCGACGAGGAGTTCGGGTTGACCCCCAGGCGGATGCGTAAAATTTTGCCGCGTTTCTTCATGTTCACCTCACCCCCCAACTATATATTGAATGTCGCCTTGAGGGAATCAAGTAAAACATTGAGCAAATCGGTCAGATAGAAAATCGCGTACGTCAGCGCCAGCCCGACCAGCGCGCTGAAGGCGGAAAAGCGCTGCGCGTGGATCGTCCCCGGTTGCCGCGCGTAAATGTGCGCGGTGTTGCCCAGCAGCATCAGCGTTGCGCCGACCATCAACCATAACAAGCTTTCGCGCATATCCAGCGAGCGGTCCCACACGTAGGCCACGCCGCCGCTCATCGGTACGAGCAGCGCCAGCAGCTCGGGCCAGATGCGCAACAAAATGCGTGGTTGCAGGTTGCGCCAGGGAGTGAATGCCGCAACGCGGATCACCCACCCGGCGACGACGGCCAGCGTCAGCCAGAACAGAACCCACAGCGCCATGAATTGATAGGTGATGCCCACGTAATAGTCGCTGATTTTCTTGGCTTCGTTGTAACCTTTCATCGTCGCCAGCGCTTGGAAGGCGTCGGCCGCCTGACGAAACTGGCGCAGCTCGATGAACGCGTTGCCCAGCCCCACCTGGGCCAGAAAGCCGTAACGCTCGTCGGGGAAGCGTTTGATTACATCTCGGTAATAGGGCAGCGCCTCTTCGTTGCTATCCAACCGGGTGTATTCCTCGGCGATCCAATAACCGACCCGATCGGCCAGGCGAAAATCGGGATACTGTCGGTACAGATCTTTCATGCGCTTGAGCGCTTCTTCACTGCCGATCTGCGCGTACTGCCGCAGCACCTGTGTGTAAAGAAAATAAGGCCGGTCCCCGGTTTCGCGTCCGCGCGCCAACCGCCGCAGCGCGCCCTTGGCCCGCATGGCGTTGCGCGAATCGGGGAAGCGTTCGATGACCTGCTCGTACATTTGCTGCGCGAGGTTGTATTCGCCCAGGTAGCGCTCGGCGACTTCGCCCGCCTGATACAGCGCATCGTCGGCCAATTTGTCGTCCGGATGGTTTTCGGCAAGATCGCGCAGCTTGTCGAAGGCTTGGCGCGCCTTGACCGCGTCGCCTGAACGCGCGTCGCGCATCGCCTGGCTATACTGCGACAACAGATTTTGCGCTGCCGCCGTTATCGGCAATAAAAGAAGCAAAAGCAAAAATGCGCGCCACGTTTTCATTGGCGTCGAGCGTAGAGCACCGGCGCGGGACGGTCAAGCTGCGCGGTTGATTTTCCGCCGCGTTCTGTCGACGATAGGCGCATGTCCAGACCACGCTATCCACTGCTCGAAGCTTTGGGCGCATCGATATTGATGATTGCGCTGATCGCCGTGCTCGGCGTGTTGAGCGCCTCCGCGCCCGGCGGGTCATTGATCGCCGGGACGGTCTTGCCGTTGGCGTTTTTCTGGTTGCCGATCGGCGTAATGATCGGGCGCGGACGCGACTTCGCCGTCTACGGCCTGACCCTGCGCGACTGGCCGCGCAGCCTGCGCTGGGCGCTGCTGAGCGCCTTGATCGTCCTGCCGCTGTATGCATTCGGGCATGTCCTGTGGCAAAAGCACTTCGGGCATGCGCCGCACTTGCATCTGGGGCGCGCCTTGATCGTCGTGTTTTTTCGGCATCTGCTGGTGGTGGCGCTGCCCGAGGAACTCTTTTTTCGCGGCTACGTGCAAACCCTGCTGGGGCAACGCTTGCATCGAACCGCGCCGCGATGGCTCGGCGAGCGATGGCCGGCGATCGTGGCGACCTCGCTGCTTTTCGCGTTGGCGCATCTGGCGGTCGATGGGCAGCCGGCGCGCCTGGCGGTCTTTTTCCCCGCGCTGTTGTTCGGCTGGCTGCGCGAACGCACCGGTTCGCTGCTGGCCCCAGTGCTGGTGCACACGTTGGCCAACTTGACCGTTTTCATTTTGGCGGGAAGCGTCTAAGCGTCTTAGCCGTGGAAACCCTTCATGCGTAAAAACACTTCGACGATATCCGGGTCGAACTGCGTGCCCGCGTTGCGCTTGATGATGTAAAGCGCGCGCGTTTCCTCCAGCGCGGTACGGTAGGAGCGGTCGGAGGTCATCGCGTCGTAGGCGTCGCACACGGTCATGATTCGTGAGCCGATGGGGATCTTCGTGCCGGAAATGTTGTCCGGGTAGCCACTGCCGTCGAAGAACTCGTGGTGGTGGCGGACGATGCGCGAGATGCGTTTGAACTGCGGAATCTGCTCGACGATCTTTTGGCTGATCAGCGGGTGCGTTTTGATCAACTCGTATTCCTCGGCGGTGAGCTGGCCCTTCTTGTTGAGCACCGCTTCGGTGATGCCGATCTTGCCGATGTCGTGGAACAGCCCGGCCAGCGAAATCTCCTCGCAGTCGGCGGCGGAAAAGCCCATCATCTGCGCCATGGCCACGGCGTTGTCGGCCACGCGGCGGCTGTGGCCCTCGGTGTACTTGTCCTTGGCTTCCAGCGCGCTGACCAGCGAACGGATCGTCGAAATCAAAAGCTGCTGCTTTTCCTGGTTGCGCAGGTGCAACGAGAGCGTCTGTTCTTTGATTTTCTTTTCCATGTTCATCTGCAGCTCGCGGCTGCGCAGCGTCAGTTTGCGTTTCTCCAGCGCGCGGCGTACCGACAGCAGCAGGTCGAAGGCATGGAAGGGTTTGTAGATGAAATCGTAGACGCCGTTTTGCACGGCCTTGTTGGCCAGGTCGGTGTCGGTGCTGGTGGAAAGCAAAATGACGTCGATGCCGAATTCGGCGTTGTTGACGTAGCTGAGCAGCCCCAGGCCGGATGTGCCGTTGATGTTCACGTCGCTGATGACCAGGTCGATGTTTTCGGTATCGAGAACTCGGATCGCCTGCTCGGTGGTGTAGGCCTCAAAAGGCACGCACCCATCGACACCCAGGATGCTTTTAAGGCTTTCCAGGATGTTTTTCTCATCATTGACGATCAATACGTTGCTACCGGCCATGACGCTCCTTAGCCAATTCCCTCACTGTGAATTATAATCCGACGATTCGATTATGCAACTTGAGCGTTGTCTTCGCTTGAAAACCCTTTAGTTACGGCATGTTGACAATTCTTCCTTCCCTTGCTTCTCGCGCAGATCATCCCTCGATGCGACGAGATGTCAACAGCGTTTTATCGGCAGGTTGCGCCGATATCGTGAATTTTTTTACGGAATCCATTTTTTGCACGACCACTTCGTTCGGTTCTTTCGGTTTACCGTAACTGACGATACACGCCGCGGCGAACTCGATGTCGCCCGGTTCGTCGCTGCCCACAATCAGCGCGGTGGGACCCGGCCAGCCGGCCGGTTCCAGCAGCCAGGAGCCGGTATGGCTCAGCTGTTCGAGCCAGTGATTCTCCGCCTCGTTACGGCTGACGATCACCTTGGCGCGCCCCTCGATGTCGATGTGCCGGCCGACGGTCAACAACTCCAGATCGTCGTGCGCGACGACCGGCTTGATCGCCA
>DAINPV010000363.1:0-3771 GCA_036743315.1 bacterium | reverse complement strand
CAGCCGCTGCCGCGCGACGCACAACCGCACGCACGGCATTTTGCTGCTCTACGACACCGATGACGCCGTGGTGCTCGCTTGCGAATCGCGGTTGAACTTCCGCCAACTGTCATTCATTCAAGGCTCCGATTTCGGTCGGGTCATCAAGTGCCGTTTCGATAAACCGGCCGCCGAGACGATCCATTACGAAACCGGCTCCATTCCCGGATTGGTGGTGGAATGAGCGCGGGCCGGCGCGCTGCCGTTGCGTTTGCCCTTTGTTTGTTGCTGGTCGGCGTGCTGTTCGTTTCACGCTTGGCGCTGATCCTCGCCAGCCCGCATGTGTATGACGACGAGGAAATCAAAACCGGTTCGATCGCCTACGCGGTCACACACGAACGCGCACTACCGCTATGGGATTATCAGCCGGGCGATTACGAGGGCGGCACCTTCCTTTACGGTTTGCTGGCCGTGCCGTTCATGAAACTATTCGGCGAGACGCGGCTGGCGCTCAAAATGCTGGCGTTGCTTACCGTGATGCTTACGACTCTCGCGGCGGTGGCGTATGCGCGCCGATACGCCGGGTGGCCGGGTGCGGCGGCCGTGGCTGCGTTGTTTGTTTTCCCCGCGCCGTACCTGGTGCAGATCGGATTGATCCCCTGGGGCAACTATGCGGAAAACGTGATGCTGACCATGCTCGCGTTTTTCGTTGAGGCAAAAATCCTCACCGCCGAAAATACGCGCATCTGGGCATGGCCGTTGTGGGGTGCGCTATGCGGCTTGGGCGTATATGTCCATTACGGTTTTTTGGTTACCGTCGTTTATCTTCTGTTTCTTTGGCTGTTGACGCGACCGAAGTTGCTGTTTTCCGTCCGTGGCGCAAGCTGGTTCGGCGGCTTCGTCGTCGGCTTCGCACCTTGGCTGGCCTACAACGCCGCGCACCAATGGCGCGGTCTGATGCGCTTCGGGCAGGGCTTGGCCATGCCATTGGATTTTGAGGAACGCCTGGCCTTGTTCGTCCGCAATTTCTTTCACCTGTGGATGATCGATGTGCCGGTCGGCTTGCATTTCTCGTTTCTTTCACCGTCCTTTGTTCGCTTGCTTTCGTATGCGTATTATCTACTGCTGCTGGGCTTGATTGCCGCGTTGATCGTTCTGCGCCGTCAGGACGCCCGCCGCATCGTTTCCTCCTTTTGGCCGTGGGACGAACGCCCCAAACCGGACGCTTCGTTCTGGCTGCTCGCGCCGTTGGGCTACGTCATGTTGTACGCGATCGTGTTCAGTTTTTCCGATTACGGATTGTTTGCGCCAAACTGGGGTGTGAAGGATCCGGAAAGCCACGCGCACATTTTCGCCGTGTATCCGCTGCTGACATTGACGGCGGGCTTGGCCGTGGGCGTGGCGTGGAGTACCTCATGGCGCAGGGTGACGGTCGCGGCGGCGGGAGCGTTGGCGTTGCTGGGAGCGGCGGGGATGATCGCGTTGGCCGACAATCCCGCCGAGGCGCGCGAACGTATGGGAGCACCGGCTTATTCGATAATGGGTCTGTACGCCGAAATGGGTTTCAAGTATTCCAACAATAAGGATGACCTGCTTCGTGTCAGCGATCGGATATCCGAGGCCAATCGTTATCATTTGCTGTTTGGCGCCGGGGCGCACCAAGGCGCCGGTGCGGTGAACGATCCGCAGGCCGCGGTGGCCGAGGGTTTCAAACAACCGGCGCGGCTACAGCCGGCGTTCTGGATGGGCGCGGGGGCCGCGTACTATGCCGCTTTGACGATTCCCATGGAGAACAAAAACCAAGCCCTGGCCAAGATCGAGGAACCGGCCGCCTCGTGGTTTTCCTTCGGCGCTTGTTTGGGAAGTCTGTGGGTCGGACTCGATCATCCTGCCTGTCTTGACATCGACGAGCGCGCCGCCGGTTTATTGCTCTTGGCGGGGGATCGACCGGAGTTGCGCACACTGATTCAAAGCCGCCTGACGGAAATTCACCAATTGATTAATTAAACGAAGGATCAGTCGACCGTGTCGTCGTCGGCCGTATCGTCATCGACCGTGTCGTCGTCATCATCGTCGCCGCCGCCGAATCCCTGGTAGGTGACCGTCAGCGTCGCCGGCTCGCTTAGCGCGCCGCACACGTCCTCGACCGCGAACTGCATGGAATACACGCCATCGGCCATCGACGGTAAGGCGAGTTGCACTGTGGGCAGCGCGCAGCCGCTCGCCGCGGGCAGATGGGCCGACAACGGCCGCCAGTTCTGCCCCTCGATCATCCACAGCGCGACGCCGTAAGCGAGATTGCAGTCCGCGTCCTGCATGGTCAATTGCACCTGCGCCTCGACCCCGGGCGTGACGACCGGCGTGCCGGTCTGCTCGCCGTCGATCATCCCCTGCGCCAGCAGCGTCGGCGCGGCGTTGGCATTGGGGCAATAGGATTCGCGCACCCAATCGAAGGTCAGCATGCCACCGTCCGCATCCGGGACGACCCGCAGGGGGGCGTTGCTCTCCAGCGCCACCAGATGGCCGCTGGTTTCGCCGGCCTCGTTCTGCCGGATAAAGCCGACCAGCTTACCCTCGTCGTTGAGCTTGTGATCGTAGTTGAGCGTGTCGCCGCCGCCCGCGATCAGCGTGTTGGTTTCCTCGTCCAGATCCCACACGTAGATCTGGTCGTTGGAATTGTAAAAAATGCGCCGCCCGTCCGCGCTCCAGCGCGGCTGCGTGCCGTTGGCGATGTAGGTCACCGGTTCGCCATCGGCTTCGACAATCGCCAGCAGATTGTGCCGGTAGTTGTTGGCGTATTGCTCCAGGGTAATCGAAGCGGCCACCATCGATCCGTCGGGCGTCCAGCGCGGAAAGAAATCGCCCTCTTCGGGCAAGGCGAAGTATTCCTCGGTGTCCTTGAACGGCGGATAATCCACCCACACTTGGTTGGTGTCGTCGGCGTCGGCGACGACCAGCCCGTCGGCGGTCAGATACGCCACCCGCGACAGATCCGGCGAATGCGCGCCGTAGCGGGCGATGTCGCTGAACAACACGCCGCCTTCGCCGGCGACCGTCGCTTCGTACAGCAGGCCGTTGCTCGGATCGTTGTAGAAAAATTTACGCCCGTTGACGGACAGCAAAGCGTAGCGCGCTTCGACGATCGTTCGCGTGGTGTTGCCGGCGAATTCGCCGATCAATACTTGTCCGCTCTGGTCGATGAACAAATATTCGTCGGTGTAGCCGGAGGTCTGCAATTCCAGCATCAGATCGTTGTTCAGATAGGTGACGTCGTTTTGCTTGATGTCCAGTAGGTACGTGCCCGCGATGCCCTGCCACTTGCCGGAAAAGATCATCAGCGCGTCGATTACCGGGGCGGGCGAATCGTCGTCGTCGTCGTCATCGTCGCCGTTGCCGCCGCGATCGCAGTCGACGAGCAGAAGAAACGTCAGAGACAAAAGAAGAAAATAGAACAATGTCGTTATAAGACGTCGGGACATTTTCCCTCCAGATAAACCTTGCCCGATTGTCGGGGCGTCGCTCGACCCTGTCAAGATTCGCCGCGATTTTACCATTGGCGCGAATCGGGGCTCGGTTTAGTCGAGCACGTAATACCGCGGGCGGCGGTCGGCGAACAAATGATTGCGGTCGGTCATTTGTTTGTTCAAGGCCCGTGACGGATCGATCTCGGCGACTAGGATGTCGTCGGCATCGTCTGGCAGACGAGCAAACTCGCCATTGGGCCGGGCGATCTGACTGCGGCCGGTGAAGGTCAACGGTTTGTCGCGTCGATTCTCCTCCCCGCCGCGGTTG
>DAINPV010000362.1:0-3820 GCA_036743315.1 bacterium | reverse complement strand
GCCCAACGGCACGTACGATGTGGTCATCGATTACTTGGCGACCAACTACAATCAATATCAACACACGGTGTTCTTCGATGACACCAAGCAGATCACGGTGAATGAAACGACCAAAAGCGACTTGATGATCGAAATTCCGCTGTACGAAATCACCGGCACGATCACCGATCCGGAAGGCGTTCCGCTGGAGGATGTGCTGGTCGAGGCGAAGTCGGTCGCCGACGGCTCCTCCTTTGAAGCGTACATTTATACCGACGCCTCCGGCGCCTACACGCTTCTACTGCCCGCCGGCACATACGATTTCACCTACGATCCGTATTATGAAGACGAGTTGATTCCCGAACGCGAAGCGGCCGTCGTGGTGAGCGCGGACGCCACGCACGATTATCAGTTCCAGGCGACGCCGGCCACGTTGGAAGGAACAATCACCATCAACGAGACGACGCCGCTATTGTTCTTCAGCTCGTTGTTCGTGTTCGGCGAGATCTATTTGATCGATCAGTACGGAGTCGCATATTACGGCGAAATGGACGAATACGGCGACTATTCGGTGAAGGCTCATCAGGGCAGCTACACCGTGTACCTGGGCTTGAACGCCATCATCGGCTTGAACACAATATTCTTTTATGAGGACGAGGAATTCGGCACCATTACGCTCAGCGACGACGAGCAAACGCAGGATTTCGACCTGACGATGTATCATCTGACCGGCAACGTATACATGAGCGACGGCGTGACGCCGGCAGTGCCGACGACGATTATGGCGACCAACACGCAGCAACACATCACCAATTCGTCGGAACAAACCGGACCGCTGGTGTTCATCACCACGGTCATCTTTGACGCGATGGGCTATTACAGCCTGCCGGTGAGCGAAAGCGTACTGCACATGGCGATGATCAATCCCAACGAACACCTGGAATATTGCAACAACATTGTGATCGAGGACGATGCCGAACTGGACTTCGTCTTCGCCTGGGATGGTGAGCCGCTAAAATGAGCGAACCTTTCGCCACCGACCGCGAAACCTTGGAACGCGAAGTCGAGGTTGAATTTTTCAAGGCGACCGGCCCGGGCGGTCAGCATCGCAACAAGCGGGAAACGGCTGTGCGGCTGCGCCATCTGCCCTCCGGCGTGGTCGTGACGGCCGTCGAACGCCGCAGTCAGGCGCGCAACCTGGATGTGGCGTATGAGCGCCTGGCGGCGAAGCTCGCCGAATTGAATTTTGTGCCGATCGAGCGCAAACCGACCAAGCCGTCGCGCGCCGCCAAGGAAAAACGCTTGGAAGACAAGAAAAAACGAGCGACCAAGAAGGCCGTCCGTCGCGAGCCGGCGGACGGCGTTTGGTGATGAATCAGGCGGCCTCGGCCGCCTTTTTCGCTTTGGCCGCCTTTTTCATCGCGGCGATCTGCTTGCGATAGACCAGGGCGCGGATGAAGTTGCGTCCGACCGGCCAGACCATCGCCACGGCGATCGACGCGGGGAAACTGAAGATCTTCATCGCGAAAAGGCTGCCGCGCGCATCGGCTCGCAAAGCGAGGAAGCCGCCGACGATCATGATGCCGAACCACAACGGAATGTAATAGCGTTTGTTGATCGAGCGGTCGCGCCAGATCGCCATAAGCTGGGTGAGCTTGTAGGCGAGGTAGATGTTCAGCGGAATCTGCACCGCCCATACATACCAATAGCTGATGTTGTGCAGGAAGATATTGGAGAACGTCGCCGAACTCCAGATGACCAGCCAGTGACAAACGAAGAAGAGGAACGATTCCTTGCCGGCCAATTCCGCCGCCTGCGCCAGCTTCGAGACTCCCTGTCGGTAATAGCGCGCAAGCAGAATCATCATCAGTGGGCCGGTGAAAATGTGTCGGGCGGTATAATCGGGCTTGCTGCGCAGGAAAAAGCCGAAGTCGTCCAGCGGCACGAACCGCGGAAAGGCGAAGAAGGTCAGGGCGAATAAAAAGAAGGTGCCGCCGAGCAGCACGTATTCCCACTTGGTGCGTTCAATGCGCTTGAGCAGCACGCCCAGCAAAAAGTAGCCCGACCAGGGAATCAGTGCAAAATGGACGTGTAGAAGGCGCCGCCACAACGGGTATTCGAGCACCGCCTGGCGCTTGATCTCGCCGATGGTGAGGTAGGTCACCGCGTCGGCGAAGAACGGATTCTGTGGACGATGTCGGAAGCCCGAGTAGTCGAAGTTTTTCAGCAAATCGCTGCCGACCGGAATGGCGTCAACGCTCAACACCGCGCCCACGCTGAAAATGCCGAAAGCCACCGCGGCGATCGCCCAGGTCGGCCATTGGCGGCGCGTGACGATGTAAGCCAAGGCGGTGCCCATGGCGACAGTGTGGAACAGATCCATCAATCCCAGGCTGCGCCGGTTGATGCAATAGACGAAGCCGAGCAGAAAGAGCCAGGCGATCGAGCCCAGAAAGGCGATGGACGGGCGAGCGGAAACGTCACTTTTCATCCGCTCGACCTGGTTGACCACATTGATCCCTGAAGCCAGCACGAAGATGGGCATGCTCAATTCGGTGAGCGCCCAGAGCAAGGCGTAATGGAGCGATTGGTGGGGCAGCCATTGCGTGAAGTACATCGTGTGACCCCAGGCCATGAAGAACACCGCGACGCCTTTGGCATAGTCGATATAGTAGTCGCGTTGAGCAGTGTGAACGGCAGTCATGAGCCCTTCCATGTTGTGGAAATTTTAGGAAGGATTACACAAAAAGGAGCGGTGATGCAATCACTTACAGGCAGGAGGATCGCCCGTATGGTTATTGGGCGGTCTTTTCAGCGGCCATGATCTGCTTCCGGTAGACCAGGCCGCGAATGAAATTGCGGCCGACCGGCCAGACCATTGCAACGGCGACCGATGCAGGGAAACTGAATGCTTTCAGCAGGAAAATGTTGCCGCGCGAATCGGCCCGCAGGGCGATCAGAGCGCAGACGATCAGAATGCTCAGCCAGGTTCTCGCATAGGATGGATTGCCGATCGTCTTGTCGCGCCACCATGCCATCAATTTAGTGAATTTATAGGAAAGAAAGAGGTTCAAGGGAATCTGGATCAACCAGACCCGCCAGTAATTGATGTTGTGCAACAAGATGTTCGAGAGGCTGGCGGAGATCCAGATCACGCCCCAATGACAAACGAAAAAGATGAACGATTCGCGCCCGGCCAGTTCCGCCGCTTTGGCAAAAGCTCCTTTAGCTTGGCGGTAATAACGCGACAGCACGACCATCGTCAGCATGCCGGTGAACAGCAAACGCGCAATGTAATCGGCGCGACTACGCTGGTAGAAGCCGAAATCGTCGGTGGGCACGAAGGTGGGCAGCGTGAGGAACGTCACCACGAACAACGCAAGAGAAACGCCGACGAACACCCATTCCCACACGGTGTTGCGCAGGCGCTTGAGCGCCACGCCCATCAGGAAAAATCCCGACCAGGGAATCAACGCGAAGTGGATGTGCAACAAGCGGCGCCACAGGGGAAATTCTAGTACGGCCAGCTTTTTCAACTCGCCCATGGTGATGTCGGTCACCGCCTGCGAAATGAAGGGATCGCGCGGGCGGTGGATGAACCGCGAGTAATCGTAGTTTTTTAGAATTTCGGAACCGATCGGAATGGCGTCGAGGCTCAGCACAGCCGAGACGCCGAAGATGCCCGCCGAAAGGGCGATGATGGACCAGGTCGGCCACTCGCGGCGTGAAACAATGAACGCCAGCGCGGTGCCCATGGCCACCATGTGGAACAGGTCCATCAGGCCCAGGCTGCGCCGGTTGATGCAGTAGATGAAGCCGAGTAAAAACAACCAAGCGATCG
>DAINPV010000361.1:0-3904 GCA_036743315.1 bacterium | reverse complement strand
CGCACTCGCAATTTTCCCACGGGATCCTCACCGAGATCGCGATGAACAAGAAAAGCCCCTTGCACGATTCGGTGAAGAGCAAGCGGAAGGAAACGTGGGAGCTGTCCTACCGCCGCGCGCTGTCGGCCGCTTATGCCGAGTTGCAGCGCCGTCTGGGGCCCGATCCGTCGCTGTGGCGCTGGGGCGCGTTGCACACGATGACGGCGCGTCATCCGCTGGGCGGCGATACGCGGCTGGCCGGCGATCTCAACCTCGGTCCGCATCCGTTCGGCGGCGGAAGCGACACGGTGTGGGCATCGTTTTACGCGGTCGGCGCGAACGATTACGACACCAATTGCGGCCCGGTGTACCGGCATGTCGTGGACATGGCGCGGCCGCACCACGGATGGTTCGTGCTCGACAGCGGCAACTGGGGACAGCCGCTGACCGAACATTACGACGACCTGCACGAACTTTGGCTCGCCAACAAGCTGATTCCCGGGTATTTGAATCGCGAAGACATCCAAGACAACGTGGCCGGCGTGCTCACGCTTGCGCCGGTCGATCTGCCCTGAAGAGGAACGCGATGAAGAAGTTCACGGTATTATCGTTCGTCTGTCTGTCGTTGCTGCTGATGCTGACGGCCTGCGCCAAATCGTCGCAGATCCGCGATTGCACGCTGGAGGAATTTCATGCCGCGCGCGGCAAACCCGATACGGTGATTCTCGACGTGCGCAAGGCGTCGACGATGCAGGACGAGCTGAAGTTCATCGAGGGCGCGGTGCACCTGCCGCTGAACATTCTGGCGACCAATCTGGAGAAGGTGCGCAAGGAAGCGAACATCTACATTCTGTCCAACGATCCGCAAGCGACGGTGAAGGCGGCGAACATTCTGGCCGACAACGGCTATGGATTCATTTATCGCGTCGAGGAAGGTTTCGACGCCTACGCGGCCAAGTATCCGCTGAACTAGCAGCCGCACCCATCGTCGTCGTCATCGGCGTCAGTGAAATCGTCGTCGCCCACGTCGCCGCCGGCGCGATAATTTGCGATGAGCTGCCAAAAATCCTCGTTGCCTTGCTCGTAGGTCAGCGCCCAGAAGCCGATGCCGCCCACTTCCTCGTCGATAGCGAACTCGATTTTCAACGCCAGCGAGTCGAGATCTTCGTACCACAACTGCCGCGTCTGCGCGCCGTCCTGGTAGATCAGATAGGGCGTGGACGACGCGTCGTCCCAGTCGCCGCCGCCCTGTTGCGCCGCAAACTCCCAGGCGCCGGCCATCGTCCAGGCGTCGGCCGTGCCGGTCGCCTCGCCGGGCACGGAGGCATCGAGCGACGGCCAGTCGTAGCCGTATAGCGGCAGGCCGAGGACCACGCGGTCGACGCCGTAGGGTGCGAGGTAGGTTCGGTAATCGTCGATCGTCCAGTCGTAGGCGTAGTCGCCCCAGCGGTCGGAGCCGTACAGCGGCGCGACCGGCCCCGGATCGCCGGAACTCCAATGGTAGTCGTAGGTCATGACGAACAACCGCCCGGCCGCGGCGAGTTGGTCGAAGTCGTAGGCGCCGGCCCAGTCGATCGCCGGGGTGGCGACGCTGATCGCGGGCGCGTCGATCTCCTCGGCCAACGCTTCCGCCGCATCCTGCACCAGGGCGACAAATTGACCTTTCACCTCGACCGGCAGCGCCTCGAAATCGAAATTCACGCCGTCCGCTCCGGCGTCGACGACCGCCTCAACGAGATTGTCGATCAACGCGGCGCGACGGCTCGCGCTATTGAGCAGATCGCTCTGTTCGCTCGGGGAAAAGTCGATCAGGCACAACGTCACCCGGCAACCCTCGTCATGCGCGGCGGCGATCAACTCGGTAGGCGGCCAGCCGTTCAGCTCGCCGAGCGAACCGTCGGGCTCGACCGACGCGCCGAAGTAAATCACTTCGTCGAGCAAGTCGAAGGGGATGTCGGCGAAATCGTCGGCCCAGTGCGGAAAGTAGCCGGCGACATAACGGTCGCTATTGGCGGCGGGCGCGAAAGACGCGGGCGACGACGACGCGGGCGCACGGAGCGTCGGCGGGTGCGCGCGGTATTGCGCTTGGTGAACGGACGCGGCGGCGCTCGTCGCCCAGGCCGTCAATACGATCAACCACAGCAGATGAAGTTTCCTCATGACGCCTCCGCATTCGAGGGTGACCAAGCGCGCGGGTATTGTCAACGCGGACGAAGGCGGCTACTTTCAGCGCATGAACCGGGGCTTTAATCATTACGGACGCGCGACGAGCGCGGAACTGGGAGCGGCGGCGGTGCGCGACGACATCCTGCTGCTGCCGATCGCCGCGCCGGAAAACCACGGTCCGCACCTGCCGCTGGATACCGACGCGGTCATCAGCCGCGTGCAGGCGGAGCGCGTGGCTGAAATTCTGGCGGCGCAAATGCCCGACGTGCGCGTCTGGCTGCATGACACCTGGCACCTGGGCGGCGCGACGATCCGCGGCGTCGGTTCGGTAAAAGTACCTTCGTCCCTGCTGCGACGCGCGCTCAAGGCGTATCTGAAACGGTTTCTCAAACAGGGCTTTCGCCGCTTCGCGCTGATGACCGTGCACGGCGCGGTGCCGCATACCGGCGCTTTGGACGACGTGTGCGCCTGGCTGAACAAACGGCGCGTGGCCGGCTTGCCGGTGCAGGCCGTCGCGCCCGCCGCGCGCGTGTGCGGCCGCGCCTACTTCGGCGGCTACGCCGAGGAAGTGCGACGCGAAGGCGTGCCGTTGACCGACGAGAACATTGCCGACCTGATGTGGGACCTGCACGCCGGACGCATGGAAACCTCGATGATGCTGGCGATCGACCCGGCGCAGGTCCGTGAGGGTTACCGTACGCTGCCGGAAATCCGTCCCGTTTGGCCATGGTGGCTCAAGGCGGTGCACGGCGGTTTGCGGCGGGCGATCATCCGCTTCACCGAGGAAGGCGAACGCCGCGAATTGCTGCTGGGTTCGCTGGGCATCGGGGCGCACGATCTGGCGTGGATCGTGCGCGGGCGCCACGAGGGGTACGTGGGCCGTCCGGCCTTGGCGAGCGAGGCCGAAGGACGGGCGTTGCTGGAAGCCAGCGCGCGGGACATGGCCGCGAGCGTGCACGCGGTGTGCGCCGGGGAACTCGACCCCCGCGAGTTGCGCAGCGCCGCGCGGATGTTCCGCCTGTCGCTGGCCGGTTCCGCCGTGTCGCTGGTCGCGCTTTTTCTCGTTCTGGGCGCATGGCTGTTTTGAACGATCCGCGTCGGGCGCGTGTCCAAGCCACGGTTATTGACGCGTATAGCCGGGCCTGTTAGCGTCCGGACGGTGGAGAGATAATGATGAGAACTATGCTGTGGACGATCGTTTTGGTGCTGGTTGCCTGCGGGTGGGCGTTGGCGCAAACGGGCGAAACGCCCCCGGCGGGCAATCAGCCGCAAAGCGCCAAGGATTTTTTCGATCTGGCCGTCGAGAGCTTCAAGGCGGGCGATTTGGCCGCCGCCGAACGGCATGCGCGTACGGTCATCGCGCTGGAAAACCAGAACGCCGAAGCACAGTACCTGCTCGGGCGCATCCTGCTGTACAAAGCGGCTCAGAAAAACCGGCTGCTGATTGAAAATCGCGGCGCCGGCAGCAGCGTCCTGCCCGCCGACAATGCTTGGCAAGAAGGCCAGGCCGAACTGCAGGAAGCGGTCACGCAGTTCCAGATCGCCATCCGGCTCGAACCGACCAACGGCAGCGCGTGGCTGCTGCTGGCCACGAGCCTGGACAATCTGGGACAGGACGAGGAAGCGCTCAACGCCTACAAACAGACGATCAACATCGACCCGACCGCCCCGACCGCCCGCGATGCTTACAACAACATCGGCCTGCTGTACAAGGCGCAGAAAAAGTACAAAGAAGCCAAAGAGGCATACGAAGCGGCGC
>DAINPV010000360.1:0-3906 GCA_036743315.1 bacterium | reverse complement strand
GCTGATGATTGTCGAGGTGCCACTGATCGTACGCGACGGCCTTCTGGCGCAGCGGCCCGGGCGCGACCGTTTCGTCGTAGGTTTGCGGCTCGATGTTCTCTTGCGGCCAGGGCGCCAGATAATCGTCGGCCACGACGTCGTCATCGGCGGAGTCGTCGTCGGCGGCATCATCGTCGGTCGTGTCGTCGTCGAGCGTATCATCATCGGCGGTGTCATCGTCGGTCGTGTCGTCGTCGTCGGAATCGTCATCGGTCGAATCGTCGTCGGACGCATCATCGTCGGCGTTGGCGTCATCATCATCGGGCGTATCGTCGTCGGCGTCGACGGCGTCGTCGTTGTCGTTGTCGTCATCGTCGCCGCCGCAGGAAACCAGCGATGCAAAGGCAAACAATGCCATCAGCAACCAAACAAGCGTTTTCATTTCGTGTCCTTCCTGTCCCTGCCCTGGGATCGTAAGACATCCTACCATAATCGGTCGTGAACTTGTTCCACCGCGGTCACGTAACATTTGCATACAGCATGAAAAACCAATACTATCCATTTCAATCCGCAATTAGAAACCGCCTTTTGTGTAGGAAAACTTTGTTAAGAGGTCACATGAAAAGAACGGTTGAACGCAACCTGTTTTTATTGAGTCTGGGCTCGCTGTTTTTGGAATTGTTGATCATTCGCTGGATTTCCACGGAAATTCGTGTGTTCGCCTATTTTAAAAACATGGCGTTGATCGCCTGTTTTTTAGGCTTGGGCATCGGCTACGCCACCGCGCGCCGTTACAAGACCATATGGATCAGCCTGATCGTCCTCTGGCTGCTGGTTCTGTCGTTGCGCATGCCCTTCGTTCCGCCGGATAAATTGCCTTTCGCACACCTGACCGCGTTACTGTCGTTCGACGATTTCTTTTTCTGGGGTTGGATGAAAAATTCCTTCGAGCTTTCC
This sequence comes from bacterium, assembly GCA_036743315.1. Classification (GTDB taxonomy): domain Bacteria; phylum Lernaellota; class Lernaellaia; order Lernaellales; family Lernaellaceae; genus CALBTQ01. The sequence continues at coordinate 2,970 of DAINPV010000360.1, read as the reverse complement.
CGGGTGCTGCTCGGCCTGGGACTGCTGCTGCTGATGTTCGGGATGATCGTCGCGTTGTTCATCCCCATCGGGCAGGCGTTGGGAACGATGTTCGATGAAGTGCCGCAACGCATCCGCGCTTACACGATCAACGTGGTGGGCAGCCTGCTGGGCATTTTGCTGTTTACGCTTCTGTCGTTTTTTTCGTTGGCTCCGCATTGGTGGTTGCTGGTCGGCGTGCTCTTGCTCATGCCGGCCGTTTTAACCAAGCGCCGGCAATTGCTTTTCACGATGCTGACCGCCGTTCTCTTAAGCGCCATCGTCGCCCGTCCCGATCCGCAGATCATTTCCACGTTGCAGGCGGGCGACCAGCAGGCCGTGGCCGATTCGCCCGCGCAGGTTCGCTGGAGCCCATATCAAAAACTGGTATTCCGGCAGTATCGATTGGCTTCGTCGAACACGGTCGATCCGCTGACGTTTTCCGTAATCAACGTCAACAACACGTTCTACCAGTTCATTTTCGACCTTTCGCCGGAATACATCGAAAAGCACCGGACGATGTTTCCGCAGGATCCGGCGCTGCTGCGCTATAATTATTACGATATACCATACCGCTTCGTCGCCAACCCCCGGGAGATTTTGATCGTCGGCGCCGGCACCGGCAATGACGTCGCCGGAGCCCTGCGCAACACCGATGCCCACATCACGGCGGTGGAGATCGACCCGGGTATTTACCAATTCGGGCGAGAGCGGCATCCGGAAAAGCCCTATGACTCGCCGCGCGTCACGGCGGTGATCGACGACGCCCGGGCCTTTTTCAAAAAAACCGAAGGGCGTTACGATTTGATCATCTACGGCCTGTTGGATTCGCACACTCTCTCGTCGAATTTCTCCAACGTCAGCCTGGACAATTACGTGTATACGAAAGAGAGTTTCGTCGAGGCCCGCCGCTTGCTCAAACCGGGCGGCCTGGTGGTGATGGCCTTCGGTTTCACCCGCCCCTGGATCGGACAACGCATTGCGCAGAGCATGCGCATCGCCTTCGGCGAATGGCCGTTATCGTTTTTATGCTTCAATCCGTTTTATCAAGGCACCGGCGGCGTGGTGTTTGTCGCCGGCGATATGGCGACCCTGGTCGGGGCGCTGCAGAACGACGAACAACTCCGCCGGTATGTCGCCGCGCGGAAAAACGATTTCAGCAGCGATCTGGAGCCGACCTCGGACGATTGGCCGTACCTCTGGCTACGCGCCCGGAAAATTCCGACCCTGCATCTGCTCGTCACCGTTGCCTTGTTGTTGCTCATGGCGCTCGGCGGCTTGCTGGCCTGGCGCGACCGGCGACGGATGGATGGCGAATTTTTCTTTCTCGGCGCGGCGTTTTTGTTGTTCGAGGTGCACCTGATCAGCAAGCTGATGTTGTTGTTCGGGACGACCTGGGTAGTCAATACCTTCGTCATCGCCGGCGTTCACGTGATGATTCTCGCGGCGAACGCTTGGGTGCTCAAGGTGCGTGTCCGTAATTTGACGCCCTATTACGTGGCGCTGTTCGTTTCCCTGCTGGCGGTTTATGCGCTGCCGCTGGATACGCTGTTGTTCGGCAATCAATTGGCGCGCGGCGTAACGTCCGGCGTACTGCTGACCATTCCCCTGATGTTCGCAGGCATTATCTTCGCCACCAATTTCGCCCGGGCCGACAGTGCGGCCGATGCGTTGGGCTCCAATTTATTGGGCGCCATTTTCGGCGGTTTGTTGGAAGGATTGTCGTTCATCACGGGCATTCGCCTGCTGGCGTTGCTGGCGATGGCTTTATACCTGGCGGCCTATTTGTTCAATCGCCGCCGAGCATAACCGCTATCCGTCGGATGACGGCGGGCAATCCCTGCCCATTCCAGCCGTTCCTTAGGCATGCCCCGCCCGCCGGGACGTCCACACGGTTACGCCATATTTTTTTCAGCACCCGCAGCCGTCGTCCCGCCGGTGGCGGGATTTCGCTGCGCTCAATCGTCTTTAGCAGCCGCAGCCGTCGTTGTCGTTGTCGTCATCATCATCCGACGCTGCATCATCATCGACTTCATCATCGTCAGTCGTGTCGTCATCAGTCGTGTCGTCATCGAACGTGTCGTCGTCGATGATGTCGTCATCGGACGTGTCGTCATCGATGATGTCGTCGTCGGACGTATCGTCGTCGGACGTATCATCGTCTCCGCCGGCGCCGGCGTATTTGACGACGGCGAAATCGACGGTGACATCGGGCGAAACGCCGCCGACCAGCACGGAGCCGTCGGCCAGAACGACCGCGCCGGTCGCCTCGTCGTTCCCGTTGCCCGGTCCGTTGTAGCGCGCGTCCCACACGCGTTCGCCGCTCGCGGTATAACGCAGGGTGAGGAAATCCTCTTCGGCCAGCAGACTGTCGGAGGTGCCGACCACGGTGATCAGGTCGTCGTCAATCAGCGCGACCGCGCCGCAATCGTCGCCGCGAATCATCGGTCCGGCGAAACGGTCGGTCCACAACTGGTTGCCGCTCATGTCCAAAGCGATCGTGCGCACGTCGCGATCGTTGGTGTCGACTTCCGAACACCCGGTGACAACGACCAGGTCGTCGCCGAGGGCAATCGATTTGCCGTCGTCGTAGGTGTCCGGGTCGCCGTCGAAGACGCGAATCCAGGCGCGCGAGCCGTCGGTTTCGTAGCACAACACGCAGATGTCGTTGGTGCCTGCGGCGGTCAATTCGCTGCCGACGATATAGGCGCGGCCCGCGTCGTCCAGTGCGACCTGAATGCCGATTTCATAGGAATAGCCGAGCGGATCGTACAGGTCGCTCCAGCGCAAAGCGCCGTCGGGATCGTACTGCAACGCGATCAAATCGAAGGTCGCGTCGCGCGCCGTTCCGGTGACCGTCGCCACGCCCGCCCCCGTCACGGCGATGTCCGCGGCCACGTCGTTCCAGCCGCCCGTCCCCGCATAGCGCTGCACCCAATCGACCACGCCCGC
>DAINPV010000359.1:0-3980 GCA_036743315.1 bacterium | reverse complement strand
TCCAAGAAGCAGGCCGCGGACACGATCCGCGAAGAGGCCTTGCGCTGCGGCATGTACTACGTGAACAACCGCTGGCTCGGCGGCACGCTGACCAACTTCGTCACCGTGAAAAATTCCGTCGACCGCCTGAAGCGGCTGGAACAGATGAAGATCAAGGGCGACTGGGGCCTGGTGACCAAGAAGGAAGGCCTCAAGCTCGAAAAAGAGATGTACAAGCTCGACAAAAACCTCGGCGGCATCAAGAACATGGAAGGCCTGCCGGCCGTGCTGTTCATCGTCGATCCGCGCAAGGAGCGCATCGCGGTGCACGAAGCCAACCGCCTGGGCATCCCGGTCGTGGCGATCACCGACACCAACTGCGATCCGGAACCGATCGATTATCTGATCCCGAGCAACGACGACGCGATCCGCGCGGTCCGCATTTTCGCGCACGAAATTTCCGAAGCGGTGCTCGAAGGCCAGCGGCAGTTCGAGGAGCGCATGCGCGAGAAGCGCAGCAAGGCCGAGGAAATGTCGCGCAAGCCGGTCCGCGAAAAGCTCGAAGAGCTCAAGGAAGACGCGCCGCCGCCGTCGGGCGTGGACATCGAGATCAAACGGTCCCGCCGTCACGACGAGGAAGCCGCTCCGGCCGAGGATGCGGACGGCGACGCGGCCGACGCGGACGAGGAAATCAGCCAATAACGAGCGGATGGCCGGCGCGGATTCGGCCGGCGATACATGGGTAAGGAGTGAACGATGGAAATCACCGCAAAGATGGTTATGGACCTGCGCGAGAAAACCGGCGTAGGCATGATGGATTGCAAGAAGGCTTTGCAGGAGAGCGCGGGCGACATGGAAAAGGCCGTCGAGTGGCTGCGTAAAAAAGGCTTGTCCAAAGCCGCCAAGCGCGCCGACCGGGCGACCAGCTCCGGCGTGATCGGCGTGTTCGTCAGCCCCGACAGCAAGAAAGTCTCGTTGGTCGAGCTCAATTGCGAAACCGATTTCGTGGCCAAGAACGACGACTTCGCCGCCACCGCGCAGCAGTTCGCGCAGCACGTCGCGCAGACGGGCACGACCGAACTGGAAGCGCTGAGCGCGGAAAAATTCGCCCTGGACGCCAGCAAGACCATCGGCGACATGATCGCCGACACGATCGCCAAAATCGGCGAGAGCATCAAAATCGGCAAAGTGTTGCTGTGGAACGCCGCCGACGCCAACCGGTTGGGCTATTACGTGCACACCGGTGCGAGCGCGGTGGGCCTGGTCGAGTTCACCGGGGTGGGCGGCAAGGACGTGGCGGAACTGGGCAAGTTCCTGGGCATGCACATCGTCGCGGCGCGCCCCACGTACTTCCAGCCGGCCGACGTGCCGGCCGAGGTGCTGGCGAAGGAAAAGGAAATCTATCGCGCCGAGGCGCTGCAGTCCGGCAAACCCGAGCAGGTCGTCGACAAGATCGCCGAAGGCAAGCTCAACAAGTTCTATCAGGATGTTTGTCTGCTCAAGCAGATGTACGTGAAGGATCCGCAGGGCAAAACGCCGGTGGAAAAAGTGCTCAGCGAACACGGCGTCAAACTGACCCGTTACGCCCGCATGGCCGTCGGCGAATAACTCGCCCGCTCATTGTCGATCGCGAAGCCCCCGGCGCTGCCGGGGGCTTTTTTTATGGAAGAAGACCTGCTCGTTGACGGACCAAGGTATCCGCCGCGCTTCCACCTGCGCCATTCCAATCGTCACGCCTACGGCGTGTTTCTGTCGAATAGCTCATTTTGCGCGAGCGATGACTTTTTCCACGGCGCTGTCTTCACCGGTTTTCGTCCCCGCTTGATGCCGCTTTTCAGCGGTTATTGTTTTGTGGTAGGACAAAGGCAGAATCCATTCGCGGCGTTCGTCCGCGATTACCGGGGAGGAGTTATCATGCGTAAAGTATCGTTCCTGTTCGTCATGCTGTTCATGGCGTTGGCCGTGTGTACTTCGGCCTGGGCCGAGTACGGCGAGTGGGAGGACCTGGGCGGGCTGAACCCGCCGGGTTTGAGCAACGCCTCGTACATGGACATTTCGGCGGCGAGCGAGACCGAGTTGTACACGGTGGGCATGTGGCAGACCGGCCCGCTGGACATCGACTACGCCTGGCACAGCGAGGACGGCGGCGAGACCTATCGTTCGATCTACTCGCTGAGCCTGGGCAGCGACGTGTGCCAGGCGCTGCACATCATGGATTTCATGCTGCAGGTGCAGGCGCTGGGGCCGAACGAGGCGATCATGATGGGCTTCGGGGTCAACCCGGATTGCCTGGAGAAGGTCGAGGAACCCTGGTGCATGTTCGTGTGCATGTTCACGCTGCAACCGCTGTTCATGAAGACGACCGACGGCGGCGCGAGCTTCACCCGCATCGCGGCGCCCGCCGGCTTCATGCGCGTGACCGAAACGATGGACCGCGCCGATGACGGCACGTTGTTCGCGGGCGGCGGTCCGAACCTGCTGCTCAAGTCGACCAACGACGGCGACTCGTGGACCGAAGTGCCCACGCCGACCGACACCGGCGACGAGGACTTCTACGTCAGCGGCATCCAGTTCATCGACGAGGACTACGGCTTCATCATCAGCGGCGAGTCGGATCCGGAGCCGGCGGCCAAGACCGACAACGAGGCGTTGGACTTCTATCAGGCGACGATCCACCGCATCCGGTACCGCACCGATCCGGCCTACCGCATCGAGTATTGGCAGCACCACAAGGGCGGCGCGAGCAAGGGGCTCAACGGACGGTTGTACCGCACCGAAGACGGCGGCCAGACGTGGGAACTGCTGTACCGCGAACCGCAACAGTCGTTCCTCACGTTGCTGATGACCAGCGAAACCGACGGCTGGATGATCGCCGATCCGTTCGGCGGCGGTTTCATCCTGTACAAAACCGAGGACGCCGGCGAACACTGGACCGACGTGACCAACACCGTGCCCTGGAGCGCGTTGGGCTCGATGCCCTTCGCGATCAGCGCGATGACCTTCAACGAATCGGGCAATGTCGGCTTCCTGGGCGGCGGCGGCCAGCAGTTCATCAGCTACACCTCGGTGCTGTTCTACACGCTCGACGGCGGCAAGACGTGGAACCACGATCCGGCGCTGCTGCCGTGGGGCCACCCGATCATCAGCTTCGACTGGTGGGGTCCGCGCAAGGCGTGGCAGGGCGGCTTCGATCTGAGCACCTACCGCTACACGCAGTTGAACATCGCGCCGATCGCCGACGCGGGCGACGATCAGGAAGTGCCGCAGGGCACGATCGTCACGCTGGACGGCTCGGCGTCGTACGATCCGGACGGCGAAGCGATCACCTACGAGTGGACGCAGATCGCCGGCGAAACCGTGACGTTGACCGGCGCCGAGGAGGCGATGCCGTCGTTCACCGCGGCCGCGGAAGACATGCTGGTCTTCTCGTTGACCGTCAGCGACGGCGAGGAAACCGACACCGACGAAGTGACGATCCTCGTGACCGCGACCGGCGACGACGATGACGACGATGCCGGCGATGACGACGACGATGACGACGACGATGACGACGACGATGACGACGACGATCAGGGCGACGCGGACGACGACGATGACACCGGCGGCTGCGGCTGCTGATTTAACGGAATGAAGAACGCGGAATGCGTAATGAGGGCGGTCGATTCGGCCGCCCTTTTCTTTTAACCGACGTTAATTCTAATTCAAGAATTCAAGGGACACCTTACTTAATTATTGTGGGTGAGTCATCGCACCTTCGGCCTGCTCCGGCCGGGACAACCATAAGCCCGTAGGGCGCAGGTACGTAGCGAAGGGCTTTCGCCCTGGTGCAAGAGGTCGCAAATCCCAAACCCCTGACAGGGGTGCAGGTGAGATTCCTCCGCCCCTCCGGGGCTTGTCGTCTCTTGGTGAATGGCGATTTCCAGGGCTATCGCCCTTCGCTACTGACCAGTCGCCCCTCCGGGGCTTGTCGTCTCTTGGTGAATGGCGATTTCCAGGGCTAT
>DAINPV010000358.1:0-3982 GCA_036743315.1 bacterium | reverse complement strand
TCGTCGTCGCTCGTGTCGTCGTCGCTCGTGTCGTCGTCGCTCGTGTCGTCGTCGGCGGTGTCGTCATCGTCATCGTCGTCGTCATCGTCGTCATCGTCGCCGCAATCGCAGCCGCACATGACCGACACGACGGCGGCCAAGGACAATAGCAACATAGCCAACTGTAACTTCATCCTCATCGTGTATCCCCTTCTCCCGCGGCCGGCGCCGGCCGATGCACACGCGGGATCGTTGCTGTCGCACTTCCATTCGCTGCGCGGTCGGACCACACGCTCCCCTTCCCGGCGGACGCCGCGGACAAGCCGTCAGTGTACAAGAGAGCGCCGGAGCACGCAAGGAACGGCCATTCACTTGAGGCGCCTATTTACACAGCGGGATTCGCGGCAAGCGGGTCATGAAATCGACGCCGCATCCGATACGGCGCGATGGTGAAAACGGTTCAATGGCGATTGTTGAAAGACGCCCCTTCCGCGTCGGCTTCGGCTTGGGCCGGTTTTTGGGCGGGCATTGTCGCCGCGACACCCGGCATGGATTGCATCTGCAGACTCAACAACTGCTCCAAGGTGCGCGTGTTGCGCTCGATGCCCAACAATCCCAGCAGCAAACCGATCAGGGCGATGCCGCCGACGGCCACGGCCACGCCGTACAGGGCTTTGCCGGTGTAGGCGGTCTTTTTAATCTTCTTTTGCAGATAAGCCGCCTCGCGCTCGTTGACGGCCAAGTTGTAATCGGACATTTCCCGATCGTATTGCATTTGCGCCGAGCGCATTTTTTCGCTCATCAAACGCGCGTAAACGATCAAACCGTCTTTGCGCTGCGCCTCGTCGAGACCCTGAACGGTCTGGACGATCGCCGCAAGCATCGCCGGCGCCTGTTCGGCATGGGCGTATTTCACCTGGAACCAAACGATGGAGAGCGCCTCCTCGCGCACGTCGGCGGGGAACAAGCCGGCCAGCTGTTTCCACTGGCGCAGGTATTCGGTCAGCACCGTCGTTTTGCTGTCGGCCTTTTTAATGGCGTAGAGCACGTTGAACAGCAGATCCTTTTCCTCGTCCGTCGGCGGGGTCAACTTCGCCGCTTCCGTTTTGGCGGTTCCGCCGCGCAGAATCGTGCCGATTTCGTCATAAACGATCTGCGGCGGCTCGTTGAACGCCCGGGAGATATCGACGATCGACCGCGCCGCGATGTACCGGCTGTTGTCGTTTTGCGGCGCCATCGCCAGTAGATCCGTCATATCCTGCAGCAACTGAATGCTCAGTTCCGGGTTCAGTTCCTGAATGCCGCGATCGATCAACGAACTCACGCCGGCTTTCGTTTCCTTGGTCTGCCAGTTGAAGCAGTGATTGCCCCAGCTATTGGTGCAGACCTGGCCGAAGATCGAATCCCACGGAAAGCCTTCGAGGGGGAAATACGTCTCGCGTAACTTTTGCTTCGTCTCCAGAATCTTGCGGCGATCCGGATCGACGTCCGCCGGAATGAATTCCGGTTCCGGCTCCGTAGGCGGCCGCTCCTGAAGAGCCACCGCCTTGGACACGTCCGGACCGGCCAGTTCCTCGTTGATCTCCGCCACCGTGATGCTCGGCGGCGTCGGCGGCGTCGGTTTGTCCGGCACGGCCCCCCTCATCGTCGGGCTGACCGAGTAAAGAAACATCCCCAACGATCCGAGCAACCCGGCCGTAATCAGAATCGCCAAAGCCAGGTACAATCCCCGTGAAACACGAAACACGACGCCCCGTTCGAAAATGTCCCACCTTTTCATTAACCTCTCCCCTCCGGTTGATCGTAATCAATCATTTTTTTATGGTTGTATTATCAATATAAAAATCGCTGCAACGAGATGATTGATCTATCTTTATTTATATAAATTTTGGGCTGATATTTCTTCCCTTTATCCCTATACTCCAAAGTCGACGGCCAAGGCAATATTGGAATTTCATTATTCGGGAAAAATCCGGCCGTCGCGCCCCTGCACGGGTCGGTCGGCTTCGCTTTGCGTCAAGCGAAAAGCTTTTTTCTTTTTTTATGCGGACAATATCGAAAAACACTTTCCCAAGTGGGTAAAATTACCGGAAGTTTTGTCCCGGCTGACGGCACATTTCTAATTTTAAAAAACGAATTTACTTTTGTTTATCAGTAATTAGATTTTGGTATCGAGTTTCGACCTTGCATCCATAAAACGATAAGGGGGGAAACCATGTATCGTATCAACAAATCAAAAATCGGGAATACGACGGTCTTCAACGTCAAGCTCAGCGGCCAGATCAACGAGAGCGAAATGCAGCGATGGGTCAGCGAGTCCAAGCGCGAATTGCTCAATGCTCCCAAGCAGTTCGTGGTGCACCTGGACACCAGCGACCTGCGTCCGCTCGACGACCAGACCCTCAAGGCGCTGCAGGAAGGCCAGAAGCTTTACCTGCGCAGCGGGATGACCCGCAGTGCGGTGCTGGTCAACAATCCGACGACCCGCGGCCAGATCGAGCACATCGCGCGCGAAGCCGGCTTCTACGAAAAGGAGCGCATCTTCAGCGCCGACGAACCGAATGTGCAGAAGAACATCGACCAGTGGCTGACGGGCAAGGCAATCAAGGAACAGTAAAAGAACCAAACGGCAACCAGACAGAAAACGAGCAATTCAGCCGGACATCGTTGAAGGCCCATACCGGTCGCGAGACCCGAACCGGAGCGGGTGACGAATCGATTCGTCGGCCCATCACCCTCGAGATCCGTTCGCCGATCGCGCGACCGGGATTCTTTATCTCCGCCCGCCCATACTGCTATCCCAGCCGATAATATCTTGCCATGTCTCTGCGGGTATGCAATAATGACCTGAACTATGGAGGGCTTACCGATGATACATATATGGATAATGAACTTATTTCGGCAAACACTCGTGATTTTTCTTATCTTATCATTGACCATTACGATCGCGAGCGCGGCGGCCGCATCCGCCGAAAGCGTAACCGAAGAATGGATCGTTCATTACGACGCCCCGATCGGCGACAACGAATACGTGCATGACATGAAAATCGACTCTCAGGGCAATATTCTGATTCTCGGACAAGCCGACGGCACAATGATCACCATCAAGTACGACAGCGAAGGCAACGCCCTCTGGGAAGCAAGGTATCGGGGAACCTTTGAGGCGGTCGACACGCCGGTCGCCCTGGCGCTCGATTCGCTGGACAACGTGATTGTCACCGGGTCTTCCGACAGCGCCATCACCACCATCAAATATAACTCCGGCGGTGAACAACTGTGGATCAACCAACACGACGAAGACGCTAGCTTACTGAATTATGATAAACCGGTAGCCTTGGCCGCCGACGGCGAAGACGACATCCTGGTCGGCGGCGTCGTTTGCGTGCAGTTGGACGACGACGATCTGGCGTGCGTCGATTTCGACTTCATCGTCCTACAATACACGGCGGCCGGCGACCTGGCCTGGTCCGAGAAATTCGACGGCGGCAAAAACGACTGTCCCTTCGACCTGGCGGTGGATGAGCAAAACAACGTGGCGGTCACCGGACAATCGCTGGGTACGGGCGGACCCAACGCCTTCGATTTCTTCACCATCGTTTACGATGCCGACGGCAACCAAAAATGGCTGGCACGCTTCGACGGCCCCTTTCCCCTCACCGACATCCCGGTCGCGATGGCCTTTGACCCGAGCGGCAACGTGATCGTCGTCGGCAAGGCTTTCGCCGGCGAGCAACGGTTCGACATCGCCACGGTTAAATACGATGCGCAGGGCAACGAGCTGTGGCGGCGCATCCATAACGGTCCCGCCAACAATGACGACGAACCGGTCGCGGTGGCGACCGACGACCTCGGCAACGTTTTTGTCGCCGGCATAAGCCCGCTGGCGGCCGAGGGCAACGATCTATATTTCGATTATGTTACAATTAATTATGATTCTTCAGGCGCGGAACGGTGGATCCGATACTATGACGGCCTGGGCGCCCACTACGATCAACAACCGGCC